>CAMCBD010000026.1 GCA_945872825.1 Nitrosomonas ureae
CGCTTTCATCAAGGTCTTGATAACCAAACTCCCAATGAGGTTTATTATCAATATCAAGCAATTCATCAGGCTGCCTGAGCTTGATTAACTACCCATATCAGAGCTTAATTCTACTCTCAGGTTGGACAGTTGCAGGAGACCACTTCAAGGAGTGATGTGTTGGTTGGTCCAATTAAAGAAAAATCAAACTGCCCTGATTGAATCTTTTTTGACCCATTGAATAGAACTTTAATGAAATTCCCATACCTTGTAGCAGGGATTTTGTCTTCATTTAACCAGAGTATTAGTACCTGCTTTTCATGACTATCCTTAAACCACTCATAAGGCATATCAATAGGGGGACAATGTGCATCAACATCAGAGACGCATGATGATTGCAAGCGATAAAAATTTATATGCTCAGTATCTTGAGCAAAGTATCCTCGTGCACCAAGTGCAGAAACTACTGCATAACGATAGCGTTGCCGAAATTCAGTCAATTCTGGATAGGAGCTACCAAAAACACTGATAGCGATAATTCTTAGATCTGTATCGTTTTGAATCTCGCTCCCGATTTCTTTCCTAAATTCATCTATCGATTTAGGCAGAAGTTTTTTTTCAGATTCCTTATCTTGATTAAGATGTCGCTCAACGGCCGCAATCGGATCTTGCCATAAGCGCGCATCTACTTTACGAACATCGGACGATAATAGCTTGTTGGTATATTGCGGATCGTGCGGGCGTGAGCTGGTTAAAGGATTGATTAATGTACCTGTAGCAAGCATTATCAATAATAAAATCGAGATCAGGCCGGTTTTTGAATCGTGATTATTATCGGCTGCCATAGCTTTTTTCTCGCTTCATGAATTTTTGTATCAAATGCACAGAATTATGTCGATGTTATGCGGTTCATCTCAAGAAAACAATGATGTTTGATATGATGTGAACTGGCTGTTAGTAAAATCACATTACAGCACAAATCGTGTAAAAATCTGGATTATTGTCAGAATTCATCAAAGAAAAACTTCCAAACAAGAAAAGGGAAAATGCAAAAATTAATAAATCGCAGTGTGGCAGTGCTCTTCTTCATCATCTGCACGCTCTACAGTCTCGTTACTTTTGCAAGCACCACAACTTTCCATCACCACATGGAAATCCAATTGTCGCCGGATACCTCGGAAATCCGGGTCAAAGACCATATTCAGATTCCAATGCATGTGCAGAATCAAGAAATCCCCATGCAACTCGATTTCTTCCTGCACGCCGGTTTGACGATTACGGATATACAAAACGCTGAAATTAAAGCACAAGGCAATGAAGTTGCTTTGAAATCCCGGTCAATTTCCATTAAACATTACACTGTAACGTTGCTTCCCGGTCAGAAGGAATTCACGCTGCATTTCAATGGAAAAATCAATCACCCGGTGCAAAGCCCAGGACAAGAGTACGCACGCAGTTTCAGTTACACACCGGGAGTCATCTCGAATGAGGGAATTTTTCTGGCCAATTCCAGCGCGTGGTATCCGCAGTTTGAAACTGATGCGATGGTGTCATTTCGCCTGGATATTCAAGTGCCCGCTGATTGGGATGTCGTCAGCCAGGGTACGTTGGTGCGCGAACAGAAAACAGCCACAACCCAGAATGTAATTTGGGAAGAAACACAGCCGCAAGACGATATCTATATCGTCGCGGGCCGCTATCAGCGCTACACGCAATCCGCCGGTGCGGTGAATGCTTTGGTTTATTTGCGTAGCGCGGATGAAGCGTTGGCGCAGAAATATCTGGACGTCACGGCGCAATATATTGCCCTGTATAACAAGCTGATCGGTCCTTACCCGTACACAAAATTCGCTCTGGTCGAGAATTTCTGGGAAACCGGATACGGCATACCATCGTTCACGCTACTCGGCCCCAAAGTAATTCGTTTTCCTTTCATTCTGCATTCGTCGTATCCGCATGAGATTCTGCATAATTACTGGGGCAATGGCGTGTTTGTCGATTATGCCAAGGGGAATTGGGCGGAAGGCTTAACTGCTTATCTCGCGGATCACTTGGTCAATGAACAACGCGGCAAAGGCGAAGAGTATCGCCGCGACGTGCTGCAGAAATATGCTGATTTTGTGAACAAGGAAAAAGATTTTCCTATCATCCAGTTCGTTTCGCGCCATAGTGCGAGCTCGGAAGCCGTGGGTTATGGTAAGACCATGCTATTTTTCCACATGCTGCGCCAGGAATTGGGCGACGAAGATTTTGTGCGCGTGCTACGTCAATTTTATAAGCAGTTCAAATTCAAACAAGCGACTTTTGCAGATTTGCTCACGACGATCAACACAACCACCGGTCAAGATTTTTCTGCGCAGTTTGAGCAATGGGTGCACCGCGCTGGCGCACCCGATTTATTACTACGCGAGGCAGAAACCGAACGCACGGCGCAAGGATTTAAGCTCAAGATGACGGTTGAGCAAACGCAACCGGGCGAACTCTATCGTCTGCGCGTCCCTGTTTCTATCACGCTGGAAGGTGAGGATATGGCGACGCAATCGCACATCACTATGGATCAGCGAACACAAACCATTGAAATGGATTTCCACGCTCGCCCGGTGCGTATCGATCTTGATCCGCACTTTGATGTGTTCAGGCGCTTGGATAGCCGTGAAATCCCTTCCGCCTTGTCGCAGGGTTTTGGCGCAGAAAAACCGTTGCTGATTCTGCCTGCGCGCGCAGATAAACAAATCTCAGACGCGTATCGTGCGCTGGCGGCGAACTGGCAGAAAACCCAATCGAACCCACTGGAAGTGATTACGGACGATCAACTCACCGCTTTGCCCGCAGATCGCACCATCTGGATCATGGGTTGGCAAAATAAATTTGCTGAGACTGTCGCCAAAACTTTGGCGGATCGTAGTGTTTCCTATCAGCAGAACAAATTGCAACTGGATCAAAAGACCTATCCGCAAACTGAGCACGCCGTCGTATTGACTACCCGGCAACCGTCCAATCCGGATAAAACGCTGTTATGGATCGCATCGGACAATCCCAAGGCGATTGCCGAGCTGGCCAACAAATTGCCGCACTACCGTAAATACAGTTATTTGGTATTCAAAGGCGACGAGTTGACCAATATCGACAAAGGCCAATGGCCGATCACGCAATCGCCGCTCTCGCAATGGATCAAGCAGAAAGACAATTACGCCATTCACACGACACATACCGGCATCACCAAACCGCGCCGCGCATTGGCGGAATTGCCGCCGGTTTTTTCCGAGAGCCGCATGCTAAGTGATATTACGCATTTGGCCAGCGAATCGTTCAAGGGACGCGAACTGGGCACCCCGGAACTGGATACCGCAGCAACGTATATTGCCAAGCAATTTCAGCAAATCGGTCTGATACCCGGCGGCGGCGACAATAGTTATTTCCAGATTTGGCAGCAAGATGTCGGTGTGCCGAAGGGCACTATCACACTACGCAATGTGATCGGCATTTTGCCGGGTACCAACCCGCAACTCGCCGGGCAAAGCCTGATCATCGGCGCGCATTACGACCACCTCGGAATGGGCTGGCCGGACGTGCGTGCCGCACATCAGGGGAAAATTCATTACGGTGCGGATGACAATGCCAGCGGAATCGCCATCCTACTGGAATTGGCACGGCAAATCGTGCCCAAATGGCAACCGGAACGCACCATTATTTTTGTCGCTTTCACCGGGGAGGAAGCGAATTTGCTCGGCTCCAAGCATTACATCCGCAATACCAAAAATTATCCAACCGGGAAAATCATCGCGATGCTGAATCTGGATACCGTGGGACGGCTTGAGAACAACCCGGTCACAGTGTTCGGCGCCGGAACCGCGCGCGAACTGGTGCATGTTTTCCGCGGCGCAGGCTTTGTCACCGGCATTCGCGTCAACGCCGTACAAGACGACTTCGGCTCCAGCGACCAAGCCGCATTCATCCAAGCCGGTGTGCCCGCCGTGCAATTCTTCGCCAGCGCACACGAGGACTACCACGCCCCCGGCGACACCGTGGACAAAATCGACTCTGCAGGATTGGTCAAAGTCGCTGCCATCCTCAAAGAAGCCACCGAATACCTGGCTAACCGCATCGAGCCGTTAACCCTCACGTTGCCATCGCAGAATGCGCAAACTGAATCCACAGAAACAAAAACCAAAGAAAAACGCACAGCCAGCCTCGGCACAGTGCCGGATTTTTCGTACCAGGGCGAAGGCGTGCGCATCGACAACACCCTCCCCGGCTCCCCGGCGCAACAAGCGGGACTACAACCGGGCGACATTTTGATTCAACTGGCTGGACAACCAATCAGTGATTTGGCATCGTATGCTAATATCCTGCGAACGCTCAAAGCCGGAGAAAAATCCGAATTGAAATACCAGCGAGATGGTGAAGTGAATTTGGTTGAGGTTATGTTGGTTGAACGTTAATGGCGCTATGGTTCAATATTCTATTTTGCCGAATGACTAAACAGGGAGAGTTGGTGCATGACAAAATCTGAGGCCCAAACTCGTTCGGAGCTCATTGATAAGCAACTGGCGCTACCAGGCTGGAATATCAAAGACCCCGCGCAAGTGCCAGAGGGAGGACAGAGCAAATGACTGATCTTCAAAATCTTGGTCTTGCCTATCGCAAAGCCAAGGTTGATTTATACTACTCCTCACACGCCTCGCTGGACGCAATTGCAAAATATGAGGAAAACCTGCACGACAACCTTTCCGCGCTGCTGGATAAGATCAACGGTGTAGATGAATCTTGGGTAACAAAAGTCAGCTTCATTGGCACTTGGACACTAGCAAGCAAATCTGTCGATATGGACGGCTGGAAGCATCATCGGAAAGAGAATGGCAACGGCCTGATCTTCTCTTCCCCGACCAATGAATGGGAACATGCCTGCAAGGCACTGACTGAAAACGAAAACCCTGAGAAACCAAAAGCTGAATTCCGAGTGATGGCGAAGTGCAGCCTGGACTTTCATGTGCTGTCCACGTTGTGGATGCTGGAAGTCGGCTATCTGTTTGATGCCAGATTGACCGACTGCTCTTATGGCAATCGTTTGCGTCGCACCAAGGATGGCAAGCTCATCAACCCGTTGTCGCTTGGTTCGTTCCAGCCCTACCTTAAGCCCTTTCGCGACTGGCGTGACAATGGCATCATCGCCATGCGCACCGCATTGGACGCTGACAAGAAGATTGTTGCGCTCACCGCTGATGTCAGCTCTTTCTATCACGAACTGAATCCCGGATTCATGCTGGCCTCAGCCTTCGTCAACGAGGTGTTGGGACTAGAGCTGACGGAAGATCAGGCCAAGCTCAACCGTCTTTTTATCCAGGCACTGTGGGCTTGGGCAGCGACAACGCCATTGAAGAAGGGCCTACCAGTCGGACTGCCCGCCTCTGCGGTAGTAGCCAACATCGCATTGGTTGAACTGGATCGCTGCATCGAGCAACAAGTGGTGCCTATCTACTACGGGCGCTATGTGGACGACATTCTGTTGGTCATGGAGAACGGTGCCGATTTTGGCTCCACCGTCCAACTGTGGGAATGGTTGTTCGCCCGCGCTGGCGGAAAACTGGACTGGGTAGGTGCCGAGAAAAAGCAGCAGATTTGTTTCAAACCCAATTACCTCAGCCATGATGGAAGCAAAATCCATTTCGCCAATGGCAAGAACAAGGTGTTTATCCTTGCGGGTGAGCCAGGGAAAACGTTGGTGGACGCTATTGCCCACCAGATCCAAGAACGCGCCAGCGAATGGCGAGCCATGCCAAGACTGCCGCGATCGGCCGACCACATAGGCACCGATCTGTTGGCCGCCACACAAAGCGATGGTGAAGGTGCCGACAGCCTGCGTAAGGCCGATGCCCTGACCATGCGTCGTGCGAGCTTTGCTATCAAGCTGCGCGACTTTGAAGCCTATGAGCGTGACCTACTACCAGATGCCTGGGTGAAGCATCGACAAGCATTCTTCCGCGCTTTTATCCAGCATGTGCTGGTGTTGCCACAGTTCTTTGACTTGGCCATCTACCTGCCACGCGTGATTCGTCTGGCTACGGCCTGCGAGGATTTTGCAGATGTGCGCAAAATCTTCGAGACACTAGAAAATCTCTGCAAACAAGTCAAAGATCAGTGCGAAGTTGTCATCAAGGCGTGGCCCGAAGATGAGAAAAAGCCAAACGCCACCGAGATGATCAACTGCTGGCAAGAACAGCTCTTCTTCAGCATCCGCGAAAGTATCACTGCTGCCTTTCCACCCCGCTTGTCCAAAGCAGGCAAGCAGGCGTGGAAAGCACACATGGAAGACTGTCACCCAATGGTGGACCTTGAAACCTTTCCGGCTTGGCCATCATCAGTCAAAGACTTTCAAACACAGCAGGCACGACTGTTCTCATTCGACCTCGCGCACATGCCGTTTCGCTTCATCGGCTTGCCGAGGGAGATGGTCGCCCAGCGCGGTATCCCTGCGAAAAAGTCGGTTGTAGATTGCACCGAAGCCGCAAAGTTACTGCCGGACAAAGTAACGACTGGCACTCAATCACTTGCCAAATGGCTAAGGTTCAAGGGCCTGCCGCATGGCCTACTGTTTGCCACCCGCCCCTTCAATCTGCCGGAGCTTTTCGTCCTGGACAAGGATGCCTATACCGAGATCGGACGCGCTGCCATGCAAGGCGTTGTGCTTGCTGTGCGCGGCTTTGAACTCAATGAGAGAGCCCCTTGTTTCGACAAGCACTGCGTTCTGCAAATTCCAGATGGCATCACTCCACGCAAATATGGTGTTGCCGTATCCAGTTGGCAGACGCACATGGGGAGCTGGACGGCATCCGTCATGCGAATGTCCGACCCAGACGCCGACCGCTACGCACGCCTGTGCCGTTTGCTGGATGGTGTAATAGCCCAACCTCACGATAGCCGCTATTTAATTTTGCCGGAACTGGCACTGCCCGCGCACTGGTTTATCCGCATCGCCCGCAAGCTGCAAGGTCGAGGCATCTCGCTTATCACGGGCATCGAATACCTGCACGCCAGCAAGGCTCGGGTGCGCAATCAAGTCTGGGCAGCTCTGTCACACAATGGTTTGGGGTTTCCCTCACTGATGATTTACCGGCAGGACAAGCAATGCCCAGCCTTGCATGAGGAGCAGGAATTGCAACGGCTAGCCGGGCTAGAGATGAAGCCCAGCAAGGTTTGGAAAACGCCCCCCATCATTCAGCATGGTGATTTACGTTTTGCCCTGCTGATCTGTAGCGAACTGACCAATATCAGTTACCGCGCAGCCCTGCGCGGCAAGGTGGATGCGCTGTTTGTACCGGAATGGAATCCCGATACCGAAACCTTCAATGCGCTGGTGGAATCCGCCGCGCTGGACATACACGCCTACATCATCCAATGCAATGACCGGCAATACGGTGATAGCCGGATCCGAGCCCCGTTCAAGGACAGCTGGAAGCGCGACGTGCTACGGGTCAAGGGCGGTGTCACCGACTACTGCGTCATTGGTGAAATCGACGTGCAATCCCTGCGCCAGTTCCAAAGCAGCCACCGCTCGTCCGACAAACCATTCAAGCCGGTACCGGATGGGTTCAACGAAGCGATGGATCACAACCGCAAAGTGTTACCTGCAGGCAGTGGGGAATGAGTAAGAGGATGATCACTACACGACTTTTTCCAATGCGAACCGCCTGAGCAAATGCCCGTTTTTCGGTATCGGTGATATCAAGGGCGAGCATTACAGCAAACGGGAGGCCTACGACCATTACCTGCCAAAGGCGCTGTACCCGTTCAACTTCATCAATTTTCGCAATTTGGCGCCTGTAGTCTGGCGAGACGACAAACCGGTGATGATCGGCGAGGATGCGCCGAAGGTATCAGAAAGTCCTTTCAAGCTACTGATCAAGTAAACGACCATGTAACCGACCAAGTAGCGCAACTGTTAAAAGCAATCGGCACTCATGTACTCAACAGCGCCGGCTGGATCGAACGCACGCACGCGCGCAGCCTGATTCTCCGCGTAGCCCAACACAGCGTTATCGCTTGACTCATAAGAGTTTGCTTTGGTTGCAACTGCGAAATAATTGATAACAGAACACTGTTAACTGCTTAGTAATGCTTTGTTGACTTGTTATTATTCCCTGATTTCTCATTAAAATTAAGAAAACTCGAACAAAATAATGCAACCCAGTGATATCTCCCCTACTATATCGCGATGAAAAATTACTTCTCCCCCGTTCATCTGATATTTTTCGTTTTTCTGCTTGGCGTCATGATGGCGCTTATTCAAGTGGAGTTGCTGTCATTTGCTTTTGCGAAACTGGGTTTGTCACCGGCATTAGGATTGGTGGTGCTGTTTCTTTCCTTGCTGGGCAGCGTTATCAATTTGCCGGTGACTCGGATTAAAAGCCAGGTACCCATACAGGAATTCACGCAACCCGTGTATTGGGGGTTGCTCAGAGTGCCAGTGCGCCCATTTCACAACGAGACGCAGATTTCCATTAATCTCGGTGGTTGCCTGATACCGGCGGCATTGTCGATTTATTTGTTTTCCAATAGCATGTTGAGCCTGTCTTCCACGCTGCTGGGGATCGCTATCATTACTCTAATCAGTTATTTTTTCAGCCGTCCGATTCAAGGGCTAGGCATTGGTATGCCGATACTGGTTGCGCCTGTCAGTGCGGCGCTGGTTGGTCTAATACTCAGTCCGGAACAAAGCGCACCGCTCGCTTATATCAGCGGCACATTGGGGGTGTTGATCGGCGCTGACCTGCTGCACATGAAAGATATTTCCCAGCTCGGCACGCCGTATGCATCGATTGGCGGGGCTGGCACATTTGATGGGATTTTCATCACCGGTATTGTTGCAGCATTGCTGGCCTGAAAGATTAAATGCGCACAAAAAACCCCGCCGCAGCGGGGTCAGTAGCGTCTTCCTAGAAATTAGGCTGTTTCTTGCAGTTTTTTACGTCGTGAAGCAAACCCCAACAAGCCAAGCCCAGCTAACAACATTGCATAGATTTCTGGTTCCGGAATGGCCGCTATGGCATCGATTTCGCCTTCGCCAGGAGAATAGAAACCACCCACCAGACGATCTCCCGAGACAACTGCAAAGTAATTATAGGAACCTGTGAAAGACCATTGTGTCGTCCAGTCGTCAGCATTCTTCAAAGCACTGGAATCATCCACTCCTTTCACCCACACATGAGTGATATGCCCTTCTTCGAGCAATGTGCCTGTGGAGTCAGAGCCGAAAATGCGGAATTCAAAAGCTTCCCAAGGCTCACCACCCGTGTTGCCAGCAGCCCAGCCATGGTCAATTGCTGGAATGGCAAGGACAGAACTCAGCGCGGTAGCACTATACACCACGATGGCCGGATCATACTGGAGCCAGTGATGGTCTGCTGTACTCATGGCGGCGGCAGGCGTGAAACCATCGCTACCCCAAGTTGATCCATCCGCCCAGCCGGTGGCACCGTTACCGCCACTTGAATAACTAAGATAAGTGGTTGGCGACACTTTGCCGCTTATCACTGTAGCAGTATCAATCAATGTTGTACCACCAATTGTGGTTGTAGCAAAAACAGAAGACGCTGATGCGGTAAATATGGCGATAGCTATTAAAGTCCGTTTAAACATAAAATCACCTCATAAAAGAATCATTCAAAATTTAGCACCGTAACCTTCAAGGCAGATACTTAATTGATTGTTTTTTAACCATCCTATCTAGTAAATTGAAGTCTAACACATGGAAAATTTCTATTTAAAAAGAATTCCCTCTATAAAACCACTTATTTTGTCTTAATCCTTATGGGAAACAAGATACTTTAGGCTTTATCGCATTAACTCAATCCATTTCTGCAATTATCGGGTAACGCATTTATAATCGGCACACCCTTCGGGAAGTTGATTTGCACGAAGAAATCGCGAAGAAAAATGATGATTAAACCTAAAATCGAAATTACCGCCACGCCATTCAGTGGATGTTTTGGCTGCTACATATCTTTTCTCGACATAGACAAGCATCTGGCCGGTCTACTCGAACATTGCTGCCCGTTCGATATCGGTTTGATTGAGAACGGTGTGTACAACGCAGAAATCGTGCCTGTGTTGCGTCGTTCCTCCACACCAAAAATACAATGAGTTTTTCTATCGATATTTGCGAAAAAGCCGGTGTGCGCACATTGCATTTCGGCTCCGACTGGATACAGGGTGCAATGCGCATCGCACGTCCATGGCATCTGGAACTCGACTACACCCGGGAAATGATGGCAAGTCTGCTGCTGAGAGATGATGTGCGCTTTCCGCGCAAAGTGCTGCTGATCGGTCTTGGTGCGGCATCACTGACCAAATTTTTATATCGCAACTACCCACTGGCAAAACTGACCGTGGTTGAGATTGAACCGCGCGTGGTGGCAGCAGCAAAGCAATTTTTCAAACTACCGGAAGATCCACTGCGCCTGAATATCGTGATCGCAGACGGCTCAGAGTATATCGCTGAACGCGACAGGACCTACGATCTGATTCTGGTGGATGGTTTCGATGCTGATGCACGTCCCGGTGCATTGGATATGCTGCCGTTTTACCAGATGTGCCGCGCTCGATTAAACCCTAACGGCATCCTTGCGGTGAATTTGTTGGGTCGCAGCCGCGGCTACCAGGCCAGTCTGGAACGCATTAGAGCATCGTTCGACGAGCGCGCGCTGGCTTTCCCGTCCTGCGACAAAGGTAACGTCATTGCAATGGCCACGACCGGAGAGAAAATTAAAATTCCATTGGATGAACTCAAAGTGCAAATACTCAAATTGAAAGAAAGCACTGGACTCAGTCTACTACCGACGTTGGCGCGTCTGGAGCAGGCAAAATCTTGTCCGGGCGGAATTCTTGAGATTTAACAAATGAAAGTATGGGCGAAAACATGGGAACAGATCACGAAAAAATAGTGACGAAGAATCGGATATCCTTCTGTTTTGTAATTGATATGTGTGATTCTAGGCCTGAATATCCTGTTACTTTAGATTCTACTTGGTGTGATTTTCTGGGTAAGCTTTAGCAACAAAAAAACTCCGTCACCCTTCGTTTGAATGACGGAGTTTAGAGGGGTTAGTTTAAACAACTAAGAAATCAGCGGCTGATACAGGAGGGACACCGCTAAGGATAGCAAAGACTTGTGCTCCACCCGCAAAACCACCATTAAAGTCATACGACAACTCACCATTCGTGGTGTTATAAACCAGGTAATCATTGGCATCTACCGCAGTGCCGGTTGCATTGGCGCGGAAGTTAGCCGCTGCAACAGCGCCTGGAGCGAAATTGGAAAAAATAAAATTCTCCAACTCAATGGTATCCGCAGGCGCAAAGAAGCCGTTAATCAGATCAACGTTGGTGGCACCGAGTGGCGTGTCGAACAGATAGCGATCGTCAGCGCCTAAACCGGCAAAGAGGATATCGTTGCCCAGACCGCCGACGAGATAATCATTTCCAGTACCTCCAAAAATAGTATCGTTACCATCGAGTCCGAAAATCCTATCATCGCCTGCGTCGCCACTTAAAGTATTAGCAGCGTTGTTTCCAAAAATGTCGTTGTTATTGCTGTTACCGGTACCATTGATTGCGGCAACGCCACCCAATTAAAGATCTTCAATGCCAAAACCTAAGGTATGCGTGGCAGCAGTAGAAAAAACAAAATCATTGAGACCTCCTGCCACAGTATTCACGGTTTCGGCGGCAACATCTCCCACACTGTCGACAACATAGAAATCGTCCTGGTTGCCACCATCCATGATGTCTGCACCCGTGCCGCCATCTAAAAAGTCAAAGCCAGAACCGCCGAGCAGATTGTCGTTACCGCTACCGCCAAAAAGACTATCATTTCCGCTGCCGCCAATAAGCCGATCATTTCCGCTGTCGCCAAAAAGTTGATCATCCCCGCCCCTGCCGTCCAGGATGTCATTACCTCCGAAGCCGCGGATAACATCGGCGACAGCGGTGCCGATTAAACTAAAGCGGAAAGCGCCGCCATTGAACGTGTTGTTGTCATTAAAGTTTGTACCATTGATATTTGCCATTTTGGTTACCTCTGTATTTAATTAGAAGAAATCAACAAATTTATTCATTAACATTCTTTACGAGGAAAATGATATAATTAATCATATCAAGCACTTGCATCGCTTTAATAGCGATTATAATGCGCCTGGATTGTTACAATAGGCACTAATATAATAGCACTATCGATTCTATTTGATGTGATTTTTTACGTATCCAAGTACGTATGTAGTATGTATGAGGGTCGAGCTTACTTTGGCGTTCTGAGCGTAGAGAATAAAAATCTATTCGCGGGATTCGGGTTTTCCTATACGTTTACCTAAACATATTAAGTTTATGTATAATGAAACTAAGGAGAAAGCGGATTTATTTTTCCTATATACCTTTAATTTTATTGGTATGAATTACTAAAACAAGGAGAAGCAAATGGCCATCATCAATGGAACTGAGCTGAGCGACTTTCTCACCGCGCTGAATGTGGATATCAACGGGATTGGCGACGAGATATATGGTCTTGGCGGCAACGATACAATCACTGGATTTTTAGGCAGTGACAAATTATTCGGTGGCGCAGGGCGCGACACGATCTATGGTATGGACGGCCACGATACACTGGATGGTGGCGCTGGCAATGACCGGCTGTTTGGTGGCAACGGCAATGATGGCATGGTCGGCGGTGCTGGTGACGACTATCTGAACGGTGAGCTGGGATATGATGCAGTGGACTATCGCGGGGTCACGGGCACGCGCGGAGTGACTGTCGATCTGCGCATTACCAAGGCCCAGAATACAAAGGCTGACGGAAATGATACGATTGTCAATGTCGAGCAGGTCTGGGGTTCAAACCTCAATGATACAATCACCGGCTCGAACGGCGATAATGATCTTTATGGCTTCAATGGCAGCGACATCATCAACGGCGCTGGCGGCAACGACAATATCTTTGGCGGATTCGGAGAAACCACAGGTAACACCCTGTCCGGTGGTGATGGCAATGACAGCATTCTCGCCTCATCTGGTGCAGACACGCTGCGTGGCGATGCGGGGAACGACCGCCTGACGGGTTCGCTTGGCACCGACCGATTGACGGGGGGCACTGGCGCTGATCGATTTGTATTCGACAACTTGATCGATTCCACCATAGCCGCAGCCGACACGATCACGGATTTCAATGGTGCTGAAGATCTGATCATGCTGGCACCCCTGCAATTCACCACATCGCAGACCTTCATTGGTTCGACGGATTTCTCGGCAACGGGTGGAGCCGAACTGCGGGTGACAACGGCAGTGGGCATTCAAACGCTTCAGGTCGATGCCAACGGTGATGGCACAGCCGACATGGCTATCAAGGTGATCGGCACGGCACTTGCCGCTGATGACTTCATCTATTCACCTTTCGGCGGGCTTGGCGGTTTCGGTATCTGATCCCGTAAGGGATTGCATAGTTGTAAGCCTTCGCTATTTGGCGTGTCCCGGTTTCAATTTAATGACGTTGCTTGCTGCAATGATAAGATGATAATGGTTATCCATCAAACAATAACTATGGCACAGCCAGTTATAATCAGCCACAACCGTTCCAAGGATTTCTAAAAACCTTACCCGGCCATCATTGTCTTCAAAAATGGCTTCGCGGCGATCTCCATGCGAAGTCACGTGTACAGCCCATTCGGAAATTCTAAACGGAGGAGTCATGGCTTGGGGTATACAGCCATTTTTCTTTGTTCGCGACCCCTTTTGTGCTATAAATTGTATCTAAGATGAATATCAAAATATAAGCGTAGTATTACACGAATGAAAACCCCAAAAAGAATTGAACCACTAATCCAGGACGGCTTTGTCGATGAAGTTATCCGTCAATTAATGAGCGGCAAGGAAGCTTCGGTTTATGTGGTTCGCTGCGGAGAAGAGATACGCTGCGCTAAAGTATACAAAGAAGCCAACAAGCGCAGTTTTCGCCAAAGTACAGATTACACCGAAGGCCGCAAAGTAAAAAACAGCCGTCGCGCACGCGCCATGGAAAAAGGCACCCGGTATGGACGCAAAGCACAGGAAGAATCCTGGCAAAGTGCCGAGGTAGATGCCCTGTACCGGCTCGCTGCTGCTGGTGTGCGTGTACCCAAGCCATATCATTTTCATGAGGGTGTACTTCTGATGGAACTGGTCATTGACGGCGATGGCAACGCAGCCGCGCGTCTCAACGATCTTGTACTGACTGCAGAGTTATCTCGTGAATATCATCGTATGTTAATTGCGCAGGTGGTTCGCATGCTGTGTGCTGGGATTATTCACGGTGATCTGTCTGAATACAACGTGCTAGTCGACAGTACAGGGCCTGTTATCATTGATTTGCCACAAGCTATCGATGCAGCTGCCAATAACCAAGCCTGTAACATGTTGCTACGTGATGTCGAAAATCTGGCTACCTATTTCGGTCAGTTTGCGCCTGAATTGCTAGCTACCAGTTATGGTATGGAGATCTGGACGCTCTATCAAAGTGGACAACTACATCCGGACAGTGTTTTGACCGGACACTTTGAGCGTATTGAGAAACCAGTCAACATTCAAAGTGTTCTACGTGAAATCGATGACACGCTGAAGGAAGAAGAAGCGAGGAAGCTTTATCGTGCACTACATGCACATCAATGATCTTCAGAGTAGGTATGTGCTGTCAAAAATGGAGTTCAACGGTTCAAGCGGCTTAACAATGTCACTGCTGCCGAAATTAATCGTATTGAAAAACGATTCAACAATCAGCCCAGAAAATGTTTAAATTACAAAATACCCTACGAGATCTTTAGGTTAGTGCGTGGTGCACTTGCAGGTTGAATGTGGCTGTTTTTAACGGATTAAATATTAGATAAAAATAAGGAAATCTAACCATCAGATTATTCTGATTATTCTTCCACCAATGCTTCAAACCGCTGCGCAAAATAATCGATCAAGACCCGTATTGATGGCAACAAGCCGCGCCGCGATGGAAATACAGCATGGATTATTTCACGCCGTGGCGCCCACTCTGGAAGCAGCCGGATCAGATTATCTTGCGTGAGCTCCTCTCGAACCATCATGGTAGGCAATTGTACGATGCCGACTCCGGCCAGAGCTGCATTACGTAACGCAATCATGTCGCTGGTCACCAACCTTGGCGTGTGATGAATTGTTACTTGCTCCCCATCCTTTCCAAACAGAATCCAGGAATGCTTCTGCTGAAAAGGGCCCAACCCCAAGCTTGGCCATTGTGTCAGATCAGTAGGTACTCTAGGAACGTCATGATGCAAAAAAAGAGCGGGATTGGCCACCAAGCACTGACCACGATCCGCCAATACGCGCACCACCAAGTTACTATCCCCCAGCGGTAATGGACGAACTCGGATAACCAAATCAATCGCTTCTTCAATGGGATCCACAACGCGATTAGTCGCCTCCAGATGTACTGTAACCTGCGGGTAGTTGACCATAAAATCAGCCAACATTGTACCTATATGTGCATGTAGCAACGCCACGGGACAAGACATCCGGACAAATACCACGAGGTTCCGCGCGCGTTACATTAATAGCATCCTGAGCTGCTTCGGCTTCCACCAACATCGCTTTACAATGCTCATAATACGTCTGACCAATTTCGGTCACTGAAAAGTGCCGAGTAGAACGCTGGATCAGGCGAACCCCTAATTTTCCTTCAAGCAAAGCAATGCGACGACTTAGCTTGGATTTCGGAATATTGAGGGCGCGACTCGCCGGAGCAAAACCGCCATAGTCTACAGCCTGAACATAATAATAAAGATCATTAAGATCATGCATTGGAGTCTTTGTTGTTCCTAAAATAGAACGATGATAACTATTTTACGATCTATTCAAATGATTAGCTTGCCTATACACTAATTCCTGCACAAATTAGAAAATAACACAAGGAGATTACGATGAAAAACATTCTTGGCGTTTATGATGCCCCTCCGTCTCATTGGGTAGGAGATGGCTTCCCAGTGAGATCACTATTTTCTTATCGAAATCATGGAAAATTACTCAGTCCGTTTTTACTGCTCGATTATGCAGGCCCTGCCGATTTTGTTCCAGCGAAACATCCACGTGGCGTAGGGCAGCACCCTCATCGCGGTTTTGAAACGGTTACGATCGTTTATCAGGGAGAGGTAGCGCATCGGGATTCTACGGGGCAAGGAGGCATAATTGGCCCTGGCGATGTACAGTGGATGACTGCTGGTGCAGGTATTCTGCATGAGGAATTTCACTCCGAGTCTTTTACACATTCAGGCGGTTCACTAGAGATGGTGCAGTTGTGGGTGAACTTGCCTGCCAAGAACAAAATGACTACGCCGGGCTACCAAGCCATCCTCAATGCAGATATCCCAACCATTGCTTTGCCTGAAAGAGCTGGTACGGTTCGTGTAATCTCTGGAAATTACCAAGGCCATACAGGGCCTGCACACACTTTTAGTCCCATGAATGTTTGGGATTTGCGTTTGAATCAGGGAAAAAAAATTGAGTTATCGTTACCAGACGGCTGGAATGCCGCACTAATTATTTTACACGGCACGATGTCGATCAATAACAACTCAGTGGGAAAAGAAGCGCAAGCGGTAGTTCTTGATCGGCCTGGTAACGTGATATCGCTCGAAGCACAGGATGATGCTGTAGTACTCTTGCTTAGCGGCGAACCGATTGACGAACCAATTGTGGGTCAAGGCCCTTTCGTGATGAATAACCAGACGGAAATTGATCAAGCAATTGCAGACTTTAATAGCGGAAACTTCGGGCAATTATCTCGTTAGTTTGCATGATTATCAAACTGCAACATTCATTTATAGGAGAAACATATGAGTACCCCAGCATACACGCCGTTGGGGTCAGGTACAGAATCACGAATCCGATGCTGGCAACGCACACACCGCAAGGTCACAAAACAAAAACCATATTTAACGCTATATTATCAATTCGCGACCTGTCCCCATCGTTGATGTTCTCCATCCGCCTGTTACGAAAGGATCCAGTAAACTAAGATCGGTCATTACACCGTGACTATAGAGAAAAGCATGCCCAAAAATATCTCTTCCTACCACTTCCCCAGAATCATTGATGGCGAAGGCATTGCTGGTGAATTCACCCAGACTGGTCATGCCGGTGCCGTTAGGGCCCGTGATGAAAGCTTGAAAATCACGATTAGCAGTTTGAGCCCGCCCCACAACTTGCCCGGAATCATTGATGCCAGTGGCGTAACTGCTAGATCCACCAATGCCGCCCAGCCCGGCCATCCACCAGTCCGCCCGAGCCATTGCAGGGATTGAGGCTGCGGAAATTCCCACGAGGAAGAGGGTGGCGTGCTTAAATTTTGTTAGTTTTGTGCTCATGAGGTTCCTTCAAAATGATTTCATGCTAGTTGATGGTTTATTCATGAGATTGACTCACTCCTGTCCTGTTGCCGAGACAGTAGTGCGGCCCGATTTAGGCCTAATTAGGATACAGGTTTTCGCATAACTTGTTGAGCCAGATAGGAGAATCAGGCCACGGCTCATTGTAATACAATCTTTTCCCCAATACTAAAACTTGTGCCGCGACATGAGTTTGAAACGCTTGCAAAGCAGCATCATTCAGGCCGAATCAGTGTGTGTATTTGCTTCTGGCTTTCATCCAATTCCAGTCAAAGATTAAAAAACCATGCAGCAGATTTTGCAGTTACTATCGTGCAATTTATTCGGAAAACGCAACTTGATGGCTTTAGCAGGCTGTTGAAAAACTATCTGCGGTGTTAAAAACAGACTCAAAATGCTCATTTATTAAGCATAAACTGCACTTTTCACTTCTTTTTCCTCATGCGTCAGCAATCAATCGCAGATTCCGCGCAGTCGTTTCAGGCTTCCCGGAAGAATGCGCCACTCGACGGCATAAGCCGCGACAGGTAACAATTGAAGGTAGCTCCTAGCACCACCGGGGTCAGGTACAGAATCACGAACCCGATGCTGGCAAGGCACACACCACAAGGTCACAAAACAAAAATCATACTTAATCCCATCGGTTATATTCCTATTTCGCGCCCCATCTCCATGCTCGAAATAAAGTTGTCGAACTATGGACGCAATCAGCTTATTCAGAGACTTCTTAGGCAGAGCTGAACACACCCGGAGTAATATTCATAAATTTTTCAAATCACCCAATCCCCACATGATAAAATTCATCCTGATTTTTGATTGTTCATCATTTGGCTAACCTGAAATATCAATCCCAGCTTTATCATCCATGATACAACTCACCATTAATGGACAACGGCAGCAATTTGAGTCGCCGATCAACGTGACACAGCTTATCGACCATCTCGCGTTGCACGGCAAGCGCATCGCCATCGAGCGCAATGGTGAGATTATTCCGCGCAGCCAATTCTCGGAACAAATTCTGGTTCATGGGGATCAGTTGGAAGTTGTTGTCGCAGTGGGCGGCGGTTAAATCCCGCACTATTCAACAAATATACCTTGGGTACAAAAAAAGAATTTCATGGATAACTTAGTGATTGCCGGCAAAACCTATACCTCCCGTTTACTGGTCGGTACGGGTAAATACAAAGATTTCAACGAAACCCGCGCAGCCGTTGAAGCCAGCGGCGCTGAAATTATTACCGTCGCGATCCGGCGGACGAATATCGGGCAAAATTCTAATGAGCCCAATCTGCTGGATGTTTTGCCGCCTTCGCAATACACCTTATTACCCAACACGGCGGGCTGTTATACCGTTGAAGACGCGGTGCGCACACTGCGCCTGGCGCGCGAATTACTGGATGGGCACAGTCTGGTCAAATTGGAAGTGCTGGGCGACCCGAAGACATTGTACCCGAACATGGTGGAAACCCTCAAAGCCGCGGAGATCCTAATCAAGGAGGATTTTCAGGTGATGGTGTACACTTCGGACGACCCGATTATTGCCAAACAACTGGAAGAAATGGGTTGTGTCGCGGTCATGCCGCTGGCCTCATTGATAGGCTCTGGCATGGGCATTTTGAATCCCTGGAATCTGCAGATCATCATCGACAATGCCAAAATCCCGGTACTGGTCGATGCGGGTGTCGGCACTGCGTCCGATGCGACCATTGCGATGGAACTGGGTTGCGATGGCGTGCTGATGAACACGGCCATTGCTGCAGCCAAAAATCCGGTATTGATGGCATCCGCGATGCGCAAAGCCGTTGAAGCCGGACGCGAAGCGTATCTGGCCGGACGCATGGCGAAGAAATTGTACAGCGCCAGCCCCAGCTCGCCAACGGATGGCGTCATCGCCCATTCAGACACCGTTACAAAAAAATCAGCAACTGGTAAGCCGGCCTAGTTAGCCGCACGCACGCCGCCAATTTTATCCGTCGATGCAAAAAACCATCCGCAGCTTCGTTCTTCGTCAAGGGCGTTTATCCAATGCACAACGCCGCGCCTGCGAAACATTACTGCCCCGGTTTGGCATTCCATTTAGCGAGGACCGGCTGGATCTGGATCAAGTTTTCGGCCGCCCGGCACCAAAAATCCTGGAAATCGGATTCGGCATGGGCGAAAGCACCACGACTATCGCAACGGCACATCCTGAATATGATTATCTGGGGATTGAAGTACATACGCCGGGAGTCGGCAGTCTGCTCAATCAAATCGAGCATCTCGAATTGACGAATTTACGCATCATCCAACATGATGCCGTCCAAGTACTGCAACACATGCTGCCCGCAGAATGTTTAGATGGTATTCACATCTTTTTTCCCGATCCGTGGCCTAAAGCCAAGCACCACAAACGCAGATTGATCC
Organism: Nitrosomonas ureae; assembly: GCA_945872825.1. Classification (GTDB taxonomy): domain Bacteria; phylum Pseudomonadota; class Gammaproteobacteria; order Burkholderiales; family Nitrosomonadaceae; genus Nitrosomonas; species Nitrosomonas ureae_D. The sequence continues at coordinate 19,809 of CAMCBD010000026.1, forward strand.
AACCGGCGCTGGTTTCTCACTTGTGCGCACATCTAAAAACGAGCGGGTATATCCATGTGGCTACCGATTGGGAAGATTATGCCGTACAAATTTTGCAAGTTTTAAGCCAGGAGCCCCAACTCGCCAACACCGCGGCAGATTATGCGCCACGGCCGGAATACCGGCCATTGACCAAGTTTGAACAAAAAGGACTCAAGCTCGGGCATGGCGTGTGGGATTTAATTTTTCAGAAAAACTGAATTAACCAGAATTTTGTAGCAGATAGTTTTTTAACGGTCTGTTAAAGCGCAGAGGGTTGAACTGTTCATATTCCTTGTATTTTATTGATATCAAAACCCCATTTAATCGGGTCTTCAATATTTTCAATACTATCCGTTCCTTTTGATAAATCTAAGATTTCTACTGGAATATGCGCGTTCGCTCGCGTAGAAAAGAAAATCTTAATGATGGGTGCTGTCAATTTCTTCTGGGATTGTTCAATCACCACGCCCAATCGCCCGGATTTGAGTTTTATCAGAGTACTGGTTGGATAAATACCAATTGTTTTAACAAAAGCCTGGAAAACCTTTTCATCAAAATGACCGGCCCATGTCGCCATTTTGTGGATTGATTCAGCAGGCGACCAAGCGGGCTTGTAACAGCGGCTTGAAGATATGGCGTCATAGACATCACAAACCGCCCCCATACGTGCAAACAAAGTAAGCGCATCGCCGGATAATTTTTCCGGATAACCTTGCCCATCCACACGTTCATGATGATGCAAGCAAACATCCAGAGCTGTTTCATGAACTTGATAACAGGATTTGAGTATTTCCCAGCCGCGTTGTGGATGACTTTTGATAATAGTAAATTCTTCATCCGTCAATTTTCCTGGCTTATCCAGCACTTCACTGGGAATCGCCATTTTCCCGACATCATGGAGTAACCCGGCAACACCCGCTTGTCTGAGCTGTTCACCACTTAACCCTAATTGCCTTCCCACGGCAACCATCAGCATACAAACCGCAACAGAATGTAAGTAAGTATACTCATTGACAGTTCTTAACCGGATCAAACTGAGTAACGCATTAGAGTTCCGTTCCATGGATTGATTAATCTCATCGACCAATGATACCGCTTCTTCGATTTCTAGCGCTTTACCCATGCGAACATCGCTGAACATAGTCGTAACTGCTTCTTTTGCCTTTTTATGTATTTTTTTTGCAGCATCCAGCTCCTCACCTACCGAAACTCTTTTAGGCGGACGCGGTGTTTCAGTTTTTGGTTTGTCTGAATCAGGATTAACAACATTTACGGTTTGCGTTTGTTCGCTGACGGCAACATCAAGCCCTTTACTGGTATCTATCCATATTTCATCCAGGGTACAACTCAGGAGTTTATCCAGGTCTTTCTGTTGATCCAGTAGGAATGATTTCCTCCAAAACGGATGCTCTAACCAGTTCCCCTTAATTTCATGAATATACATTCCCAGTCGAACGTCATCAGCTTGCACTTTTTTTATCATAGAACTCAAATCGAAAGTAGAAAAGAAACGGCAGATTCAGGAACCTGCCACCCCAATTAATACTGATAAATTAAATCACACAGACTATAGAGAATCCGAGTTATTAATGGCTCCTTTTAATAACGGTCAACATGTAGATTTATAAAGTAATATAATAATCCGGTGCCATTCCTGCTTTAAATTTCAGAGATGAATTACGCAAGTGTGCGCTAAGAATGAAGGTTTTCGGTACAAATGGAAGTAGCTAAATAGTGGGGAAGAAACCACCATGATAATAGTAAATGGCGCACGGGAGCCTGTTAGCCCTCATGCTTGCAAACTATAAAAACACATCACTACTGTAGATAAAATTTACCAGAATCACGCAGCTTTAGTGTTTCTTTTGTTCAGTCCGATGAACTTCCGTTTCTTCAATAATTTGTGCATCTTCGATGATAACCGTCTGGTTCGCCTCAGCCTGCCGGTTTATATCATCGGGTTGCTGCATGGCATCCTCAAATTTTCTGCGCAGCCACCAAAAGCGTATTCCAACCACCACGACAGCCACTGCAAGTAAAGCAAGGAAAGCCGCAAAAAAGAAAACGCCCAATACAACCATAAGCGCAACAACCGGGATGAGTACTGCAATGGTAATCCAGCGGTTAACGGGAGAAACCGGCACACGGTGAAATTCTCCCGATTCATTTTGACGGTATTCAGAAACCTTGCTGATAATAATTTTCCTTTCTTCATCGTTCATTGCATCAGCTCCTCTATTTCGGCTATGGTTTTGGGTGCTGCCAGCGTCAAAAGTTCATGGCCGGTTTGTGTGACAATCACATCGTCTTCGATGCGTATCCCGATATTCCAGAAATGTTGCGGCACATTATCCGCCGGGCGGATATAACATCCCGGCTCTACAGTCAGCACCATGCCGGGCTGCAGCAGACGCCAGTCACCTTTTTGTTTGTACTCACCGGCATCATGCACATCCATTCCCAGCCAGTGCCCGGTCCGGTGCATATAAAAGCGTTTGTAATCTCCCGATTCCAGCACCGCATCCACACTGCCCTGACACAATCCCAAATCAATAAAGCCTTGCGCCAGTACATGCAATGCAGCTTTATGCGGATCGTTCCAGTTATTTCCCGGCTTCACTTGAGAAATAGCCGCGGCCTGCGCAACCAAAACCAGTTGATAAACATCCTTTTGGACAGCAGTAAATTTTCCATTAACCGGAAATGTCCGCGTAATGTCCGATGCATAGCCGTCCAACTCACACCCGGCATCAATCAATAATAAATCTCCCGATTTCAACTCGGTATTGTTCTCCACATAATGTAATACACAGGCGTTGGCGCCACCGGCAACAATGGATGTGTAGGCTGGCGCTTGCGCGCCGTGCCGGTAAAAAGTGTAAAGCAATTCCGCTTCAATTTCATACTCACGCATTCCCGGCCGGGTTGTCTGCATCGCACGCTGATGCGCCTGGGTCGAGATATCTGCCGCCCGCTGCATTATTTGTAATTCATCCGTCCCTTTAATCAGACGCATTTCATCCAATAATGCACGGCTATCATGAATTTCACCCGGTGCAACCACGCCTGTGCGCGCTTGTTCCCGCACCCGGTTTAACCAGCCGACGATGCGTTGATCCCAGGCATGATCCTGTCCCAATGCGGTATAAACAGCAGGCTGATCCACCAACAGTTTGGGGAGCAGTTCATCCAGTTTGCCAATCGAGTACGCTTCATCAAAACCAAAAACCTCTTTAGCAGCTTCCGGACCATAGCGAAAACCATCCCATATCTCGCGTTCCATGTCTTTTTCGCGGCAAAACAAAACATGCTTTGCCGGTATTTTTTCTGTCGCAGCAATGATCACCAGCACAGACTCAGGCTCGCGAAAACCCGTTAAGTAATAAAAATAGCTATCAAACCGGTAAGAATAATGCGCATCCCGATTACGTATCCGTTCCGGAGCCGTTGGGACAATAGCGACACCGCCATGCATTTTGGATACCAAAAGCTGCCGGCGCGCGATAAAAGGTTGAATGTGTGTCATAGCTAGATACATTGAATTTTTAGACTGCGTTCGTTGTTGGTCATTCTAATTGAGACCTGAGTTGCTTATCCAGTAATTCAAGCCGTTCCGGTGTTCCCACATCAATCCATTGCCCGGAAAAATATTCACCGCTTACTTTCCCCGCTTGCATTGCCTGCCGCAGCAGTGGCGCCAGTTTTACCGGCAAGCCTGGTTTTATTTCGTTAAGAAACTGTGGTTGATAAATGCCGATACCGCTAAAAGTCAGTCTGTTATCCCCAGTCAGCTGCACTTGATCTCCCTGCAACGCAAAATCACCTTCAGCATGATGCGGCGGATTGTCGATCAAAACAAGATGCGCAAGCCGCTGGTTAGTGTTTGATTGCATCGCACACATTGTCGGCAATAGCGATGCATAATCCATTTCACAATAAATATCCGCATTGACAACCAGAAATGGCAAGTTACCGGATTGATTCGTCAAAAATGGCAAAGCATTAGCAATCCCGCCTGCGGTTTCCAAAACAACTTTCTCGGGCGAATACTGAATGTTAACACCATACCGCTCCCCATTACCCAAAGCATTTTCGATCATTTCGCCGAGATACGCATGGTTGATCACAATATCGATAAAACCCGCGCGTGCCAGATTTCTCAATTGATATTCGATTAATGCATGCCCCCCCGCCTTTAACAAAGGCTTCGGCAACGAATCGGTGAGCGGACGCATGCGCTCTCCGCGTCCTGCCGCGAGAATCATGGCTTTATAGGGAAAACTATTAGAAGGTGTAGCCAATTTTCTGGTCTGATTCAGTCGGATTCAATTCATCCAGCAAGTTAAGCAGCAGATGAAGTTCCCGATAGCGTTTACAAGTTTTACGCAAATATTCCATCACCAGTGGCATATCATTCAGATAATTCTCTTTACCATCACGGTAATACAGACGGGCAAAAACGCCCAAAATCTTAATATGCCGCTGCACGCCCATCCATTCAAAATCCCGGTAAAATTCCGCGAAATCAGTGGATACAGGTAATCCGGCCTCCCGAGCTTTTTCCCAATAACGAATCATCCAATCCAGAATTCGTTCCTCATCCCACCGGATATAGGCATCCTTAAATAGCGACACCAAATCATAAGTAATCGGGCCAACTACGGCATCCTGAAAATCGATAATGCCCGGGTTGGGAGATGTCACCATTAGATTACGGGAATGAAAATCGCGGTGTACCAGTACTCTGGGTTGTGCAATATTGTTTTGTATAATTCGCGTAAAAATTGACTGCAGAACGGTTTGCTGTTTTTCCGTTATAGCTACCCGTAAATGTTTCGCGACATACCAATCCGGAAACAAGTTGAGTTCTCTCAGCAATAATGCCTCATCGTAACCGGGCAAACCTTCCACTTGTTGCGACAATTGCAGCTTAATCAGCGCATCAATGGCATCGCCATAGAGCTGATCAGCGTTATCCATCTGATTATTGAGTGCCTGCAAGAAAGTCGTATCACCCAAATCAGACAGCAATAAAAAACCCTGATCCAGATTTTGCGCTACTATTTTTGGCACGTGTACGCCGGCCGCAGACAGAATCTCCGCTACTTGCAAGAATGGCGTGCAATCCTCCTGTTGCGGAGGTGCGTCCATAGCAATCAGCGTTTGATCCTTAAAGGAAACACGGAAATATCGCCGGAAACTGGCATCAGCAGACGCTGGTTGCAAAGTAAACGGCTTCTGCGGAAATTGCTCCTTCAGCCAATTTTCAAGTAGTTGTATGCGTTCCATTTATGTATCCGGACAATTAACCGTTAATCAAAAAGACAATTCTCCAATGCATCATTGATCAAAGGGAATAGCCTGGCAAAATAACCCCTGCTTCTTAATACTGGAACCCTTCTCAATAACAGTGGATAATCAGATCTTGTAAAGCTTTATCACATTTTGAGATTTTATCACGTCACTATCATCAGCTGATCAGGTGCTGGATCAGTCAACAAGGAGAACAACGATGCTTAATAAAAATGTAATCGACGAAATCAATGCCAAAGTCAGCGAAGTCCTGCACACCAGTCCGGCCAAAGACATCGAGAAAAATGTCCGGATGCTGTTAGCAGGCGCCTTTACACGGCTTGATTTAGTCACACGTGATGAGTTTGATGTACAACAGGAAGTTTTACAACGCACCCGCGAAAAATTGATGATTCTCGAAGGTAAAGTTTCCGAATTGGAAGCATTGTTGAAAAAATCTACCAGCCTAGCGTCCTCTCATGCGGCAGAAGAAAAACAGGATAATGAAGATATACATGAAAAGTAAGTTTATTTAACTTATCTTTTGTTATCTTTAAGTTAATTCCTGCCCGTTTCAGCACACTCAGGATTACTAATTCTCAAATGTCACTCGCTGTCCTGTATAGCCGCGCACTTTCAGGGATACAAGCGCCGTTGGTGACGGTGGAAACACATATCGCCAACGGCTTGCCCAGTTTTACCATTGTCGGACTCCCTGATACGGAAGTCAAAGAAAGCAAAGACCGCGTCAGGGCCGCATTGCAAAATGCGCAATTCAAAATTCCCGCACAGCGCATCACCATCAATCTGGCGCCCGCCGATCTGCCTAAAGAAAGCGGGCGTTTTGATTTACCCATCGCACTGGGTATTTTGGCTGCGACCGGACAAATTCCCAAAGACAAATTGGATCAATATGAATGGGCGGGTGAGCTCGCTTTAACTGGGGAATTGCGCCCGATTCATGGCGCACTGGCGATGACTTACAATGCATCCCAATCCGGCCGCAGTTTTGTATTACCCCAACAAAATGCCGCGGAAGCTGCACTGGTAAAAAAAGCCACCATTTATGCAGCCAAATCACTGTTACAGATTTGCGCGCATTTGAGCGGACGCGAACCCTTACAAATTTACAAAAACTCATTCGAAATCAACACCGAAACCGGCGATTCAGCTTATCCTGATTTCGATGAAGTCAAAGGCCAAACCCATGCAAAACGCACACTAGAAATAGCCGCTTCCGGTGGTCATAGCCTTCTGATGATCGGCCCGCCCGGCACCGGGAAATCCATGCTGGCCGCACGCTTTCCCGGCATTCTGCCGCCCATGACCGAAGCGGAAGCACTGGAATCAGCCGCAATTCAATCACTCAGTTATGGCAGCTTCAATATTGAGAACTGGAAGCGTCGCCCCTTCCGTTCCCCGCACCACACCGCTTCCGGCGTGGCACTGGTAGGTGGTGGCAGCCACCCCCGCCCCGGTGAAATTTCACTGGCGATGCATGGCGTGCTATTTCTGGATGAATTAGCAGAATTTGACCGCAAAGTGCTGAAGGTACTGCGCGAGCCGCTGGAATCCGGAAAAATCACCATCTCCCGCGCAGCGCGCCAAGCCGAATTTCCGGCACAATTCCAACTGATCGCGGCGATGAACCCCTGCCCCTGTGGCTATTTGGGACACCCGTCCGGCAAGTGCCACTGCACCCCCGACCAAATCGCCCGCTACCGCGGACGAATCTCTGGCCCATTACTCGACCGCATCGACATGCAAATTGAGGTTCCGGCGGTGCCACAAGAGGAATTGATGCGCCAACATACTGTCGCTGAGAAAAGCAGCTCAATCAGAGTACGCGTAACAGAATCGCACCAACGACAACTTGAGCGGCAGGGAAAAACCAACAGCCGCTTGAGCGTCAAAGAAATCGACCAACATTGCGCTTTGGACACTGCTAGCGAAAATCTGTTGAAACAGGCAATCAGCCGTTTGAATCTGTCCGCCCGTGCGTATCATCGCATCCTAAAAGTTGCACGGACGATTGCAGATTTATCGAGAGCTAAGAAAATCAATAATCAGCACATTGCGGAAGCAATTCAGTATCGTAGATTGGATAAGCAATAGGTTTCATTTTGCATCATCTTTTAAAACTAAATTAGAAAACATGATATTGGTCTTGATTCTTCATTCTGGACCTGATACCGAGATACACTGCTGCCGCAGTGCGGCCACTCACTGCTTCAGCAACAGCGCCGATCGTTGCTCTCACTGCCGACAATGTCAAATCGATAGCTTTGTGAATTGGCGCATAACACACCCCGATAGGTTCATTACAACCCTGATAGGTGGCGGCCAGTATAAGGCTTGTGGAATAATCCCGCACGTTTTAACGAGATAATGGCTTGAACTGGACTGTAATACACTTCTGTCTGGCCAAAAGTCATGTCCTCTTTCATCTTACCGGGTAGCAAGGTTATTTTTTTAATGGCAGTATCTGTCTGTTTCGGTTCAAAAGTAATCTTATCGCGATAAAGATAATAATCCTTTGTGGATGTCAAATGGGCTATCAGCGTATTGGCGTCACGTACCTCTACTGAGAGCTTGAATGCTCCATCGGGCGGCAAAAGTTCTTGTGGATTGCTCTGACCCAGATTGATACCCAGCCCCTGCAATTTTGAGAACGAATTGAAAGAGCCACTTTCCTGTGCGGAAACGTTGGTACTGGTCAAACATAATATAAGCAATAGATATTGGATTAAGCGCATCAGTATTCAGTATGGTTTAGTCAGATAGTTGGATTTCAGCATCGATCTACTGCAAATAGGCAGGCAATCCGTCCATGATAGGAACCATAATCACTTCCGGAAGTTCATAAGGATGCATCATCTTTATGAACTGTTCAACCCGCTCATAGTGTCGCTACTGGGTTTTGATTAAAACCGGTATCTCATCAGTCGATTCAATGTGCCCTTGCCAGCGATAAATAGAGGTACATGGATTCAGTACATTGACACAAGCTACTAAATGCTGGTCGATCAACGTTTTGGCTAATGCAACGGCACTCTTTTTTCGGGGAAATGGGTGATGATAAGAATTGGCTCCATCACTGTTAATGGTCATAATTAGAAAGCTAAGTGAATGCAACAAGGCTTATTTTAACCGCTTACTTATTATTACGACCATTAATGAGGTTTACAGCCTTAAAGAATATCTTATACTGCTTCATACTATTGATTCCCGCAGGGATACACAGTTTTTTGGGGAGCATAGAATAGGCACAGTATTACGATCATTCTATGCTCCCTCTCCTCTATTAAAAAATATCAAGCAGTTTCAACTGGTAATTGCAACATAGCCTTTAGAAACCAATACCAATATAGCCGCCTACTGTCATACCCCCAAATTTTGCGCCATCTAGCGAACTGGGTACTAATTGATACCGGGCATCGGCCCCGATATAGAAATCTTTCCAGATATTATATTCAACACCACCCGCAAACATAATACCTGGATTTATATAAGTAATAGATTCAGAAGGCGGGCTAATTACATGAATAGCAAGCCCAACAGGAATAATCCAAGGCCTGAATTTACTTCCTTCAAGAAATTTGATTTTAGGCGCTGCTGTTAAAGTAAATTGATTTACAGTAACACCTCGTGGATTCAGTGTACCCCCGGCTAGCTGAGTTGGTTCATTGGCAAGTACATTACCTGGAACGCCATGACCGAACTGTTTGTATTAGAACATTAATTCAGCAACTACCTCGGTTCTTGGCACAAAACCCCAAACATTATTAGTAAGGCTAAAGTCAAAACCCGCACCAGCGTACCATGCATTCCTGTCTGCTTGTTCCTGAGCGCCGACAGGAGCAACACGACTTTCTAAAGAAACACCATTACGAAGATGATCGCTCCGAGCAAAGCCACCACGGAAAAATATCATCGTTCTTTTTCTACCGCTGGTATCATCTGCGAGAAATTTTGTTTCCTGGATTTGTTCAACCTTCTGTGTTGTTCGAACAGATTCCGTTTTGATTCTGCCTAATTCATTCTGAATTTCTTGCAATTTATTCTCTAACTGCTTCACACGTTGCGCTGAATCATCTTGCGCTAGAGCTAGTGGTGAAACTATTGTGGCAGCAATTGAAAGAAATCCAACGACACACGCAAAGCTTAAATTTCCATTTTTGGATAAATATTTCATAGCATTCCTTTTGTGTTTATTGTTATGCACTATAGGTAAATGTGAGAAGAATGATCGATCAGGAGATAAAAGGAGGAAATGAGCCCTCCTTTTATTTGTCCGGTGCTAGGCCAGCACGTTGACATTCTTCCAACTCATTTGATGTGATGAAGTTATTTAATTGGATTGCGTTGTTGAGTGGTGAGTTGATTACTCCAGGATGGGGGTAGATTTTGAACCCAACCGTTATAGACGACGGGGATAGGCAGGATGCCTTGTCCGCCCATTCCTGGATTGCCCGATATGGCGTCATCGCGCTGTGTGGAGCTAGCAGCGAACAATCCTACCGATCCGACAATTTTGGCATCCACTGGATTGCCATCACTGTTGGGATCAGGATCTACAATCAACATTCTGTTCGAGAACTTGCTGGAGACATAGGCATAGTAACCACCGCCTTGTTTTGCACCGTATTGCACCCCATGACAGCCAGGATCACAGGGCAACATCGCAACCACTTCATCAGTGCTGGTATCAAGAATAGTGATCGTTCCGGTGAGAGTATTGGCTGTCACCATGTTTTTGCCATCGGGAGAAACTGGGGTTTGGATCGGCAATGCGCCCACCGGTCCGGTAATGGCTCCCGTGACAGGGTCATAGTTTTTGATCAGATTGATGTGCTTGGTCACTTTATGGGTATCCATGTTCACCACAGCGATAGTGCTATCGAGCAGGTTAGCCACATAATATTTGCTGGCATCCGGCATCATACCTGCTGCCAAAGGATGGCTGAACGGACCGCCTACCGGCAAAATGGCTTCAATGCTATCGGTATGGAAATTATATTGCGTGGTATCGCCGAAAAGGGCGTTAGCCGTTACCATGGTTTTGCCGTCATGACTCATCCAGTGCGCATGTGGATTGCCTCGTCCAATATCCACCTTGCGTAGCACCTCGGTTGCAAGAGGGGCCAATTCCATGACGGAACCAGTTTGATCATCGCCGTTATTGGTGACGTGAAGCCGGTCGCTATCGGTCAAAGTCATCACATGCGCCGGGGATTCACCCACGGATACATTGCGAATGAGCCTGCCGGTTTCACGGTCATAAACAGTCAGTTTATCGTCAAACCACTGTGTCACATAGATAACATTTTGATCTTTATCCGTCCACATGTTGTGGGGATTGTTCATGTCAATGGCAGGGAGCGCTACTTTGCGTGTGACTTGCCAGGAAGCTCCATCTACTGCTGATACCGTACCGGGTTTTTCTTTTCCTGATGTGGTTTCAAACTGAGTGGCTACCCATATTTCACCGACTGCGGGTGTCTCTGGATTACTCAGTTTTGCCAACGAAATATCATTGCCATAACGTGCATTTAGCACAGCGGGCAGGTTGACAACCCCGATATCCACACGTACATCGACATTGGGGTAAGTAATTTGCCAGGGGGTATCCTTTGTATAGTCCTGCCAGTTTGCAGGATTGGTGGCAATAAAGAATGTGCGCAATAGGCGTGTTGCCAGATCGCTACTGCTTGGAACAGTAATGCCATTGATTAGACTGATTGACGACCCCAGATCCAAACCAGTGGTCTTTGGATCATCCACAATGACCGCACCAAACATGTAGGGATGGATACTACAGGTAAAAACATACAGTCCTGGCGTTGTCAGCGTGACATCATCGCCGCCATCCGAATGTTTTGTATCATTATGTGGCATACCAGCGGCCCCAGTGGGATAGATCAAACTGGTTCTCGTATGCACCGTATTGGAATTACCGGAAAACTTGACCAGCACACCAGGTGAAGCAACCGCCAGCGAGCGGTTACCCGCAATGGCGGATCCGGTATCAAACCAGCGTCCCGGATTATCTGTCAGCTCAAACCTGACTTCGTTACCGCTCGCAGAAACATTGCTTGCCGATAAAAAAACTAAAACCGCTGAAGCAGCAACAACCAGGCTCGCGGCCTTTTTAGTTAATCGTGATGCTTTAAACATATAATGTGCTCCTTGGATTAATTGACTATGCTAGTTTTGACTTGTACAAACTCAGCTTCGCCATTGGTTCGGCGAACTGAGTTTTCCTAGTCTTTCCTATTTCACGTTACCGTGACCACCTTGAGCATGACCATTTTTCCAAAGTAACTTTCCGATGCGTCTTGATTCACGATCATCGGAATTTTGGCCATCACGCGGAACTTCAACATTCCAAAGTAACTTTCCGATGCGTCTTGATTCGCGATCATCGGCATTCTGTCCACTTTGCATATACCCAATGTAATCATTTACTTCTTGTCGCGCCAAGACTGGAGCAGAGGCAAAGCTTATACTTAATATAAGAATTGTAATGTTTGAAATTTTTTTCATGTTACTTCTCCTTAATTTGAATTAATTCAACATCAGTAAAACTATCATGATTCTAACGTGTGATTTTTGCACACGCACAGACATATTACGCGTGAATTATTCCCACGTCAATGGCATGTGTAATAATTTCCCGCAAATTCTGAACAAGAGAGATCAATCCAAGGGATTACACAGGCTTGCTAAAGCAAGTGAAAATGTTTCTTTTAGAGACCCGGTTACAAACGGATAATACTTATCGCAAGAAGCGCTAGTTGGATGATGCGTCAGGGAATGACAGAATAGCGTCATCTCAGTACAGTTGCTTTTATCCCCGCATATCGCTTTTTAGAGAAGAGAAATTTTATTATTTGGATCGCAATTTGCATGATCATGCATCCGCTACCAGTCAATCATCGAGCTCTGTGATTATTTCTGGAACGTAGCCCAAATAATGAGTATAGGAAGAATAAATATGCCCTATTACCTAACTGAAATGTACTGGAAGCCAAACTAACTGTTAACACACTAACGATCAATCAATGACTTTACATTGGGATTACTGGGCTAAGAGGCATATACTTTATATTGCGAAAAATAATCTCATTAAAAAGGATATTAACCAATGAACCGATTGTTTGGCTTGATACAATTTCCATCCATTATCAGTAGTGTCAGGCAATTTAGTTTAATATATTCAGTTGGTTATTGTTGATTCTCCCTCTGCTTTTCGTCTTCCAACAGGCGAACAGTTTTATGCTATCAGTTCTTCTTACTATCTGAGTGGTGCATCAGTCCTGCTGCAGGTTTCTTGCGAAACCATGCCATCGTTAGCGCATCGGTGACGATGTCTGCGGTCATGCGCGGTTTCAGCGACCAGCCAACCACTTCACGGTTAAACAGATCAAACACGATAGCCAGATATAGCCAGCCTTCATCAGTCCAGAGGTCAGTGATATCGGATGTCCAGACTTGATTAGGCGCGGCCGGGTTGAAATTCCGATCCAGCCGATTCGGTGCAATCGGCAGATTGTGCTTGGAGTCCGTCGTTACCTTGTAGCGCCGCTTGGCCTTGCACAAATGCCGTTCTCTCGCATTAGACGCTCAGCCCGCTTCTTGCAAGCTGGAAACCCACGATCACGCAATTCTCTGACCATTCTCGGTCTACCGTAGATCCCCTTGAGTTCGGCATGAATAGATTGGATCAACGTCAGCACGAGTGTCCATAAGGCA
>CAMCBD010000027.1 GCA_945872825.1 Nitrosomonas ureae
GGTTTCATCGCCCCGTATCGCAGCCAGCGCTATTTTTGCTTTGAATTCACTGGAATATTGTGTGCGTTTCTTGCTCATGATTATGATCCTCTATAGTGTCCATAACAGAGCTTAACAACCTGTCCAGTTTTGCGGTACCACTTCAGAACTTCTCGCCGCTGCCGGCGTGGTGTTGCATGATCCAGCTTTGGAAGTTGCGGCGCACGGTGTCGTCGAAGGGTGTTAGGGTTTTGTCCCAGCCGCATACACGGCGAATCAGTGCGACCAGTGTCGTGAGTTCATTGACTGGATTCCCGCCTGCCTCCCGCCTTCGCGAGGGTGACAGGGAATGGCGGGATTCCAGTTGTTGATACGCCTGCCACACGCGCAGCGGCGCGAGTTTGGGTTTGTCGGCTTTGAGTTTATCCAGCACTTGGCGGATCAGGGCATAGCTGAGTTCACGCCTGCGATACGGCTGGCTAAAAAAGATGGTCAGTGCGGCAATACTGTCTTGATTCGCTTTCAGGTAACCGGCAAATTCATCGGTTAAAGCTTGCGCATTATTGGCGGCGTCTTTATCCCATTCGGCACGCAACACTGTGTCGATGTTGTCGTGGTCGATGGTTTGTTCCTTGTCGCGGCGGATGGATTCGATGAGTTCAACCAGTTCGCCGTTCAACACTTTCGCAGCTTCAGTCACTAATTGCTGTTGCGCCTGTTGGCGTTTATCGTCGCCGGGATCTGAGCCGATGGGAAGTTTTGCCAGTTCCAACGCACGCGCTTCGATGTTGTCGGCATCGATTGCGCTGAATAATTTGCCGGCAAATTGGGTGAGTTCCATGCCGCCTGCGAGTTCTCGGATACGGCGCTGGTCATCGGTATCGAGTTGTTTGTTGAGCCGCGCCAGGCGACCGGCGAGCGAGCTGACGATATCTTCATCGGTTGCGCCCATCATCACGCTCATCGCCAAATCTTTGAGTGGCACGCTGGGTTTGGTGATCAGCGGCTGGCTGGCGGTCTTGAGCGATTGGGTGACGCCGATGGCATCCACAATCACATAGTGGGTCTTGGCGCTGACGGCGGAGGGCGTGACTTTTTTCAGGTCGTCTTTATCCAGCGTGCGCGTGCCACGGCCTTTCATCTGTTCGAAGTAGTTGCGGCTTTTCACATCGCGCATGAACACCAAACATTCCAGCGGCTTGACATCGGTGCCGGTGGCGATCATGTCCACCGTGACGGCGATGCGCGGGTAATATTCATTGCGGAATTGCTGCAACACGGACTTGGGATCTTCCTCGGTTTTGTAGGTGAGCTTCTTGCAAAAGGCGTTGCCCTCGCCGAACTCCTCGCGCACGGTCTGGATGATGTCGTCGGCGTGACTGTCGGTTTTGGCGAAGATCAGCGTCTTGGGCACTTCGCGGCGGTAGGGAAAAATCTCCGGCAGTTTGTCGCGGAAAGTGCGGATGACGGTGCGGATTTGATCAAGATTGACGATATTGCGATCCAATTGCGTGGCGGAATAGGCTTCGTCTTCGTCCTGCATTTCCCAGCGCTTTTTGCGCGTGAGCTTTTCGCGTTTTTCCACCTGTTGCTTGGCAGCGATTTGCACGCCTTGCTGGGTGATTTGTGTTTCGATCACATAAACTTCGTTACCAACGTTTACGCCATCCGCCACGGCCTTTTCGTGGCTGTAATCGCTGACTACGTTTTTCTTGAAGAAGCCGTAGGTGCGGTTGTCCGGCGTGGCGGTGAGGCCGATCAGGCTGGCATCGAAATAATCGATGACTTGTTGCCACAGGTTGTAGATGGAGCGGTGGCATTCGTCGATAAAGATGAAATCGAAAAATTCCGGCGGGACTTTTTCGTTATACACCACGGGCATCGGCGTTTTGGGTAGCGCCAATTCTGCGGGATTAATTTCTTCGGCGGCATCATCGAGTGGCGTGTCTTTCAGGATCGAATACAAGCGCTGGATGGTGCTGATGCACACTTGGCTATCCTTGGCGACGAAAGAAGATTTAAGCCGTTGCACGTTGTACAGCTCGGTAAACTTACGGTTATCGTCAAGCGGCACGTAGGACATCATTTCCTGTTCAGCCTGCTCGCCAAGATTTTTGGTATCCACCAGAAACAGAATGCGCTTGGCATCCGCATATTTGAGCAGGCGGTAAATAGAGGTGATGGCGGTGTAGGTCTTGCCCGCGCCGGTTGCCATTTGAATCAGTGCACGTGGTCGATCTGCCTTAAATGAGACTTCCAGATTGATGATGGCGATTTCCTGACAATCGCGCAGGTGCAATTCCCTCGCGGGCAAATGATTGGGATTGAGCACCGGAATATGATGCAGATGTTCGCGCAAACTTATACCTTGTGCAATCCATTCCCGCAGCGTTTCCGGGCGATGGAAGCAGAACACTTCACGTGAGCGGGGTTTGGGGTCACGACCATCGGTGAAGCGGGTAATAATGCCGGTACTTTGGTAGAGAAAAGGTAACGGTTTTTTGTTATTGATCCACTTGAGTGTAGCCGCCGCGTAGTCTTCAGTTTGTGTTTCATGCGCAGTGAGCCGCTGACCTTCTTCTTCACGCTTGGCTTCGATTACGCCGATTGCTTTTTTATCCACGAAGCACGTAATCCGCCGGACCGGCATCAGTCTGGTATTCGCGCACCGCCTGACCTAACCCAACATTCAGATCGATCTTCTTGGCTGATTGAACAACCCAGCCTGCTTGCCTAAGCAATGCATCAATGTTGTCACGGGCTTTTTGTTCTGGATTCTGGTTTTCAGTCATATTTAAAACACACAAGAATCATATCTCTTGATCTGCTTCCATATCTTTATTCAACACATGATAGCGTACAGTGCTTAAAAAACCACGAAGTACCGTGCTGCAAATAGTTTGCTTAAATCTTGTACTGCGAAAACCTTAAATTCGTTGATACGGAATTTCTCTTTAGCAGCCCGCTGAACTTAAAGCTGAAGCACCTTCACTGAGAGCGGGGATCAATCAGTATTTATGCATTTTCCTAAAGGAGATATTTCAAGCATATTTAAGGATTCATTGTGCAAACTACAAGTAATCCTTCTCTGTGAGTAAATCTGATAGTATTTTTATTTCAGGATGAGAACCCATGATTATTGTTATTTCGCCAGCAAAAACACTGAATTTTGAAACGCCAGCCATCACGCAGGAACATACGCAGCCTGGTTTTCTCGATGATTCAGCCCAACTGATCGACCAGCTCAGAAAACTGGAACCGGATCAAGTCGGCAAGTTGATGTCTATCAGCCCTAAGCTCGCTGTTCTGAATTCAAACCGCTATTTCGCCTGGAATCGCCCATTTGACATGAAGAATGCCAAACAGGCAGTGCTCGCTTTCAAAGGAAATGTTTACACAGGTTTGGATGCAGACACACTGACCGCTGCAGATTTGGCTTTTGCGCAGGATCATTTACGCATTCTGTCCGGATTGTATGGCATGTTGCATCCGCTGGATCTGATGCAGGCTTACCGGCTGGAAATGGGCACCCAGTTCAAGAATTCGCGCGGCAATAATCTGTACGAATTCTGGGGCGATAAAATTACTCAAGCACTCAATCAGGATCTAAAAAAACAAAAATCAGATATTCTGATCAACTTGGCTTCCATTGAATATTTCCAATCCGTGCAAAAGAATAAATTAAATGCGCGCATCATCACCCCGGTCTTCAAAGACGAGAAAAACGGTGTTTACAAAATAATCAGCTTTTTCGCCAAGAAAGCGCGTGGCTTGATGAGCCGCTATATCATCCAGAACAAGCTGACAAACCATGAAGATATCAAACACTTCACTAGTTCAGGTTATCAGTTTAGTGAAGATGCCAGCAGCCGGGATGAGTGGATTTTCACTCGCGCGGAATCAAAATCAGTGTGATTCGTAGCGAGCAGCGCTACGAATTTCTTGACAGATAAAATGCAATGGATACCAATAAATCAATTGAACTGGCAAAAAACTATGTGACGTTATCCAACGATCACAATCTCCCGCTGATTCAACTCCTGTTCGCAGACGATGCCACCTACCATTCTGCTTATTTTGGTGAATACCAAGGCAGCACAGCGATTCATGCCATGATGACCAGCTTTTTTTATCCGCTTCCCTGATGCTTACTGGGAGGTAGCGAAATATCGTTGCATTGAAGATAATGGCGTGGAATTCGCGTTTGTAATGACCGGAATGGATGCCTCTTCCGGTGAGTAGGTGAAACGGCAAGGATTGGAGCGCATCTACTTCACTCCAGATGGTTTGATCAAGCATATTGCAGTTCTAAAGCCGCACAATTAGCTTGTGCTTATCAAACGATCACTTGTCTAATTTTGGTAATCATGCAATCAACAGAACTGTGAAAAGAAAATTTCACTGCCAGCATGTGATAAATATCCAGAATGTCCGATTTGTGAATAATAATCCGGCGCATTAGGTTAAAATTTCACACATTCACTTCTGCCCCGCATCATGTTATGCCACATCACAAAATCAAAGTAGTTCGAATTGAAGAAGGTCAGCAACAGACTTATCTTTCACCTGCACAGAAAAAATTTAATGGATTGATTCAGAAAATTGATGCGCAGAAGAAGCTACTGGCCACGTGGCAGGAAGTAATGCCTCAATACCAGCAGGAAATTGCCGGGAAACTGATCCCGCTACGTAATTCATTCCACGATCATCAAGCTGAAATGGTGATGATGTTGGATACTTTGTATAGTACTCAGAAGCTCGCCCACAACCAGCGAGATAAAATTGCACATCTGATTACCAGCATATGCGAGGAACTGATCGGTCAACACGGGCGCGAAGATTTAAAGCCGATGTATGATTGTTACAGCGAGCAGGATTACGATGCCGCAGTTCAGGAAACCGATGAAATGGCCAGAGAATATATGAAATCGATGTTCGAACAGGAATTCGGTGTCGAACTGGACGATGATGAATTTGACTGTTCCAACCCTGAAGAAATGGCGGCACGCTTGGCTGAGAAAATGCAGGAGCGGCAGAAACAAGCCCAAGAATCCCGCTCCAAGCGGAAAAAATCCGCCAAACAATTGGAGAAGGAAGCACGTGAGCAGGAAGAGGAAGCCAATGTCAGCAAATCAATCCAGGCAGTTTACCGGCAACTGGTAGCAGCGCTGCATCCGGACCGAGAGCTGGATCCAGCGGAGCGCGAACGTAAAACCGAATTAATGCAGAAAGTAACGGTTGCCTATGGAAAAAGAGATTTGCTGCAGCTGCTGGAATTACAATTGAGTGTCGAACAAATTGATCAGAGCAATATTAACAATATCGCCGATGATCGCTTAAAGCATTACAACAAAATCCTGCAAAGCCAATTGGAAGAACTTCAGCAAGAAATGACGCATATGGAATTGGATATCAGGAAAATGGCCGGACTTGCACCGTATGAGCACTTGTCGCCGAAGCGGGTGTTTGCTCTGCTGAATGAAGACATGCGCACGTTACGGAATCAAATCAACTGCATTCAACATGACCTGATGCTATTCAATGATGTGAAGCAGTTCAAATCATGGCTCAAAGACTATCGGATTCCAACATCTGGGTTTGATCCGTTTTTCTAACGATTCACTATGCTCGACTCAATCTTCACTTGCTGAAGTAACATTCAAATTAAAAGCGTGACCAATGTAATTATATCTTCATATAACTATGTAAAAATTCACTTTCTCAGTATCTCAAGCTTCAATCTTAAAAGCTTATTGCCGCAATAATTTTGTACATTCTTTTTCTCGAATTCTCCAAATTTTATTTTCGGTGGCTAGAAGCATTGTTTAAATTTACAGATAACGCTATCCTGATAAGCGATATTAATTTTTTGTCAACATAAGGCCATAATGACACAAGACGAACAAAAACGCGCTGCTGCAGCAGC
This sequence comes from Nitrosomonas ureae, assembly GCA_945872825.1. Taxonomy (GTDB): domain Bacteria; phylum Pseudomonadota; class Gammaproteobacteria; order Burkholderiales; family Nitrosomonadaceae; genus Nitrosomonas; species Nitrosomonas ureae_D. The sequence goes on from CAMCBD010000027.1 coordinate 5,906, forward strand.
TGCAATCCAGCATATTCCGGTTGGTTGTATTGTTGGCGTGGGCACAGGTTCTACCGCCAATTACTTTATCGATGAGCTGGCTAAAATCAAAAATAAAATTGAAGGCGCGGTCGCGAGTTCAGATACCACTGCACAACGCCTCAAGAGTCACGGTATCGAAGTGCTTGATCTCAATAATGTCATTGATCTGCCCGTTTATGTCGACGGCGCAGATGAGATTACAGAGCATTTGCACATGATCAAAGGTGGCGGTGGAGCTTTAACGCGGGAAAAAATTGTGGCTGCTGTCGCGCGAAAATTTATCTGTATTACAGACCAGAGCAAACTAGTGAATGTCCTTGGCAACTTTCCATTACCTGTTGAGGTCATACCCATGGCACGCAGCTATGTCGCACGTGAAATTGTGCTACTGGGAGGGCAGCCGGCGTTACGCCAGGGATTTATCACTGATAATGGCAATGTGATTCTTGATGTGCATAACTTGCAAATCATGAACCCTGTTGAACTGGAGGCGATACTGAATCAAATCACCGGTGTTGTAACGAATGGTCTTTTTGCCCGGCGCTCTGCAGATATTTTATTATTAGGCACAGATAATGGGGTACGGACAATTACCATCTGATTTATAATGCTAATATTTAGCAGCCAAACTTGGCGCATCACATAATTCAATACCAACAAAAGGCATGCCATGGTAACCAAAGAACATATTTCCAAGCAGTTTGATGCTGATCTTGAAGAAGTGCGCACACGTGTTTTGCAAATGGGTGGTTTTGTTGAAGAGCAAATCGAATATGCTATTGAGGCGCTGACGACCGGCAATGAAGAGTTAATTGATCAAATCATTGCTCGTGACCATCGCGTTAACTCCATGGAAGTGTCAATTGATGAGATCTGCAATCAAATTATTGCACGCCGGCAGCCGACTGCAGGCGACTTACGCATGATCATGATGGTTATCAAAACCATTACCGATTTGGAGCGTATTGGCGACGAAGCTGCGAAAATTGCACGGATGGCAAAGTTGATCTATTCAACAGATCGTATGCACATACCGCGTTTTATTGAAATCAAGCATGTCGCCAGTATCGCTATGGATATGCTGCATAAGGCGCTAGATTCCTTTGCCCGGTTAGACTTGAATGCAGCCGCGCAAATTGTACGGCAGGACGAATTTGTAGATGAAGAATTTCGTTCCATCTTACGGCAGTTGATTACTTTCATGATGGAAGACCCAAGAAAAATCTCCACTTGCCTGGAGATCGTGTTTATCGCCAAAGCAATCGAACGTATTGGCGATCATGCAAAAAACATGTCCGAGTACGTTGTTTACATGGTAAAGGGCAAGGATGTACGCCATGTAACAGCCGATCAGATTGAACAGGAAATTCGGGAATAACACCTCTCTGTCAGATTATTTGCGGATTCAGCCTACTACCCTATCAATCAGGATATTCAAGTCATGAGCAGGTGGTGATCTTGGCGATGCGCGATCTGCCGCTGCTGCTTAATATGATATCGCGCCCATTACCGGATGCTGCTGGCGCAGCTGGGCAAAGCGTGATTGTGCCAGATTGAAACCCACCAGTGGTAAGCTTTGGGATTCCTTGTGCATCATAAGAAATATAACTACTGACATTAGTATTCCCAGATAAACTAAAGCCAGTTGATAATGCAGACATCGTAGTAATTATCTGCTCGCCAGCATTAGCACTTGCATTATTGTCCAAATCAGCAAACACAATCCACCCTTGGCTCCAGTTACCCAAACTGGTGCATGTTGAACCATCAGAACTTTTACAGATAACAACACGCGCATTACGTTTTACCGCTTCCGATCTAGCCAATGCCATATGTGAGAATAGCGTGTTAGCATAACTACTTAGACGAGTACTCGTAGTAAATTGACTGAAAGACGGTACGCCAATGGTCAATAAAATGGAAAATACCGACAGTGCGACCAGCAGCTCAATTAAGGTCACACCACGGCAACTTTGAACCATCTGGTCTGTAGAAATAATTCTCAATCTAATCATTTTGTATTAATGTTGAAGATACCAATAAACCCGACCCTTATAAGTAGTGGGGGATGCTATAGGCCTAGGTGACGATCCTTCTAAAGGAGAATCCGAACTTGCTCCAATCACAAATGGTACTGTGATACTTTGACCCGTTGTCGGATGTATCACAGTCACCATTCCTGCTACAGGTGACGGTGGCAACCCACCTCCTGTTATCGGCACAAATCTTGTAGTACCAACAGGGCGGCCATCCATAAACCCAAGGTTGTATACACGCGCCAATCCCAAGTTTGATCCACAGATGTTTGGATCAGGTGGTGTTGGCGTGTGTGTGCTGAAGGTAACAACACCCATTACAGCAACTGCTGATGTTACTACTTGCTCTTTATCATGGGTAGTTCCGGCAGTGCCAAATGGCATATACCAACCTTTCTTGGCAGCCAACTGTGACTCTGTTGGCAGAAGCGTACTATCCGGATTTATGGCAAGCAGTGAGTTAATACATGCCAATGCAAGCGACAGACAACTACCCGTTTCTGTTGACCACCAGGCAGCATCAGATGGTTTGTCTTTAATCATAAAAAACGCATTGTCAACACTGGTCGCCGTCGTATGACTTAGGAGCGGATGTTCGCGATCCCCTGAACCTATTAAAATAATGTTGTAATCGGGTGATACAACCACCTCAGGCGCGAACATGAATTTGCGATTGGCGACACCACCGGGACAATCGGTTGTGCTGCATCCCAGCGATGCAATTTTCGTAATTGTCCAACTTGCAGGTGCAGCAGAACCTATTGTGACCCGGTAAACATTACCCCCCGTATCGGCCGCATAAGCATATTCAGCCAGCCCGGTCGCAGTGTTGGGTACAACACAGTCACATCCCCCACTACACTTCGGTCAGTGGATAATGTGGTCAGTAGCGTGCCACTATTAGCATCCAGTACAAAAATTTTGTTTCCTTTAGGTGCAGAACAGGTATTCAGATCGCTCCCGCTTGAACCATCTTCACAGGTATCATACCCGCCGCCAAAAATAAGCATCGGCAAAGGTGTCGATCCTGAAACATAGCCCGATGATTTCAAATTAACGGCTGCTGACCAAGTCTGTCCGATACCACTGAAACTTGCTGAAGTACATCCGGTATCATTGGTTAAATTAGGGCAGCCCTGACGCCATTTCAAGCTTGGGCTCGTAGGTGTGCTGGCATCAAAAGCATAAATCATTCGTCCACCACGTCGTTGCGCAGCATAAATCCAGACTGTGCTGCCACTTTTATAAGCCGTGATACGCCCATCGAAGAAATAGGGCTTGGCTGTCGCGTCATTCACACTGGGTAGTGTAATGGCGGGACTGTTGTCATAAATGCGTTTGAGCTGTCCATAATGCTCTGGCGCAACAAATGACCATAATTCAGTACCGGCAGCATAACTGCCAATGCTGCTCGACTGATTACCATTAATGGCATGAAGCATACCGTCACTGGCGCCATAAAACACTACCACACCGGTACCCCCGCCATAATCTACTGCGACTGGCCGGGAGTGGACAATATCTCCATGTGCAGATGATCTCATCTCGGTAGTATTTGTATTCGTATTTTCCTCTTTCACATCTTGACCCCGCACCCAGTTGATCAAGTTAGTGCGTTCAGTACTATCAGCCACGCCCAATAACGTTTGTGTAATTGAAGTATTAGCATTATCAAAATTGCTTAATCCGGTACAACTGGCTGGATCACAAGTTTTAACAATACGTGACGCAGGAGCAGTTGCACGTAACATATAACCTGTAGCGCCTTTTTCCACAATATCGCCATCCGGAGTATTGGATTGATCCGAGTTAGCAATCGTGGTACATGAGCCTTGTGGTGCAAAAGACCAGTACGTATCCATACTCGCTGTACTGGGTGTCCAGAAGCTTCGAGCGCATTGCGTAATAAATCCGGTATTTTTATTAATTGCCAATACACCATCAGCATCAACCAGACTTATCGCGACGGTATTATTTATTAAGCTTGGTTTAAATTGATATTGTTTAAGGTTTCCTGCCCAACGAGGATTTGCACTGGCATCTGGACGGAACATGCCAACAAATATTTGATTAAGATACGTACCTTGTGTGTTAACACTTACTGGCAGGCTTGCGGAAGCAAATACGGTGTTGACTGCTTGTATCTCAGTAAATATCTGATTTAATGCCTCCGCGATTTGAGATCCGCTATTAACCGAGGAATTGACTGAAAAATATTTACCTTTACCTTGAGTCGCCATGCTTTTTAATAATGCAGTAAATCCAGGACCCTGCCCTGTAGTTCCAGGATCAACATCAACAGTGTAAGTCGTTATCTTAGTTGAAGCAGTCGTTGCCATGAAACGTGCCCATTCATCGCTGGCTCCCGATTGTGATCCACTAGGAGAAAGTGAGATCTGTGTCGTATTTCCTCCCGCAGCAGACAACTTTGAATTAGCGGTTGAAGTATCCGAAGCATTATCCTGAACGGGACCATTACTGATATAAATAATAAAATTCTTTTGGCAACCCGAGCTCACCGGACTTTCATAACTTGTATCACTGGATGATGATAATGCATTTCCGCTTAATGCATAAACTGCGTTAGACGCTGAGGCTCCTGATGTATTACCGGCATAATCCCGTTTAGCCTTATTATGTCCTGCGTACGCACCCGCTCCAGAAAAATAGTAATACGCTTCAGCCATGGTCAAACCCAACTTACCGTTATTTGACTTATCTTCGAGTTTGCCCAAACTGTTTACCAGATTCTGATAAATCGGCTTGTTGGTAGCATCCATCAAACGTATCGCGGCACGCACATAACCGCCATCGGGATTGCTATTTCCTGATCCCGTTTCACTGAACATCATTAAACCAACTCTAAATTTGTTAACGGTCAGGCCACTAAGTACTGTGGATAGCGCATTGATTTCATTGACAAACGCAGTATTCCAGTTTGCCGTATTATCCAGCACAATCAATATATTAGGAATATCTGTAGAATTGGGAGGAGCAACACCGGTAAATAGATCTATGTCTTCTGCTGCAGAAATTGTGCTGACAAACGATAAAATTATCGCAACTAATAGATTATTCTTTGACGGCGTTAGCATAGATACTCTCATCTCGGGATTTTGATTTTTAACATGCAGACAGTAGATACTCACTTTGTGTCAACTGTTTGCTGATACCTTGCTTAGCCACTACTGATGCACCTGTTGCCTGATTCTGTGCTGTCGCTTCAATTTCCCATAAAGTCAAATAATCAGACGAATTAGTTACATTGGAATTTATCCCGCTCAAAGCCAAAGGGTTAACAGGTGCTAATGTGGCTTTTATGCATAGAGGAGCCTTGATACTCACAACATAATCTGTCGTATTATTCTGATCAATATCGATATCTATCGTCTCTGGATAATTTGCTGGATCAATTGCCACAAAGTTAATATTTATCGTCTGCTCAATGGCCATATTAGCTGCTGCAATAGCCTCATTCCTGAATTGCATGTTACTAACCGCTTTCAGATTCCCACCACTGAGTGAAAAAGCAGATATCATCAGCAAAGTAATAGAAACTAGCATAATGAGCCCAACCACTAAAGTGGCACCACTTTGCCGTGATATAATCTGTTGACTTTTCATGGTTTATCTCTTCTACCCGACGGATTCACCAAACGAACATAGCTGGTATAAACATGACGCATAAAACCATCATTAAAAGGTCCTAATGTAGTTGATCCAAGTTGATAAGTTTTACTCTCAACATACCCTGAAGAAGCCTCTAAGTTACGCGCCAGGACATGCACCTGCACGGCTACCACATTTGCCCAATCCAATGCTGTGCAGGATGCGCAGTCATCAAAAATATCCGCACTGCCATCTTCATCAGTATCCCGTCCGTATTCAAACTGAATACTTTGAATGCCTTCTATGATCGGTTGTGCTGATTGCATTTGGACAACGCCGCCACTCAAGTCAAAATCGGTGCGCATCAATGTTGGAATACCATCCCCTGAGGTGACGGAATAATTGCGCACGTAAAAAGCGGAAATTATTAATTTCCGTTTGTCAGCGACCGTGGCACAGTCTTTTTTATATACTGAAACGCCAGGCGTACCCAGTACAGGTGTTGTAGCGGCACTCGCAACATAATTGGCATGCCCCGTATTTCCACACGCCTGGGTTTGCAAGTACAATTTACCTGCACTATAGTTTTCACACCCCGCCACACCAGCGGCACAGGTTGACGCATAGCGAATCACCAACACATCAGAATCCGATTGCCGGTTCGTTACAATGCTAGAGCACTCAGTTGGCACAGAAACTCCTGTCACGTAGCCTTGTACAGGAATTGAGAACATGTTGTTAATGTAGATTGCATCCCAATCAGAGAATGCAATACATGGATTGGGCACTGCCGTAGGCGGCGTAATAGACGGTAAAGAGGGAACATAAGTATCCCAATAACCTGCGTGCCATAACTCTTTCTGCAATACCTGCAAGGTAAATCGGCCATTCTCAACCTGCCGGTTCATTCTTGCCAGATCTGCATTACTTTTTGTTAAATCCAAATATAGTGCAAGCACACCTGTCATGATCAACAATCCCAATGTAATTGAGATCATTAACTCAATCAGAGAAAAACCACCTTGCTGACCGCGTACCCAGCAGTGTGAGGCAGCATCTAATTTTTCTGCACGTGCACTCATGGTGATGCCAGATTAGCTATACGGACGATTGTACTCATAGTACGGCGGCACAAATCGTTAACACATTTTGCACCAGTTTCACCATCATATAGCCCGGTACCACAAGTTGAGGCTGGAGCTGAAATCGGAGTCATGCCCTGCCACGCCACGGTAATCATGAATTGGTCACCAGTCCCAAGATCTTCGATACAGCCGCGTGCTCCTATCATTGCACCTACATTCGTTGATGTCGAAGATTGTTCACTAGCACCTTTTAAAGCATTGCTCCATTGACATGTATCAAAGCTCTGACCATTACCTGTGCAGGAAGTAGGCTGACTATCTCCTGTCCCTAGGGGATTTGCCGTTGCAGTAACATATGTTGCAGCAATCCTACGGTTAGAAGACAGCCTGTTCTCCATGTCCTCAAGCAAGATTAGTGCCTGTGTGCGTTGATATGATTCGAGCTCGGAAGATTGCAAGCGTACTTGCAATCCAGCCAATCCCAATAATCCAACAGCCAGAATAACCATAGTAACAAGAACCTCAATAAGCGACACACCACGCATTGAAAGCACAGGATTTGAATTACATAAGATTCTCATTTCCTGAGCTACCATTTATCGGCAGGAGTTTTGGCGCCTTCGCTAGTGAGCATGAGATTCCCATCACTTGCTTGTGGTCCAGTTGGAGTAAATGTAAGCGTATATGAAGGTACCGTTCCAGTTCCAATTACAATTACAATTGCATAACTGTACTTGCTACTTACATCCGATGGAAGTGAATAGCCACTTGCTTCCAAGGTTGTTTTGCTCGCATAACCCCTATCAGTAAGCAGAAACTGTTGTTGGCGATTGGCAATATCCATCATCTCTGCCTGAGCTGCCGCACGATTTGCTCTTATCATATATTGTGTATAGGATGGATAAGCAATGGCTGACAAAATACCAACAATGGCCACCGTGATCATTAATTCAATCAGCGTAAAACCACGATAATTTAACCTTTCCATGACTTGTTTCTTCTTCATTTACAAAATTCCCAAGAAATCTGCTTTTAACTCTGATCTATTTTATGCACTAGAAAGACCTCAGGTTTAACGGTTACTAGGTTAATTAACTTTAGCAATGAAACTCTATTTCATTTCCATTCAACTTAGTCGCTCACTCAATGTCGATCGCACTATGAGCAGCTTAGGTTACAATCACTCATATCAAGCATTTTCAATTCTCTGTAAGCATAAATAAGTAATCAATCCAGAATGAAACAAGATGTAATCGTCATTGGTGCTGGAATCATAGGGCTTGCAACGGCGGAACGCCTGTTATTACAAGGTGCGAAAGTTACGATACTTGAGCGCAATAAAGCTGGGCAAGAATCATCCTGGGCGGGCGGTGGTATTTTATCGCCGCTTTGTCCATGGGATTATTCTGATGATGTAACACGTCTTACTAGCTATAGCGTGAAACAATTTCCCGCCTGGATTTCAGCTTTACATAAAGCATCTGGAATTGATCCAGAATATGAAATATCCGGCATGTTGATATTGCCACCCCACGATGTAGAAGCTGCACAGCAGTGGTGTTCAGAAAGAAAAATTAGAATAGAGCAACGGGGAATACTAGGTACCTCATCCATCGAAAACAACATTGAAATTCATATCAGCAAAATATTTGATCGCGCTTTATTCTTGCCTGATATTGCACAAGTACGTAATCCAAGATTATTACGCGCATTACTTAACCGAGTTGTGCAATTAGGCGGGGAAATCATCGAAGGCTGTTCTGTGAATGGCCTGGAAACTGCACACAAGCAAATACAATCCGTTACTTCATCTTGTGGCGAGTTTATTGCAGATTACATCATTGTGAGTGCTGGTGCTTGGAGCAAAGAGATATTGGGAGAACATGCGCTCAAACTGGATATTAAGCCGATAAGAGGACAAATGCTGTTATTTAAGTTTGATACACCACCTGTACGCAGCATTCTTGTAAAAAATGATTTATATATCATCCCTCGCCGGGATGGTCATTTACTCATTGGCAGCACACTCGAAGATGTCGGTTTTGATAAACAGACGACAACATCAGCACGTGACAATCTGTTAATGCGTGCGCAGGCTATTCTGCCGATACTTCACAAAATACCCATCAAGCAACACTGGGCGGGATTACGTCCGGCTTCACCGGACAACATACCCATTATTGCTCGACACCCGTTGATCAATAATTTATTTATCAACAGCGGTCATTTCCGCTATGGCGTCACAATGGCACCAGCCAGTGCTGAGATTCTGGTTAACGAGATAATGAGCATCCCACAACCATTTGATGCCACTCCCTATCAAATGGGATGGAATATAGATTAATTATCAGGCCTTCGGTAATGGAAATACAACCGATTCAACAACACCACTTAACTCTTCTATCATCACATCTTCACCGATTTGCTCGGCTCCGATTTGCTTGAGCCGGGATATCACTTGCTGAACCAATATTTCAGGGGCCGAAGCTCCTGCCGTAATACCGATGATTTTCTTTCCAAGAAACCAGTCTTCTTGCAATTGTTCGGCGCGATCTACCATATAGGCTTCCACATTGGCATTTCTTGCCACTTCACATAACCGGTTAGAATTTGAACTATTGGGAGAACCCACTACAATGACCAAATCGCATTGATCCACCATTTTTTTAACGGCATCCTGACGATTCTGCGTGGCGTAGCAAATATCGTCTTTCTTAGGGCCGGTGATCATAGGAAATCGCCTTTTCAAAGCATCGACAATGCGTGCAGCATCATCAACTGACAAAGTGGTTTGTGTCACATAAGCCAAGTTGCCCTCGTCCTTAACTTTCAGGGCATCAACATCCTTCTCGGTTTCTACCAGATACATCCCTTTGTTCTCACCATCAATTTGCCCCATCGTACCTTCAACTTCCGGATGACCTTGATGGCCGATCATAATGATTTCCTTTCCATCCTTGCGCATCTTGGCCACCTCCACATGAACCTTGGTAACCAGCGGGCAGGTCGCATCAAATACCTTCAATTTACGATCTGCAGCTTCTCGCCGGACAGCATGCGATACACCATGCGCACTAAAAATCAGAATACTATCCTGTGGTACTTCATCCAGATTCTCTACAAAAACAGCACCTTTTTTCTCCAGATTCTCAACCACAAAACGGTTATGCACAACTTCATGGCGCACATAAATCGGCGCGCCATGCATTGTGAGCGCACGTTCAACAATTTCTATCGCACGATCCACACCGGCACAAAAACCTCTGGGATTCGAAAGTAGTACTTTGATCATTTATTTATCCTCCGACAATGGATATTTTATCTAGACTGAATTCAGTGATAAGCGCATTCCGCATTCAATATCACAAATCTCAGGCATTGAAATTTAACAGCGTTTATATCTCTCGATAGCGTTTTGTCAATGCGACACGTTTTTCATAAGCTTCCCGTGCAATCTGAATATCTTCCAGAAATTGCGGCAGCTCTCTCATTAGCAGTGCTTGTGGCCCATCGACCAATGCTTTGCTGGGTACCGGATGAAAGTCGACCAATACCATATTAGCACCAGCTATGACGCCCTGAGCTGTTACATGCATTACGTCCAGAATACCATCCGGCGAGCTTGCGCGAGTACCCACTGAGTGCGAAGGATCAACACAAACCGGCATACGAGTTAACCGTTTGACAACAGGTACATGCGAAAAATCAACAAAATTACGATGCGGATCACCCATATTTGTTTTCATACCGCGCAACCCGAAAACCACTTTGCGATTTCCCTCCGAAGCCAAATACTCTGCAGCATTCAATGATTCATCCAGAGTAATGCCAAAACCACGTTTTATCAGTACTGGAAAATTCTGCTGACGGCCAACAATTTTCAGTAGCTCAAAATTCTGTGTATTCCTTGTTCCAATCTGCAGCATAACACCCGTTGCATTACCCGTCTGATACAGCGCATTACGTATTTCTTCCAAGTGGGACTCATGCGTAATCTCCATCGCGATAACTTTTATGCCGTACTTTCCTGCCACATCAAAAACATAAGGAAGGCAGGTTTTACCATGCCCCTGAAATGAATAAGGACTGGTACGAGGCTTATAAGCACCCATCCGCGTACAAACCTGCCCATGATCACGCAATGCCTTCACCATCATTTCAACGTGTTCAATGGTATCAACCGCACATAATCCTGCGAACACATTCAGGGTATCCTGCCCAAAACGAACGCCGTTATAATCAAAATGTGTCGGGCGATCATCATCCTTATGTCGTCCTAAAACACGATATTCCTCAGAAACCCGAACTACCCGGTCGACACAAGGAAGCGAGCTAACATCCTCAATAGATAATACTTTAGTGTTACCTATTAAATATATCTCTGTCAGCGCTTGTTCAGTACCCACTTCAGTATGAACACGCGTCGATATCCCTGAAAAATTGGCAAGATGCGCCAACAACTGTTTATATTCAGGACTATCAAGCCGGGTATTTGGAACAAGGATAAGAATCATAAAATAATTTCAAAAAGATAATGCTAATTCATTAGCATAAGATAAAATGGCACACGATTCTAACCGAAAAAACCATTGGTTACCATGATTCTGATAAACACTCACGCTGACTAAATCTCTCCAGAACCAGCGATTCTTCAGCAAAGCTACATAATCAAACAATCTTTAGCACGATAAAAAATAGCACTATGTAGTTGTATGTCATCAATTTACTTCGAAGTCCGCATTACGAATAAAATTTCTGACACAGTTATTCAACTCCCCTGAGGCAATTTGCCACATGGCATTTCAAGAGAAATTAAGTTAATGTTCAACGTTAGCTCGCAATTAAAAAAAGATTATTTACGATATCCTCCAATAATGTTCAGTGACCTCAGTCAATCACCTCTCAGCAAAAATTTACAACGTTTATTTTGGCTCCGGAATATTGCCATCGTTGCTCAGTGCCTGACATTTACAATTGTGTACTGGACCATCGATATTGTAATTCCATGGGCACAAATGATCTCTGTTGTCGCAATACTCTCTCTGTTAAATCTATTGACATGGGTACGGTTACACCGCAAATGGCCAGTATCCCATACGGAGTTCTTTTTGCAATTACTGATTGATGTTCTGGCATTGAGCACATTATTGTATTTTAGTGGCGGCTCAACCAATCCATTTATCTCACTATATCTATTACCTTTGACGATCGCTGCTGCCACACTGCCTTGGCGTTATACATGGGTCATGGCTATTATCACAATTGCTTGTTATACGCTGCTATTATTCAATTATGTACCATTACCGCACGAACACAGCAATCATCTCATTGAATTTGCGTTACATGTATCAGGAATGTGGTTAGCATTTGTATTAAGTACTGTCATCATTGCATGGTTTGTCGTTAAAATGAGCTCCTCGATTCGAGATCGGGATCGGGATCTTGCTAAAGCGCGAGAACAGGCATTACGCAATGAACAAATTATCGCTCTAGGAACACTGGCAGCCGGTGCGGCACACGAGCTTGGCACGCCGCTCTCAACAATGGCTGTTGTGACCGGAGAATTACAGCAAGAATATAAAAATGATATTGAATTTCAGAACAATATTCATATCTTGCGTGATCAGATTGTCCACTGCAAGCAAACTTTGACCCAATTACTGGCCAAAGCAGGTCAAGACAGAACTGAGCACGGCAGCGAACTTCCTGTTGATGAATTTCTTGATCAGGTTCTTGACAAATGGAAGTTGATACGTCCTTCTGTTAAATTTACTTACCAATGTACCGGCACGCAGCCTGCACCCAGAATTATGGACAATCAACTATTGAGCCAATCCATACTCAATCTACTTAATAACGCTGCAGATGCCTCTTCAAAATGCATAGAGATCAAGAGCCATTGGGAAAACTTGATGTTACATCTTGAAATTATTGATGATGGTGAAGGATTATCGGCAGAAGCCATACAACGCGCTGGCGAAGCTTTCTTTTCCAGCAAGATGCCTGGCCAAGGCTTTGGAATCGGTTTATTTCTGGCGAATGCAAATATTGAGCGATTTGGCGGCAGTGTTCGTTTGTTTAATCTTGAGAGTGGCGGCGCCTGTACACAGGTTGTCTTGCCGCTATTAGAACCAATATCATGACCGAGCCTTTATTAACCGACAACAACGAGTGCCCCAGTTTATTCATTGTCGACGACGATAAAGTTTTTTGTGATGTACTGGCAAAAGCGATGACAAAGCGTGGCTTCAGCGTAACGTGCGCATATTCTATTGAAGATGCATTGAAGTTGGCCGAAGCTTCAACACCTGAATATGCAATTGTCGATCTGAAATTATCCAGTGAATCCGGATTGGTTCTGGTTGAGAAACTGAAAACCTTGGATTCCGGTACCCGCATTGTCATGTTGACGGGCTATGCCAGTATCGCTACGGCGGTTGAGGCCATCAAACTCGGCGCTACCCATTATCTTGCAAAACCAGTCGACGCCGATGACATTATGGCTGCTTTTGAACGTACAGCTGGCGAATCGAATATAGCTATCAGCACACATCCATTATCGGTAGGGCGGCTTGAATGGGAATATATTCAGCGCGTCCTCACCGAGAATGATAACAATGTGTCAGTTACTGCCAGAATATTAAATATGCATCGCCGCACATTACAGCGCAAGCTTGCCAAAAAACCGCTACGTGAATAAAGCAGGCAATCTATTTTATAGAAACCTTGCAATTACCCGGATATCTTGCCCAATCATGCGTAAGTCATTTATTTTCAGCGCCTTCTTTTGTCCAAGATTCATTAATTCGGGTAACTGAATCATTCCCTGTGCATCGTCACCAAGCAAATACGGCGCAAGAAAAATAATCATTTCATTAACTAATCCAGCCTCAACTAAAGCGCCATTTAAGCCACACCCCGCTTCTACTAATACTTCATTCATTCCAAAATCTGCCAATGTCGTCATCATTTTCTCCAGATCAACTCGGCCTTTGGCATTGGGCAAAACAATGACCCGAACACCCATCTTACTCAGAGTGGCATTTTTTTCTGGATTGCCCTCATTAGCGGTGAAGATAAACACTTCTTCTCCATCTTGCAGTAATTTAGCATCCAACGGAATTACAAAATGACTGTCTACGACAATTTTTTTGGGTTGACGGCGTGTCTCGATGTGACGTACCGTTAATTGAGGATTATCGGATTTTACTGTACCGATACCTGTCATGATGGCGCATGAACGTGCGCGCCACCGATGTCCATCCTGTCGTGCAGATTCGCCGGTAATCCATTGACTAACACCATTATTCAACGCAATCTTACCATCCAGGCTTGCAGCAGTTTTTAACCTAATCCATGGTTTCTTATGAACCATACGCGTAACAAAACCCACATTCAGCGCATTCGCTTCTGCTTCTAACAAACCGACCTGCACGGCAATACCGGCCTGTTCCAATAAGGCTTTACCACGACCTGATACTAGTGGATTAGGATCTTCCATGGCTATGATGACCCTGGCAATACCCGCAGCAATCAAAGCATTAACACACGGTGGGGTGCGTCCATAATGCCCACACGGTTCGAGCGTTACATAGGCTGTTGCGCCACGTGCGGCCTCTCCAGCATTATTTAATGCATTAATTTCAGCATGTGGTTGCCCAGCCTTTTCATGCCAACCGCGCCCGATTATCTGTTCATTATGGGTGATCACACAACCAACACGCGGATTGGGCGTAGTAGCGTAAAGCCCTTTCTCAGCTAACCGTAGCGCATGCGACATGAAAGCATAATCGGTGGGAGAGAACATCTAAGGAATTGTGATATATGATTGCAATTGATCCGGTCTATCTGTACTGCCAATAAGTGGCCAGTAAAATAATCACCAGGCTGATTTAGGTTGCTTTCTTCGATCGCAACTATTGATTCGGTTTTTGTACTTCTTTGATCGCATCACGAAAATCATCCACATCCTGGAAGCTTTTATAAACGGATGCGAATCGGATATAGGCTACTTCATCAAGCTTATAAAGTTCTTGCATTACACACTCACCAATACTACGTGATGAAACTTCGTGCTCTCCCATACTTAAAAATTTTTGCACAATACGGTCGATCGCTGCATCTACATAGCTTGTAGGAACAGGGCGTTTATGAAGTGCACGCTTAAATCCCGTCAACAGCTTGTTTCGGTCAAACTCAGCTCGACTACCATCATGTTTTACAACTTGAGGCAAACGTAATTCAACGGTTTCGTATGTTGTAAAACGCTTATCACAAGCCTGACACCGCCGCCGCCGCCGTATTTTTTGACCATCCTCACTCACGCGAGAGTCAATCACACTGGTGTCATCTGCACAGCAAAAAGGACATTTCATACAGCAACTCAGCCAACAGTAATCAAGCCGAACAGATCATTTTTCAATATCTGTCCAACCTGACAAAGCTACCCATAAACTGGAAATTTTGCACACAACCGTTTTGCTTCAGTGGCCACTCGTGACAAAACTGCCGGATCCTCAGGTGCAGCAAGCACATCCGCTATCAGATTGGCCAATTGTTCCGCTTCCAATTCTTTGAAGCCTCGCGTGGTCATTGCCGGTGAGCCGACACGAATACCACTGGTAACAAATGGTTTTTGCGGATCATTAGGTATGGCGTTCTTGTTAACCGTAATGTGTGCCAATTCAAGCGATTCTTCTGCCTTCTTACCTGTCAGGTTCATCGCACGCAAATCAACCAGAAACATATGACAGTCTGTTTGACCTGACACAATTCGCAAACCGCGACTGGTCAGAACTTTTGCCATTACACGAGCATTCTCAATGACCTGCTCTTGATAATCTTTAAATTCTTTACTGGCAGCTTCTTTAAATGCAACCGCTTTAGCCGCGATCACATGCATCAATGGGCCACCCTGAGTTTGTGGGAAAATAGCAGAATTCAATGCTTTCTCGTGCTCAGGTTTGGCCATAATAATACCGCCACGCGGACCGCGCAGTGTTTTATGCGTAGTGCTTGTAACAAAATCCGCAATGCCAACCGGATTAGGATAAAAACCAGCAGCCACCAATCCGGCATAATGAGCCATATCGACAAACAGATAGGCTCCTACAGCATCAGCAATTTTGCGGAAACGTTTCCAGTCAATGACTCTCGCATAAGAGGAAGCGCCTGCAACTATCATTTTTGGCTTATGTTCATGAGCTAATTGCTCAACTTGATCATAATCAAGCAACTCAGTTTCCGGATGCAAGCCGTAAGAAATCGAATTAAAAATCTTTCCGCTCATACTAACGCTAGAACCATGCGTTAAGTGACCTCCGTGTGCTAACGACATGCCCAGCAGAGTATCTCCAGGCTTTAGCACTGAAAGATAGACCGCTGCATTGGCTTGCGAACCTGAATGCGGCTGCACATTGACATACTCAGCACCAAAGAGCGCCTTTAATCGATCAATAGCTAGTTGTTCAACCTGGTCAGCATACATACAACCGCCGTAATAGCGTTTTGTCGGATAACCTTCGGCATATTTATTCGTTAGAACAGAACCCTGAGCTTGCATAACTGCGGGGCTTGCATAATTTTCCGATGCGATTAATTCAATATATTCTTCCTGGCGCTGTATCTCGCCTTTAATCGCTTGCCATACTTCTGGGTCAACATTATCTATCGTTTGTTTCTGCGAAAACATGGTGATACCAATCCTTTGAAATATTTTCAAACCGAGAAAATACGTATATTACCATTACCTGTCGAAACGCAGATAGCTGATCACAAGCAGTAGGATAAAAAAGAGAAGAATTTATCTTAATTGCAAGTAATCTTCATCAGTGATTTTGTACCAGTCTTTGCACTTACTGAAAAATTCTAGCAAATCTGCGGAAAGATAGGAATTTTAACGTCACTTTTTTCTTTATCAATACCAATATTTATTGCCGTCTAATTCATCCCAAACGGGGTAGTTGTAAAAAAGTGAGGAGACTACTTCTTGTAATGTAAAGTTGCATGGAAAATTCCAGGTGGCGCTTCTTGACTACCGAGCGCATCTACGCTGATGCGTATGCGACCGGCTGATATTTTTCCACATTACCAACAAAGCGCTCTGCGACAGTATGTAGCATCGGCATGCCTTTGGGTCAAGACACCGCCAATCGCCACCGGTAAGTTTGAACGGAAGCAGTCCGTGCTAAGAATAAAAAAACAGTGCAGCAAAATTCATACCTCATAGCATATAGCCGGCTTCTCCAGAACAGTGAAGCAATCGAACAGTTTTTCTGTATGTGTCTCAGCTATCGATCAAATAATTGCGGCCTCTTCTTCAAAGAGAAGTTTTACTTTCTCATTACTGTCAATATCAACAGTTACTTTACCGCCATTGACTAGGCGTCCGAACAATAATTCATCAGCCAATGCACTACGAATCGTATCTTGGATAAGCCGCTCCATAGGCCGGGCACCCATAAGCGGATCAAAACCATGTTTTGCAAGATACTTACGCAATTGTTCCGTAAACGTTGCTTCTACTTTCTTTTCATGAAGTTGTGTTTCAAGTTGAATCAGGAACTTATCGGTTACTTGCAAAATAATTTCCTGATCTAAAGAAGCAAATGAAATAATCGCATCTAACCGATTACGAAACTCAGGAGTAAATAGTTTTTTGATATCAATTAATTCATCTCCTGCAAATTTTGATTTTGTAAACCCCATCGAAGATTTAGCAAGGGATTCAGCACCTGCATTGGTAGTCATAATAATGATAACATTGCGAAAATCTGCTTTACGCCCATTATTATCTGTCAGCGTTCCATAATCCATGACCTGCAACAGAATATTGAAAATATCTGTATGCGCTTTCTCGATTTCATCCAATAATAAAACCGAATAGGGATGTTTAATCACTATTTCTGTCAACAATCCACCCTGATCATAGCCCACATATCCCGGTGGTGCGCCAATCAGGCGGGATACTGCATGACGTTCCATATATTCCGACATATCGAAGCGATGCAAATGAATACCAAGCGCATAGGCTAATTGCCTTGCCACCTCGGTTTTCCCGACACCTGTTGGCCCTGAAAAAAGAAAAGAACCCACGGGTTTCCGCGGATTACCCAATCCACTTCTTGCCATTTTGATGGCCGCAGTCAGTGCATTTATAGCATTGTCCTGCCCAAAAACAACGGCCTTCATATCACGGCCCAATGTTTTCAATTTATTGCGATCGTCTGTAGAAATATTTTGCGGGGGAATTCGCGCAATCTTGGCTACCACATTCTCAATCTCACTTTTACCGATCACTTTCCGTTTCTTCGATTTTGGCAATATGCGTTGCGCGGCACCAGCTTCATCAAGCACATCAATTGCTTTATCCGGTAAATGCCTATCATTAATATAACGCTCCGATAATTCTGCTGCAGAAACTAATGCACCGGCAGTATATTTAACCTTATGGTGCTGTTCATAACGAGATTTCAAACCACGTAAAATAGCTACTGTTTCATCTACACTGGGTTCGTTAACTTCTATCTGTTGGAAACGCCTTGATAGTGCATGATCTTTTTCAAAGATCCCGCGGTACTCCCTAAAAGTTGTGGCACCGATACATCGTAGCTGCCCAGTACTTAGAACCGGTTTCAACAGATTGGATGCATCCAGAACGCCACCTGAAGCAGCGCCAGCACCAATGAGTGTATGGATCTCATCTATAAACAAGATAGCCGTTGGATTATCAGTTAACTGTTTTAGCAATGTTTTTAAGCGTTGTTCAAAATCTCCGCGATATTTGGTGCCCGCCAATAAAGCGCCCATATCAAGCGAATAAATTTGATGCTTCAGAAGTAAATCAGGTACATCTTCTTCAACAATGCGTTTTGCCAAACCTTCTGCAATTGCAGTTTTTCCTACACCGGCCTCACCAACCAATAAAGGATTATTTTTACGGCGTCGGCACAACGTTTGTATAACGCGCTCAATCTCCTTCTCACGCCCCACCAAGGGATCTATTTTATTAATTAACGCCAGGTGATTGAGATTTACCGTATAACTCTCGAGCACGCCTCCGCTCGAATTGGATTCGTGTTCACTATCCCCTTCATTTCCAGTTTTAGCGTCATTCTCGTGCGGCACTTTCCGAATATTATGTGAGATGTAATTCACTACATCCAAACGTGTCACACCTCTCTGATGTAAGAAATAGACGGCATGTGAATCTTTCTCACCAAAAATTGATACCAAAACATTGGCGCCGGTAACTTCTTTCTTTCCAGATGATTGCACATGCAGTATCGCTCGTTGAATAACGCGCTGAAAACCTATTGTAGGTTGCGTATCAACTTCTTCTTTACCATTAATCACCGGTGTATGGCGTGTAATATGGTCCGCTAATACTGATCGCAAACCTTCAATCTCTACCAAGCAAGCATTTAATACTTCAGCGGCACTTGCATTATCCAACATTGCTAACAGCAAGTGTTCTACTGTAATGAATTCATAGCGTTTTTGTCTGGACTCTACAAACGCCATATGTAAACTGACTTCTAAATCCGGCGCAATCATTTCAGTTTTCCTCCATTATACACCTAAGTGGATGCTGATTTTTTCTCGCAAATTCAACCACCTGACTCACCTTTGTACTTGCAATATCACTTGGGTATACACCACACACACCAGCCCCCTGCATATGCACCTCTAACATTGTTCGCGTTGCCTGTTCTTGATTCATGGAAAAAAACATTTTCAACACCTCGATCACAAATTCCATTGGTGTAAAATCATCATTCAATAATAAAATTTTGTACATGGAAGGAGGTTTTCGTTCAATTTTCTCCTGCACAAGCATAACGGCTTCTGAGTTACTCTCCGTCATAACTGTTTTCCCTACTCATTCTTTCTATAAAAATATATTGTACTAAATACTTCATTATCGACATCTTTGACGATTACGACAAAATTTTCAAGTATCTTGAGACAATTACCCAATTCTTGCACACAAATATTTTGTAACGGCTTGACTTTAACCCTGTATTTGCGTAAAATTGCAGGTGGCGTTTTGGCTTCAAGTTCTCTGCGGTACCAGTTTTATCCGTCAATGGTCTTGAAATTCAAATAGTGTTAGGGTTTCCGGCCCAGTTTTTATATAGGAAGTAGAAATGGCAACAGGTACAGTAAAATGGTTCAACGATTCCAAAGGTTTTGGTTTTATTACTCCCGACGATGGCAGCGAAGATTTGTTTGCGCACTTCTCAGCAATCAATATGTCTGGATTTAAAACTCTTAAAGAAGGGCAAAAAGTGAGTTTTGATGTCACTCAAGGACCGAAGGGAAAACAAGCCTCTAATATCCAATCCGCTTAACTTTCGTAAAAATACTGGCTTAAACCGCTTTATTGGCAATAACATTACAATAGCAAATAAAGTAAGAAGGATATAATCTTATATTACCCCCTTTGTTAGTATGGCGAGGGGGTTTTCTTTTTTCTGTTTTTACTCCCCTGTTAGGAACAAATGGTGCTTTCGCTCCCTACAGCTTGCTTCGGCAACACAGACACTACTACATACGCTCAATCATTGCACTACCAAAATCCGAAGAAGAAACCTGTTTAGCATCAGTCATCTGTCGCGCAAAGTCATAGGTAACTATCTTGTTCTGAATAGTTGTTTCCATCGCTTTGATAATCAAATCGGCTGCCTCTACCCAACCTAAATGCCGCAACATCATTTCCGCTGATAATATGATTGAACCAGGATTTACTTGATCTTTTCCCGCATATTTAGGTGCTGTGCCGTGTGTTGCCTCAAAGATGGCGATAGAATCGCTAAGATTTGCTCCTGGCGCAATCCCAATTCCACCTACCTGCGCAGCCAATGCATCAGAAATATAATCACCATTTAAGTTCAGAGTAGCTACCACATCATACTCTTCTGGACGTAACAAGATTTGCTGCAAGAAAGCATCCGCAATCACATCTTTAATAATAATCCCGCCTTTTTCTAACGGCAATTTCATCCACGGCCCCCCATCCAGCAATTCTGCTCCAAATTCTTTAGCAGCCAAAGCATAGCCCCATTTCTTGAATGCGCCTTCAGTAAACTTCATAATATTGCCTTTATGCACTAAAGTAACCGATTGACACTTATTATCAATAGCATACTGAATTGCCTTCCGAACAAGACGCTCTGTCCCCTCTTTCGAAACAGGTTTGATGCCAATACCAGAAGTCTGAGGAAAACGTATACTGGTCACCCCCATATCCTTAACCAGGAAATCAATTACCTTCTTGGCGGACTCTGATTCTGCTTCCCATTCTATACCCGCATAGATATCTTCAGAATTTTCTCTGAAAATAACCATGTCTGTCTTTTCCGGATGCTTCACTGGGCTAGGTACACCACTAAAATAACGTACTGGCCGTAAACAAATGTATAAATCCAGCAATTGACGAAGCGCAACATTAATCGAGCGTATACCACCACCAACCGGTGTTGTCAGCGGACCTTTAATGGAAACCACAAACTCCTTAGCGGCTTGCAAAGTCTCTTCCGGCAACCACACATCAGGTCCATAAACTCGTGTTGATTTCTCGCCCGCGTAGATTTCCATCCACGAAATTTTGCGTTGCCCGCCATACGCTTTCTTAACTGCTGAATCGACGACTCTCCGCATTACCGGAGTAATATCAACACCAATACCATCACCTTCAATAAAAGGAATTATTGGATTATCAGGCACATTTAACGAATTATCATCATTAACCTGAATCCTTTCTCCATCACTAGGTATTCTTATATGCTGATACATGACATCTCCAAGTGTTCGAATACAAATGCAATTAATAAATATATCCTGGCCAGCTAAACATCATTGGATGAGAATGTGGTGATTTTCCTTCTTCATTGCAAGATAAATCTTCTCAAACTAAAATAAAATTCTGTGTTTCGACTATTATACGTGTAAACACGACGCCTTTCCACGCGACTGGCAAACCCGTTGCTGCTTAATGTAAATCGCTACGTCGGATAAATGGCATTTCACTCAATTTCCAGAATCACGCAACACCAACCCGGCCCTCACGATGAATCTAAACCTTCTCATTCCCAATCTATTCTGGCCTGATATCTTACAAACAGAAATCTATAATGACCTATCAGCGCCTTCTTTAGAAGTACTGTTATCAAAAAGTACCACTACGACGACTCCTCCACAGGAAATAGAAGCATGGCTATGTAAGGAGTTTAATGTAGCAAAGCAGAAAAATGACTGGCCTATTGCACCGCTCATGCTAACCACTGACGCACCTGCTTTGGCAAAAACAAGTAAAGATTTCTGGATGCGTGCCGATCCTGTTCACCTACGTATCGAACAAAACCATATCATGTTAGCTAATAGCCAAGCTTTCAAAATTTCTATAGAAGAAGCCGAGCAAATAGTGCAGGATCTTAATCACAATCTGGGCAATCAAAGTTTCTCTTTCTTCCCATTACATCCTGACCGTTGGTATATCCGAACCCCAAAAGCACCGGAGATCTTCACACACACACTCAGTCATGTCACATGCAAGAACATTAATAATTTTTTGCCGGCAGGCGCTGAAAGTATCGTATGGCATCGAATTTTTAATGAGATTCAGATGCTGCTTTATGAACACCCAGTTAATCAAGCTCGTGAATCTCGTGGAGAATTGGCTATTAATAGTGTTTGGTTCTGGGGAGGAGGAAATATGCCGCAATCAACACAATCTCCTTATACGCATGTATGGAGTGATGATGGCCTACCGCGCGCATTGGCATTAGCCAGTAACACAAACCATTCAAAGTTAACTGCTAACGCGCAGGAATGGCTCCAAACCCAAAGATCCGGGAATCATCTTGTGATATTGGATGCCTTGCACGGAAAAGCCAACTATAGGAATGCTTATGGCTGGCGTGAAGCGCTCGTGAACATGGAACAAAATTGGTTCTTACCTTTATATACGGCACTTAAGAAAGGAAAAATCAACCAATTGACCATCACAGCGCTTAACGAAACTTCATCTCATCGTTTTGAAATAACACGCTCTGATTTATGGAAATTCTGGCGTATAACTAAACCACTTTCCGCTCATATAGAAACACACTAGCAAGAATAAGGAAACATCGTGCAAAAAATCTCTCTCCTTAATAACGTTAAACCTTATCTCGCAATTTGCGTTGCGTTAATACTTGCAATCGTTTTGATAGCTGACACCTATTTTATCAATGAAATACCTTCACACTTGCTAGCAGCATTATGGTTTTCCTTGGTCTTTGCAATACTAATCGCAATGATCCAAGTAGCGGGTTCAGAAAAAAATGTCAAAAACTTTTCCGATCAACTCCATGTTAGCAAGGAAAGACTCGGGAATGAGATTAAGCACCGGTTATGGGCTGAGAAAACAGCTTCTGAAGGCAAAATAAAGTCACAGTTTGTTGATGAAAACATGCCTGTCATGCTGGCATATTTTAATGCTGATCTTCGTTGCCGTTACCACAACAGAATATTTCGCCGATGGTTTGGATTAAAACCAGATCAAATAGATGGCCGGCTTTTAAAAGAGTTCTCAAATGAAGAGTTTTTCTCTGATATTCAAAATAGTATCGAAGAAATACTAGCCGGAGAAACCGTACATAACGAACGTGTTCTTAAGTCGACCAAGGGCTTCCCTTATATTTTTACGGAGCAATATCTTCCTCATCTTGATAGCAAGGGAAAGACTGTTGGCTTCTACACGTTACACACCCCTCGGGCGCAAGAAAAAAACCGTGATTCTTCAAAAAAGAAATTAGAGAATCCAACCAAACCAGAACCAGAAAAATCCAACAAAATACTGACTAAAGGCAATACAAACCCGCCACCGAGTACTCAAACATCCAAATCAGGGATTACCGCTGCACGCATTACTCAAGCAATTGAGGGGGAGAATTTAATCTTTATTGCCAGGAAATAATCCCTATCAAATCTTCTATCACGTCAGTTTCACATTATGAGATTCTCATTCGCATGCATGAGGAAGAAAATAACTTGATGCCACCTGGCTCATTTCTACCCCTTGTCGATCAATTTAAAATGATGCCAAAATTGGACCGGTGGATAATCAATCACATCGTCCAATGGTTAGCAGCTCACCCAAAATCCAACTCGGTTTTTTATATTAATGTCGCTAAAGATACATTAAGTGACCGGGCCTTTCCTGGCTTTATTCAAGATCAATTACAAAAAATAAAAGCCCCGGCTACCAATCTTTGCTTTGAGGTTGAAGTGTCAGACGCAGAAGCCAATACAGCCGATACACTTATTTTTACGCAGAAAATTCGAGAGCTGGGCTGCTTGGTTTCACTATGCAGTTTTAGCGGTAGCCCTGAATCATTAAATTTACTCGACAAAATGAAAGTCGATTTCCTGAAAATTGATGGAAGTTTAGTCTGCAATATCCTGCGTGATGAGGAAGATCTCGATAAAGTAAAGACTATCAATCAACTCGCGCACAAAGCGGAAATGAAAACAATAGCCGAATTAGTTGAATCCGATGACATCATCGTAAAACTACAGGAAATTGGCGTCGATTATGCGCAAGGATTTGGTGTTGCTAAGCCCCATCCTTTCAAAGATCTTGAGTCATAGGCCTGAGTGGCAGGAAATTTTTGTAAAACCCTGCCTCTAAAATCCAAATCCAGACTATTCTACAAAGCAGGATCAATCATTTTCGTCGGCTTACAGGCACGGTATAAAGCAATCGTGCCGACCACAGCACGATAATGAGCAGTCTCTTCTACCGGATGAAATCCGGCATCCATCATAAAAACCGGCAAGCGACCCAGAATGTGATCGTGAATTTCTTCAAACCAGCGCATCATCCAAGAGATTAGCCACATAACAAAATCGTGCGGCTCGCCGAAATCCGCGACATGCAGTTCGCCGCCGGACTTCAATACGCGAAATGCTTCTCTGAGCATTTGCTGTTTATCCTGCCACGTTAAATGATGCAACATCAGACTGGTGAATACACGGTCGAAGCTTCCATCCGGGTAGGGCAGGCAAGTCGCTGTGCCCTGTTGCAGGATGATGGCTTCTCCTGCTTGCCCGGCCTTCCTTCGCGCAATGTCCAACACCTGAGGATCGACATCGAGTCCATAAACTATGGCATCCGGTTCGGTTTGTTTGATCAACATAGCGAGCGTTCCGGTACCGCACCCCAGATCCAGCACGGTTTGTCCGGATTGAAGGCGGGCTTGTGCGATCAATGCAGTCTTAATTCCCGATTCAGGAAACAAGCACCGCATCACCGGATCGTACCAGCGCGTCAGCCAGTGGAAATGGAGGGCTGGGATAAAATGTGAAGGCTTTTTCATGACAAATAGTTTTCCAATTTTTTATGAAATCTTTAGGCAGCAAGTCTGGTTTTTTTGTGTGCAAAGTGTCGTGCTTTATCGATCAGCACCGGCCAGAAACTAAGCTTTTGCTATTTTTCTGTGGAATTGCTATTGCTTAACGCTTGCAACAGAGCTTCCCAGTGAAGAGAATCATTGGTCTTAATGATGGAAAGTAGATCATTGACTACGTGCTCCAATTCAAAGATAAGGTCGTTGTTTCCAGCCATACGGTCAATGCTGTTTGAAGTGGTCTCCTGCACCTGTCCAACCTGAGAGTAGAATTAAGCTCTGATATGGGTAGTTAATCAAGCTCAGGCAGCCTGATGAATTGCTTGATATTGATAATAAACCTCATTGGGAGTTTGGTTATCAAGACCTTGATGAAAGCGTTTCTGATTGTACCAATCAAACCACTGAGTCAAATTTTCCCTTACCTCCTTTAAGTCACTAAATGCCCTGGTGTATAAGAGTTCATACTTTACTGTACGCCATAGCCGTTCAACAAAAATATTATCATGGTAACAACCCTTTCCATCCATGCTGACCTGGACATCTTGATTCTTCAAAACAGCTATCCATGCTTCGCTGGTGAACTGAGCACCCTGATCGGTATTGAATATCTGCGGACAACCGTGGTCTTGAATGGCAGCCTCCAATGCCTGAACGCAGAAATCCGCATCCATCGTGTTGGATAAGCGCCAGCTCAGCACCTTACGGGAATGCCAGTCCATGATGGCAACCAAATAGCCAAAGCCTTTTTCCATCGGCACATAGGTAATATCAGCAGCCCAAACTTGATTAGGCTGGTTTATTACCTTATTTTTGAGCAGGTAAGGATATATTTTGTGTTGCTTAGCCAGAATACTAGTTCTGGGCTTGGGCGCTGTGCTGATAATACCTAGAGTCTTCATCATGGATGCTGCTTTCTTGCGACCAATCAGTATCCCCTGACGCAGAAACCACGTGGCGTAGCTGCGCGAACCATATTGTGGTGTTTTCAGGTATTGCTCGTCCATCTTTCGTAGCATAACCAGTTCAACATCACTTGCCGATTGAGGCTGATAATAATAAGTCGAGCGTGCCAAACCCAGTAAGTAGCATTGGCGAACATGACTCAGTTTGTCGTGGCGCTCAATCATCATCTTGCGTTCCGTTGTGCTTAATGATCGAGCTTTCTGACTAAAAAATCGCGTTCCACCGTCAGTTGCCCGATGACACGATGCAAATCATCTGTGGTTTGTCCGTTCTCTTTGCTAGCAACGGTATTTCTGGAAAACAACTCAGCCGCCTGTTCAATGAGTTGCCGTTTCCAGCTATTGATCTGTGTGGGATGAATTCCATAACGAGCTGCCAGTTGGGGAATGGTTTCATCGCCCCGTATCGCAGCCAGCGCTATTTTTGCTTTGAATTCACTGGAATATTGTGTGCGTTTCTTGCTCATGATTATGATCCTCTATAGTGTCCATAACAGAGCTTAACAACCTGTCCAGTTTTGCGGTACCACTTCAGCTTGGGGTCAAAGTGCTAAAGGCTCGAGATCGCTCCAACTCTGTCATCAAGTTTAATACCGCCTTACTTGAAGCGCGCCAAGAATATTGAGGAGTTTTTACCCTGGCTTTACCTGAGGGGCATTTCAACGGAGGATTTTTCAGAAACACTGAGGCATCTTTTGGGTGCGAATGCAACGGGACTGTCGGCAGTCACGATTAGCCGTTTAAAGCAGGACTGTCAGGAATGGAGCCGGCGTGATTTAAGTAAGAAGCATTACGTTTATGTTTGGGCTGATGACG
>CAMCBD010000028.1 GCA_945872825.1 Nitrosomonas ureae
ATGGTTTCATCGCCCCGTATCGCAGCCAGCGCTATTTTTGCTTTGAATTCACTGGAATATTGTGTGCGTTTCTTGCTCATGATTATGATCCTCTATAGTGTCCATAACAGAGCTTAACAACCTGTCCAGTTTTGCGGTACCACTTCATAGACCCAAGCAAGGCCGATACTATTACAGAAGAGATTGGAATTGTTGCGGAGAAAGCAATGCAGCTTGCCGGTACTGTTTGATAAAAAATAGAAGAGTTTTAGTATTCAGATCGCGAATTGAAAATTTTATTTTTTGCTTATTCTTGCTACAGCGTATAAATGCGGACCATCGATCCACTTAAAGCAATCGAAGCGTACTCCGCCAACTTAGCGAGGCAACCATACCCGCATCAACTTAAATTCAAGCAATGAGTCAGTTAATAATTACGCCAATTCGAGAAACATTCCTCTAGCGTTTTTACAATCCTTTGACCGGCGCCAGGTTCACCATATACGGGTGGAAATGGTTGATTGCGGCAATGTCGTTGCGAACGTACTCTGTCGCGGATAATTGTTGGAGAAAATCCGGTTAGAACATTGGCGCCCGTTATGATGGTTTCCGATCGTTCCGTATTGTCTCGCACGGTCACACAAGGCACACCTAAAATATACGCTTCTTCCTGAATACAGCCGCTATCGGTAATAATTAATTCTGCAAATTTCTGATAAGAAAGTGATGTAAATGGATCTACGGAATCAATCACTTCTATTCGTGACAAAAGATCTAAGCTAGGCTCATGATCTTTCATAGTTGCCCGTGTCCTTGGGTGCATGGGAAAAATCATAGCATCGAATTCATCAGCTAATGCGTTGAGTGTTGAAAAAACATCAATCATTCTTTCACGGCTATCGGTAAATTCTTTGCGGTGCAAAGTGATATAGGCATAGGTGTCGGAACGCAGTTTAACAAGCTCAGCAGAAAAATCCTGAATAAGATCAATAGTCGTATTGCCTACATTAAAAATTCGCCCGCGCAAATCCGGAATTTTATTTAAATATTCCGCATGATGCTGAGTATAAGTAAAGAGATAATGAGCTGCGCTATCCACCATGATCCGATTGCGTTCTTCATACATGCAACTATCAAAAGCACGCAAACCTGCTTCTACATGTACCAATCCAACATCAGAATAAACAGCAGCAATCCCTCCGACAATAGATGCGGCAGTATCTCCATTAACTAAAATCAAGTCAATCCGGAGCAAGTGAATGAGGTCGCAAACCCAGTCAATGGCGGCGCCGATACTATATGATTGAGGAAAAATAAAATCAGGCACATAACCCATTTGGGAAAATATGACTTCTCGCAGCAGAGGGTCTTGATGTTGATTGGTATGCAGAACGACGAAATCTACTTCAGCCGCGCGTAGCGCCTGAACGATAGCATAGTTCTTCATCACCTCGGGCCGAGTCCCGAGGACAATCCCAATTTTCACCGTGCGAGGATAGCTTGGGTAAATGATTCGGCTACAAGGCGATTTCCTAATTCATTGAAATGAACAGAATCGACATAGCAATTACGACCGAGTTCATTGATAGGTACCCAAACTATATTTCTATTTTCTTCTGTAACTTTCCTGATAGCTGTATTGTATACATTACGTTTCTCAGCGGTTTCTTTGCAGAAAAAAATATGGCCATCTGGATAGATAGGTGGAATCTCACCGCAAAAGATTGCTTTATATTTTTTGATCAATAAGATGCGGATAATTTGACGATAATATTCTTCAAACAAATCTAAAGGTGTTTCGTTGCCAACATCATTAGTACCAATAAGTACGCATGCTTGATAAGTATCACTGATAATTTCAACTTCATTATTAAGTAAGAACCATAAATCTCGAGCGGTATATCCATTAACGCTGCGATTAATCGTTCGCTACTGATAAGGAGTATGCTCAGTCAATATCTGAGCTAGATACAAAGGATAGCAACCATAAGTTCGAGCGCCAAAAGTCTGACTATCTCCGATGCAAAGCAAGTTCTGGTAATGCATGTCACGGTTTCCTAAATGATCAATAGCTTGTCAAAATGACAAGCTATTGGAGAACTCCGGGGATTTGAAAAATACTACAGGTTGAAAACAGAATGCTTCTAGCGCCCTATTATTCCTGAAAATATATTGTTTGTGCTAATTGTTGAAGAGTCAATGTGAGTCACCATAATTTTCATAAATCGCTCTTTCTTGTTTTATTTTGTTAATGACAATAATGGACTTAGTAATACTACTCAAATCACATGCCACATGATCGTAGAGGACGTCCTTCGATGATCGAGTCTCATTTTACTTGATTAACTTTTAGATTCAAGCGCACATATCATACTATTCCCACACATAAAGCAAGATTATGCTTAATATATAATGCGGCTCTTGCTTATAACTTGAAATTTATTCCAGTAACTAATTCAACTATGATAACTATATTCAGCCCAAACAAAATTTGTACCTCTTGGGTAACTCTCATTCTCCAGGATACTTCAGACCGACTTTCGCTCTGATTTGATCCAATATCTCCATTCGAGCAAGCGTATCTGCAAGAGGAATGGTAGTGCTTTCCAGTTTATTTTCTCTGATACATCGGTTCACCTCAACCGCTTCATAGTGATATCCCGCCTTATTCCAGGTAATCCGAGGTAATTTCTTAGAGCGCCATAGCACGGATAGCCGGGCGCGCCAGAACAAAGGAATCCAAACTATTCCCTCAGTGCCAAAAATAAAAGCATTATGCAGCGTGCGTGTACGAACAGCGCTTGACAGCAAGGCGAGTTGACCATGAGGATACTTCAGAACGATGCCGGCCTGTTCGTCAACATCAGTTGCGCCCAGACAGGCAAGTGCCTGAATATCGGTTGGCTGAGAACCCAATAGTTGTGATGCCAAGGCAATCGGGTAAATGCCGACATCAAGAATCGATCCGCCGCCAAGCATCGGATTAAGAATTCTTTGTTCCGGTTCCCAAAGGGCGCGGAATCCGAAATCAGCTTTCAGCATGCGCACTTCTCCAATCAAGCCGCTTTTGATCCAATGCATAGCGCGTTGATAAGCAGGGTTAAATCTTGACCACATGGCTTCCATCAGAAAAAGTTTTTTCTGATGTGCGCAGGCAATCATCTGGCTAGCTTCTGCAGCATTCAGTGCAAATGGTTTCTCGCACAGCACGTGTTTGCCGTTTTCGAGACACAACAGCGTGTGTTCTTTATGAAGGTTATGTGTTGTTGCCACATAAATAACATCGATATTAGGATCTGTCGCCAATTCCGAATAAGATCCATAGGCATGTGGAATATGATGTTTGGCAGCGAATGTTGTCGCACGCTGGAGAGATCTTGCTGCTACAGCCCTGATTTCCGTGTCCGGAGCTTTTCTGAGATCGGTAGTAAAACGATCGGCAATACGCCCAGCACTTAAGATACCCCATCGAATGGGTACGTTCATGGAATTTTCCTTGGATCGATCTGACAAAATATCTCTCAATTTTGAGATACCAGCATTGCCTGCATTCAGACTAGTATTGAGATTGGACAGCATTGTATCGGTGCGCCAAAGTTTCTCCTAGTTGTATTTCAACGAAATGGGTAACCCCCTCTTTGCTAAAGGGTTGCCAAATCTGTTAATTACTCTACACTCGTTGCAGAGATTTGCGTCTCGTCATGATTCAATCAATGTAAACAAGATAACCAACTATGCCGAGTCATACAAAGAAAGTTGAAATTAATCTAGGATATGCGTGCAATGCGAAATGTCCTTTTTGCTATTACTATGATTCCGTAGTCACCAGAACCAATGAAAACATGTTGACTACCGATGAAGCGATGCAGCAAATGAAACTAGCCAAAAAGCTGGGTATCACAGAGATTGAGTTTACCGGTGGCGAAGCTACGCTGCGTAGTGATTTACCGGAGTTGATCACTTATGCCAAGAAAGAGCTTGGTTTCTCCATTGTGTGCTTGATTACCAATGGTATTCGGTTGTCCAAAATGGATTATGCCGTTAGTCTGGTTGCTGCCGGTATCGATGACATTCTGTTCAGTATTCATGGGCATGATGCCCATACGCATGATAATTTGACGAAAGTACCGAGAAGTTTCCATCACATCATGCAGGCCATAGATAATGCCAACGAGCTAGGTGTCCGTGTGCGCACTAATACAGTTGTTTGCAAATCAAATTATCAGCATCTGACTGAAATCATGCGGCTATTAATTGATAAGCAAGTTGATAATATCAACTTTGTGATGTTCAATCCGGTATTGCAGGCAACAAACATTGATATTGTTCAAGAAGTGTACGTCAACTATGCCGATGCAGGCCGGGAAATCATTCGCGCCATCCAGTCATGCGAAGCTGAGTTGCCCCACTTCAACGTAAGATACATGCCTTTTTGTTTTCTACCCGAATATGAGCGATATATCACCAACATGGATCAAATGACGTTTGATCCTGATGAGTGGGACAATTATGCAAGCTTTAGAATCAGAAAAGGCCGCTTAATATCCTGGCTGTGTGTGGCGATCGGCATTTTGAATCTACCTTACCTTCTATTTGTTGCCCGACATGGCTGGAAAGCAATCTGTACGGCTGCGATCAGTCGACTTTATGTCAGGAAAGGTCGTGTCAAGACAAAACAGTGTAAGCAATGTGCCTACGAGAATGTATGCGATTACCTGTATCGCCATTATTACACTATTTATGGGTCGGCCGATATGATTCCGATCGCGGGAAATAAGGTGAATAATCCCGCCTGGATTATGAATGCCGCGAAGATTCGTCAACCGGGCGTGTTGCCACCAAAGCGTAATCTGGCGGCAAGGATCAAAGATCCATTGCCATGGAAGAATCAGGAAATCACGCGCCAAATCATTGGTAAGTGATGAGGATAATCGTGTTTACCATCTTGAGATCCAATGTTGATCGGTGAACGCAAGGAATATGCAGATATCAGTCATGAATCTCAAGGAATTCAAGTATCGCATGGTGAGGCGGGCATCGCTTGTCGGTATGTGGATCAGAATGTGGACAGGCTGCGGATTGCCATTTAAAAAAACGATCCTTACAGACAATTACGGATTCTGTGACAGTAGACAATCCTGTCTGCCGTCGCTGCCCTGGAGTTATCCAGATTTTGACGTATCAAAGCTCTCCGTGGCAGATAATGAATCCCTGGAAGCGGTCATTGTAACCATAGCCGGGCCGGAGGGTGACTGGCATAAAGAACCGGATACCGGACAATACTGGCCTGTTCGATTTTTTCCCCGAATCGCTTTCCCACCTGGCAATCCCGTCGGAGACATTCAGCGGGTTTGGGAGCGATCCCGATTACAAAATCTGATTACCCTTGGTCTGATTTGTCGTGTGACGCAGCATGCGAATACGCAACACTTATTGGTCCAAATGCTAGAAAAAAGATTATTGTCATGGATTGACGAGAATCCATGGCTTTGGGGCATACATTATATTTCCACCATGGAGTGCGCCCTCAGGCTAATCAGTATTTGTCATGCATTTGATCTGATCAGAAATCAAAAGGTCAGTCTGCAAGCCTGGCAAGGGGTGGTGTATCTGGTGCATAGCCATGCCTATTTTATCCGGCGCAGATTATGTCTTTATTCGTATGCTGGCAATCATACACTCGGTGAATGTGCGGGGTTGATATATGCTGGCCTACTCTTTCCT
Organism: Nitrosomonas ureae; assembly: GCA_945872825.1. GTDB lineage: Bacteria > Pseudomonadota > Gammaproteobacteria > Burkholderiales > Nitrosomonadaceae > Nitrosomonas > Nitrosomonas ureae_D. Next base: position 5,704 of record CAMCBD010000028.1, read on the forward strand.
GAATTACCTGATGCACAAGAATGGTTGCAAACCGGATTAAATCACATGGAGCGAGAGGCAAGCGTGCAAATTCTTGCCGATGGTGGCAATCGTGAGCAATCGTTTCGTTATCTGGCCATGATGGTCGATCTTTGTGGATTGGTGACTGCACTATTAAAACATTACGATAAATCTGCACCTGATGGCATTGAACAAGCTTGGATACGTGGCAGCTCTTTTTTACGAGCATTTGCCACTTCTCCTGATAGCCTGCCCGTTGTAGGTGACAGTGATGATGGATATGCGCTATCTCGCTACCTTCGGTTATCATGGCAACCCAATATTCAGTTACCTAAATCATTTTGCAGGCTGTTGAAAAACGTATTCGAGGCGGCCGATGTAAGGCAAAAACAGGAGAAAAAGCGCAGTTTATGCTTAATAAATGAGCATTTTGAGCCTGTTTTTAACACCACAGCGGCAACGCAGATAGTTTTTCAACGGTCTGCTAGGGATCGCCTACAGGTTTTTGAAGCATCAGGTTTTTCAAAGACTCAGGGCGAAACTGTGCATGGCAATATGCGTTTCACACACGGACAGCTTGGTACTGCGCGTGGATTCGGTCATGGGCATGCCGATGCCTTGTCGGTCTGCTGGAATCTGGGTGATAAGCCGATCCTGGTTGACCCAGGGACCTATCTCTACGATCGAGATCCGCATTTTAGACGCTATTTTCGCGGCACATCAGCGCATAACACGATTATCGTCGATGCCTTTGATCAGGCGCTGCAAAATTCCCAAACATCATTTGGCTGGCTACAACCGTATAGGGCCGAATTAGTTTGGCGGCAAAAGGATCTAGAGGGAAGAATCCTACTATTAGCCTGTCATAATGGTTATGCCGGAATGGGAGTCACACACTGGCGAGCATTGATCTATGATCGCCGGTTCGGTTGGGCAGTGTGGGATTGCATCCACGGCACGGGAGTGCATCATTTAGCCATGCACTGGCATGTGGATGCGCCGATTGAAAGATCTGGCGGTGGATGGATGGTTGATTGTGCGAGTCAACCCTGGTTTATCCACATAGAAGGCGGGGAATCCGTCTGCTATCGTGGCAACGAAGATTTGCCATTAGGGTGGATTTCCAGAAAATATGCATCGCGAGAACCGATAAACACTATTAAAGCCGAGATACGCACTCAACTGCCGCATGAATTCCTGACCATCATCAGTCCGCAACAAGTCACTCCAACGGAATTGTTTATTGATGGCACATTGATCCAAAGGCTGCGGAATCATTGTAAGCACGGAGTTGGTGCTCAGGTCCAGAATTGAGAAATTTATTTCTTGCTCACTCTCGCAAAAAATAACTATACCTGCTGTTGTGAAGCTTTGTTCGAAAAAATATGCCGACGGCGGCGTTACATTCTACCGATGTTAAGGCGATTGTGGATTTAAGTTTTTCCTAACAAATCCTGACACTGAATTTCGTTTTAACCGGCATCGTGTTAATCTTTATTCTGCACTATTCAAATTTTTCTGCTTGAACTTGCTACTTTCGAAATCCTATTACACTAACGATTTGCTATGAACAAGAATAAAAAGATAAAAGTATTATTTGTCTGCATGGGGAATATTTGCCGGTCACCAACAGCCGATGCGGTATTCCGGCATTTAGTTAAAGAAGCCGGTGTTGATCACATGATCGATGTGGATTCTGCTGGCACGCATGCGTATCACATTGGCGATCCGCCAGATCACCGCGCGCAGAACACAGCACAGCAGCGCGGCTATAAAATGCACGATTTGCGTGCCCGTGCAGTGCAACCAAACGATTTTGAGGAATTTGACTACATACTTGCAATGGATAAAGAAAATCTTTCTTTACTGCAACAGCGCAGTCCTCAACAGCACCTCAGTAAAATTCAATTATTCATGCAGTACAGTACGCAAGCTGATCCGGATGTCGAGGTGCCCGATCCGTACTTCGGCGGGCATCAAGGTTTTGAATTGGTATTGGATATGGTTGAGGAAGCCAGCCAAGGTCTGTTGACGCATCTTCGCAATAATAAAAAGGACGTATTCTGATGAAAACAAGAGCCGCTGTTGCTTGGAAAGCCGGTCAGCCGTTAACGATTGAAGAAGTTGATTTGGAAGGCCCGAAATCCGGTGAAGTATTGGTGGAAATTAAAGCCACCGGCATTTGCCATACCGATTATTACACGCTGTCGGGCGCCGATCCGGAAGGTTTGTTTCCGGCCATCCTCGGTCATGAAGGCGCTGGCATAGTGGTGGATGTTGGTCCCAACGTAAAATCTTTACGCAAGGGCGATCATGTCATTCCGCTCTACACACCGGAATGCCGCGAATGTAAATTCTGTCTTTCCAAAAAAACCAACCTTTGTCAAGCAATCCGCAGTACGCAAGGACGCGGTGTAATGCCCGACAGTACCTCGCGTTTTTCTCTGAATGGGAAACCGCTGTTTCATTATATGGGTACGTCAACTTTTTCCAATTACACCGTTGTCCCTGAAATCGCGCTGGCAAAAATTCGTGAAGATGCGCCGTTCGATAAAGTGTGTTACATCGGTTGCGGCGTGACGACAGGCATCGGCGCAGTTATCTATACCGCTAAAGTGGAAGCAGGCGCCAATGTGGTAGTTTTCGGTCTGGGCGGAATCGGTCTGAATGTGATTCAAGGCGCCCGGATGGTCGGCGCCGACAAAATTATCGGCATCGACATCAACCCGCAACGCGAAGCCATGGCACGCAAATTCGGCATGACGCATTTCATCAATCCGAACGATGTGCCGAATATCGTCGATGCCGTCGTGCAATTGACGGACGGTGGCGCCGATTACAGTTTTGAGTGCATCGGCAATACCAAAGTCATGCGGCAAGCCCTGGAGTGTACGCATAAAGGCTGGGGACGCAGCATCATCATCGGCGTGGCGGAAGCCGGTGCTGAAATCAGCACGCGCCCTTTCCAGCTCGTGACTGGCAGAAAATGGGAGGGTTCCGCCTTTGGCGGCGCGCGCGGCCGCACTGATGTGCCTAAAATTGTCGATTGGTATATGGAAGGAAAAATCGACATCGATTCGCTGATCACACATACCTTGACGCTGGATAACATCAACGACGGTTTTCAGTTGATGAAAAGTGGTGAATCCATTCGTTCAGTAGTGATCTACTAATCGTGGTGCCACTGGAAACCCGCAGTCAACATTCGTGTTTTGACGGCATACAAGGCTTTTACCAGCACCCATCCACAGTTATCGGTTTGCCCATGCGGTTCTCGGTGTACCAACCGCCACAAGCGAAGCATCAACGTGTTCCTGTACTTTTTTTCCTGGCTGGCCTTACCTGTACCGAAGAAACCTTCATGATTAAAGCCGGTGCGCAGCGCTACGCCGCTGAATACGGGTTGATGCTGGTGTCGATGGATACCAGTCCGCGACAGACTGGCATTCCGGGCGAAACCGATAGCTGGGATTTTGGTGCAGGTGCCGGATTTTATCTGGATGCGAACGTTGAGCCTTGGTCCAGTTATTACCGGATGGAAAGTTATATTACCCAGGAATTACGCGAAATCATTATCGAACATTTGCCTGCCGATAAAAATCGCATGGGTATTTTCGGTCATTCGATGGGCGGGCACGGCGCATTGACATTGGCGTTGCGCTACCCGGAAATCTACCGCTCGGTTTCCGCATTTGCACCGATTTGCGCACCGATGCAGTGCCCATGGGGACAAAAAGCCTTCCGCAATTATTTGGGTGAAAATCAGGAAAATTGGCAGAAACACGATACGACCGCACTGATTGCCGCAGGTCATCGCGTTCCGGAACTATTGATTGATCAGGGGTTGAACGATCAATTTCTGGCCGAACAATTGCATCCGGATCGATTGGAAAATGCATGTGCCGCAGCCGGTCAGAAACTGACATTGCGTTACCACCAGGACTACGATCATAGCTATTATTTTATCAGCTCGTTTATCGGTGAGCATTTGAGCTATCACCGAAAGCAGCTTGGGTAGTTTGTGTGTTACATTTCAAATGCTATAGGGAATAGTATTGTGGATAAACATGATTCACGTCATTGATGAATCAGGAGAGGATTATTTGTATCGGGGAACTGCTATTGCGATTCATTGACAATATTCTTGATTCTCGACCTGACCCTATCTTGGCTGTCTTGGGACATCAAATATGAGTAAGAAAAAGCGAACTAAGAGTGATAAAAAGCTAATTGCTAGTACCCATATAAACGGAAATGATATCATCAAGGTTGAAGTCAAAATATTGCCGAATGGAAAAAATCATTACATAGTGGATGTGAAATTAGCTCATTACCAACTTGGCTACAATAATCAAAATGGAAAATTGAAGCATGCTTTCCGGTCTCCTAATTTTTCCATTACCAGTTGGGTCGATGAATTAAAATTCGCCGGACATTTTTGTTTTGTCGATACTAATAGAATTATTTCCCCGTTTCCTGACCGACCTGACTTAGTCCATGCTACCGCATGGTATATATTTCGACTGGTGGAATTGAATATTAATAAAGGCGAGATGGATACAGAGATAACTTGGAAAACAGATTACATCAATTCAAATATCGGTTTTTGTCTAAACCCAGATGGCGAAGGATGTCCGGAGAAAAGAGGGTGGCAGCTTGCAATTGAGACGATGAAAGAAATGGGGGTTGATAAAGCAAAGATATTTGTAGATAAACATCAAAATGAGCTAGAGGAATTAAGCAAGAAACTTCCAAATGGTTGGCAATACTTCTATGTTTCCAGCGATCGATCGGGCACTTGGTTCAATCTTATTTTTAAGCGTTTGGATAGTGCGATTAAGATTCTGGCCCAGCACGACCCTAAAGAATATGAGAAGGTTGATATAGAAAAATATCTTATGGACAACGTAGAGCACCTCCATAAAAAAGATGGAACTCATTAGCAAAGCAAGAGGCCAGGTCGCGAATACAGAATATTGTCAATTCACAATTCGATCTCATTGTTTCCGTTCGCTGTTGAGAATCAATAAAATGCCATGCTAAACTCGCGGCATGAAAGTTAAAGATCTTATCGCGTTACTTGAATTGGATGGCTGGCAGCAGGTACGGCAAAGAGGAAGTCATCGCCAGTTTCACCATCCGATTAAACCCGGTACGGTTACAGTTGCTGGAAAACCCAGCGTGGATGTTCCGCCTGGCACACTTATCAATGTATTAAAACAAGCGGGACTTAAGCAATAGAGGTGTATATGCGTTATATGGTTGTTATTGAAGAAGGTCCGGCGAGCTTTGGTGCCTATGTCCCCGATCTTCCGGGTTGCATAGCTGTCGGCGAATCAGCGGAAGAAGTTCTGCAGCTTATTCAGGAGGCTATTGAATTTCATATTGAAGGTCTTAAAGAAGAAGGTCAGAAAATCCCGATACCGCATTCTTCAAGTTCGTTTGTTGAGGTTCAAGCCTGACGCTTTCTCAAAATTTCCCAGCACGTAAAATTTCCACCAATTGTGCCAGTGCCTGACCGCGGTGACTGATTAAATTTTTCTGCCCGGCAGTCAATTCGGCTGATGTTTTACCAAACTCGGGTACAAAAAAATACGGATCGTAACCAAATCCGCCCGCGCCTTGCGGATGTTCAATTATTTCACCATACCAAGATCCATCGACAATAATCGGTTGCGGATCATCAGCATGGCGCACCAATACAATCACGCAATAATAATAAGCACGCCGGTCTGATTGATTTTTAAGCGCTTCAATCAACTTCAGGTTATTGCGGTCATCGGACTTTGGCTCCCCGGCATAGCGTGAGGAAAAAACACCCGGCGCGCCATTTAGTGCGCTCACACAAATCCCGGAGTCATCAGCCAGTGCCGGCAATCCGGAACAGCGGCTGGCATGGCGTGCTTTGGCCAGTGCATTTTCAACAAAGGTACCATGCGGCTCATCAATTTCGCCTGCATTAAAATCCGATTGCGGTATTACTTCGATGGATAAAGGTGCCAGCAAGGCATTTATTTCACGTAACTTGCCTTGATTATTACTCGCGATTACCAGCTTCTTCAACTTATCCATGACTCGCTGTATCCTGTGCCAAAACTTTCTTCTGTAAAGCGATTAGTTCTTGGATTCCGTGCTGCGCCATATCCAGCATACTATTCAATTCTTTGCGGCTGAATGCGGCTCCTTCGGCGGTTCCTTGTACTTCGATCATCCCCAGGTTTCCAGTCATCACCACATTCATGTCCGTGTCACATGAAGAGTCTTCAACATAATCCAAATCCAGTACCGGGATTCCCTGATGAATGCCCACTGAAATCGCCGCCACATGGTCAATGATTGGTGTGGTTTCAATCAGTTGCCGGTAAATTAATTTTTCTACCGCGTCGTGCAAAGCTACAAAAGCCCCCGTAATGCTGGCGGTCCGGGTGCCGCCATCGGCTTGAATGACGTCACAGTCGATTTGAATGGTGCGTTCTCCCAATTGCTTTAGATCAACAACGGCGCGCAAAGCACGTCCGATCAGACGCTGAATTTCCATGGTGCGCCCCGATTGTTTGCCTTTAGCCGCCTCACGCTGCATGCGTGAGTGCGTCGAGCAGGGCAACATGCCGTATTCGGCAGTCAACCACCCCTGCCCCTGACCTTTCAAAAATGGAGGAACTTGTTCACTGATGCTGGCTGTGCAGATAACTTTGGTGTCACCGCACTCGATTAAAATGGAACCATCGGCATGCTTGGTATAGTGACGTGTGATTCTAACGGGGCGGATTTGATCGGGCGTACGGTGATAACTTCGTGTCATAGTCAATAAAATTCCGGAATGAAAAACTTAACTTACAAAACGGTAGACGGGTTTAGTGGGAGCGCCTGCCGACACCGTCAGAACCTCATGCCCATCTTCAGTAACCAGGATGGTATGTTCCCACTGTGCCGACAGGCTGCCATCCTTAGTGGTAATGGTCCAGCCATCCGGAAGATGGCGGATGGCTGCTTTCCCGGCATTAATCATCGGCTCGACTGTAAATATCATTCCCGGTTTAAGTTCCAGACCTGACCCCGCACGTCCATAGTGGAGCACTTGGGGGCTCTCATGAAATTTTGCGCCAATACCATGCCCGCAAAATTCTCTGACCACACTGTATCCCACCCCTTCAACCAGTTTCTGGATGGCATGTCCGATGTCACCCAGATGTTTTCCCGGCGCTATCTCATCGATGCCCCGCCACATCGCTTCAAAAGTCACTTCACATAAGCGTTTGGCTTGTATGGAGGGCTCGCCGACATAAAACATCCGACTGGTATCACCATGATAGCCTTCATAAATCACAGTAATATCAAGGTTAATAATATCGCCGTTTTTTAACTTCTTCTGCCCCGGAACACCATGACATATCTGATTATTTACAGAGGTGCAGATGGATTTAGGATAGGGTGTGTGCCCTGAGGGCGCATAGTTCAGCGGCGCGGGTATCGTTTTTTGCACATCTACCATGTAATTATGGCAAAGCACATCCAATTCTTCGGTAGTAACGCCTGCCACAACAAAGGGGGCTATGTAATCAAGAACCTCCGAACCCAATCGTCCCGCAATCCGCATTTTTTCAATTTCTTGCGGTGTTTTTATCGATACCGTCATTATTGTCTTATTGATTATTCAGTGATAGCTATTGAAAATAGCTGCGATTTCTAAGAATTTAAAATAACCTCTGATTATCCTGCTTCAGCGTTGTCTATTATAAACGTTCACATTTACCTTGCGCCAATTGCGTGTCATCAAATTGTTCGACTAATTTTTGCATCTGCTCTTTAATCCGATGCGTTGGATTATGAATTACAATTTTTTTGAGTATAACGCTACGATCTTCTATCTTAGCATTTGTAATTCCTTTTTTTTCAATCTCTCTGAATTGTTTAAGCGCATCCTTTTGATCGTAAAACATGCCGAGCGATATGGCATTCTCCCATTTACTGTCATCTTTTACACGAAAACTGACAATGCCCAGATTTCGTAATTTGTTAATCTCGCGATTGGCCGCTTCTTTATTCGGAAATCGTGGAATATATAGCCAATACATAATGGTATCTTCGGATTCTTCCTGACTATAAAACAAATCCGGAAATAATTCTGCAAGCACCTTTTCAGCATACCGTATTTGCTCTTCATAAAAATTACCCCACACCAGACAATCCTCATGCGCTGGCACTAATATTATTTTTTCAGGATTAACTAATGCCGGTGCACTGATTGCACTCTGCTCAGCAAATTGAAGCCGTATGCCAATCTGATAGGCGATATTAATAATCAGTAAAATAATAAATATTATTTTCATTGAAAAATAAAAGATTAAATGATGGAGATTATCTTAATTTTGTTGTTAACGGTCTTGTGCCTTGCTAAAATATACCGTTAATTCTCAAACCTACCAACTTTTGATTGCCTTTTAAACGGAATAGAAATATGAAAATGATTAAGAATATGGTAATGCTTGCAGCACTCGCAATGGCTGCGCCACTTGCAGCCGAAACAACTGCCGCCGCGAATGCTGCTCCGGCAACTGTTACAGAAATCGCATCTGGCGTATGTGCAGGTTGCCACAGTGCCGATGGCAATAGTGTCATTCCGATGAATCCTATTTTGGCTGGACAACAAGCTGAATATATCACCAAGCAGTTGATGGATTTTAAAGCAACTGAAAGTGCTCCAGCGAAACGTAACAGTCCCGTCATGTCTTCGATGGTCGCCGCACTCTCGCCGGAAGACATGAAACAACTGGGCGCCTACTACGCCAAACAAAAGGCAACTCCAAGTCAAGTTGCTGTTGAAGATCAGAAGTTAGTTGAGACTGGAAAGCACATTTATTATGGCGGCAATATCGCAAATGGTGTTCCCGCTTGTGCAAGCTGCCATGGCCCCAAGGGATCCGGTATTCCGCCGCGCTATCCTGCAATTGCTGGACAGCATGCCGAATACACGTTGGCACAATTGCAGTTATTTAGTGCAGGCGATCGTGCAAATGATAAGGATGTTATGCAACAAGTGATTACTCGCATGAACGGATATGAGAAACGAGCAGTTTCAGCCTATATTTCCACGATACGTTAGACTTTAACAAACGCTGGTTTAGTTAGGTAAAAAGGCGGCATTTGCCCGCCTTTTTTATTATCTTCACGCCAGTAAGGATTACTCAGACTATTTTCTTACCAGTTTTTAAATATTTTCTCTGCAGCAGACAAGGTTTTCTCTAATTCATTCTCGCCATGCATTGACGATACGAAGCCAGCTTCAAATGCCGACGGTGCAAAATAGACCCCTTCGTCTAACATGGCGTGAAAGAATCGGTTAAAAGCTTCCTTATCGCATTGCATCACTTCAGCAAAGCTAGTGGGAATATTCTTTCTAAAATACAGCCCAAACATACCGCCGACTGATTGCGCACAAAAATCTATACCATGATTACTTGCTGCCGCTGTAATACCATCGACCAACTGTTGCGTCCTTTTTCCTAATTTCTCGTAAAACCCGGGCGCTTGCACTTGTTTTAGCGTAGCCAGTCCAGCAGCAACTGCCACCGGATTACCGGAAAGTGTCCCTGCCTGATAAACCGGACCCAGTGGCGCCAAATATTGCATGATATCGCGGCGCCCACCAAACGCAGCCATCGGCATACCACCACCAATAACTTTACCTAATGCAGTCAGATCGGGTTTGATATGATAAAGGCCTTGCGCGCATCCAAGGCCGACACGGAATCCCGTCATGACTTCATCGAATATCAGTACACTGCCAGATTGCGTACACAACGCCCGTAATTTGGCAAGAAAATAGACCTTAGGGGCAACCAGATTCATGTTGCCGGCAACCGGCTCCACTATCACCGCAGCAATCTCTTTTCCCCATTTACTGAATGCTTCTTCTATGCCGGATATGTCATTGTAATCCAGAACTATCGTATGTCCGGCAGTTTCAGCCGGCACACCGGTAGAACTCGGATTACCGAAAGTTAATGCGCCTGACCCCGCTTTAACCAGTAAAGAATCATCGTGACCATGATAGCAGCCTTCGAATTTAATGATTTTGCTCCTGCCGGTAAACCCACGTGCCAGCCGAATTACACTCATTCCCGCTTCCGTACCGGAGCTAACCAATCTGACTTGTTCGATGGAAGGAACCAACTGACAAATCAATTTTGCAATATCCAGTTCTGCTTCTGTCGGCGCGCCAAAGGTTAAGCCATTCTGTGCGGCACTCTGAACTGCTTTCACCACATCCGGATGCGCATGACCCAGAATCAGGGGGCCCCATGATCCCACATAATCGATGTACGATTTACCATCAGCATCCCAAAAATATGCACCTTCCCCGCGCTGAAAAAAAATAGGCTCGCCACCTACCGATTTAAAAGCGCGAACCGGAGAATTAACCCCGCCTGGAATATATTGCTGGGATTGTTCAAATAATTGATGATTGCGTGAAGTCATTTGGTTACTCATAATAAAAATTATTAATAAAAATCGGTTATAAAAACGTTAATTTGTTTCTGCAAATAATTGTGCGTACTGTGCTGCTTTTATTTTAATGTTTTCGGATTGGAACAAATCATTGCAAACGGCTATTGCAGCACATCCACTTTGAATAACCGTTTTGGCATTAGTCAATCGAATGCCGCCAATCCCGACAATGGGAACAGTTATTTTCTTTTTGGCTTCACCGATTAAACTCACCGTAACAGGAACGGTATTGGGTTTAGTCAATGAAGGAAAGAAAGCACCAAAGGCAACATAATCTGCCCCTTCTTTTTCAGCTTGAAGTGCCAAATCCAGATTGTTATAGCAGGAAGCGCCGACAATTTTATTGCATCCCAATTGATTTTTTGCATTCGATATGGATGCGTCCTGCTGACCGACATGTAATCCGTCCGCATCAATTTCAATGGCTAGGTCAAGGTAATCATTGATAACCAAAGGAATTCCGAATTCTCTACACAACTGCAATAATAATCTGGCCTGCTCTTTCAATAAAATCCTATTTGCTGATTTATTACGGTATTGTAAGAGCTGCGCCCCGCCCTCCAATACTTGCCGCGCCTTATCAAGCAGATGATTTGTATTTTCAAGCTCTGGGGTAATTGCATACAACCCGTTAATTTTTGGGTTTCTCAATGATCAACCCTTCATTCTCGTTCTCTATTTCTTCTATATCATTAGCCCAGAACAGTCTATTCGGGATATATTGCCCCATTCCAGGACGAAACCCGGCTTGCAGCGTGTGCCAGGTGTAGTCCTGCGCTTCAATGACGCTTTCGCTGACAGACAATCCATTGGCTAATGAAGCTGCTATCGCCGATGCCAAAGTACAACCCGATCCATGATAAGTATTTTCGAGCCTTTCCCATTCATCCGTGCGCACAACACCATCAGCTGCGAACAATGTATTCACCACATGCACCGAATTTTCATGCGTACCCGTTATCAAGACATATTCGCATCCCATGTGCAGTAATCTTTGTGCACAAAGACTTAAATCCAGCTTGACTTCATTGGCATCATTTTCCTGATGCGCAAGGTGCCTGGCTTCCAGACTGTTGGGGGTTAATATCGTAACTTGCGGTAATAATAATTCGCGCATCGCGTCGATCATTTCTTCGTTTGCCAGCTCGTCCCCACGACCCGAAGTTAATATCGGGTCCATGACTAAAGGAATATGCGGATAATCTGAAATAATTTCTGCAATGGCAGCGATAATCTCAACACTGCCTAACAAGCCAATCTTGAAAACATGAACAGGCATATCTTCCAATACCGTCCGCGCCTGATCAATGACCCATTCAGGATCGAGCGGCATCACATCGTCGACACCGGCCGTATCCTGAACAGTTATAGCCGTTACAATTGATAATGGATGACACCCCAAACTGGCAATGGTGAGGATATCAGCCTGTAGGCCGGCTCCGCCACTGGGGTCATTGGCTGCAAAAGAAAGTACAATAGGGGGTGGCTGTAACATGCATTAATACCGTAAAATATCATTTTAACCTAAAAGGAAATTGCTATCTATCATGCCTACTGAAGAGAATCGTGATTACAATCGATACATGTGTTTAATTTGTGGCTTTATTTATGATGAAGCCTTGGGATCTCCGGATGAAGGCATTGCACCAGGCACGCGCTGGGAAGATGTGCCGATCAATTGGACCTGCCCAGAATGCGGCGCGCGTAAAGAAGATTTTGAAATGGTAAAAATATAAATGCGTATTCTGCACACCATGCTTCGAGTCGGCAATCTCGAAAAATCTCTTATATTTTACACGCAGGTATTGGGCATGAAATTACTGCGCCGCAAAGATTATCCCGATGGGAAATTTACACTTGCATTTGTAGGCTATCAGGATGAAGCGAGCGGTACTGTCCTTGAACTGACCCACAATTGGGATACCCCGGCATACAACCTAGGGGAAGGCTTTGGCCATATTGCTATTGAAGTCGATGATGCGTATCAGGCTTGCGAGAATACCAAAAAACTGGGCGGGAAAGTAACGCGTGAAGCAGGTCCGATGAAGCATGGCACAACGATCATTGCATTTGTGGAAGACCCCGACGGATACAAAATCGAATTTATTCAGAAAAAAACAGCCTGATGACTCACAACACCAGCGATTAACGATTTAGCGATACGCTGCTTGCAGGCTATCCATGCAGTAAAAAAATAGTCGGTATCTTGTTGATATCCGGTAAAGAACGTTTCCATTCTTTAACGGATTTTGTGGCAACCAGCTCACTGGAAAAAGTGAGGTGACTCGCAATACATAAATCCGTGCTGTCAGAACAGACATTAACCAACTGCTCCAGTAATTTCTGATTACGGTAAGGCGCCTCGATAAAAATCTGTGTTTGCTTCAGACTGATCGATAATTTCTCCAATTCCACTATTCTGCTTGCTTGCGCTGCACTTTCAATCGGCAAGTAGCCATGAAAGGCAAAACGTTGACCATTCAAACCCGATGCCATCAGCGCCAGCAATATGGATGAAGGTCCGACTAATGGCACGACTGTGATGTTATTTTTATGCGCCAATCTGACTAATTCTGCCCCAGGATCCGCCACTGCGGGACAACCCGCTTCCGATAATAATCCCACATCGTGTCCGGCCAATATTGGATCCAGTAATGCCAGCAGATCTTTTGATGACGTATGCTCGTTCAAGGTTTGCATGCTCAATTCTTGTAATGAATGCTTACAATCAATTTGTTTCAGAAATTGCCTTGCCGTTTTGGGATGCTCAACAATGAAATGTAAAATTTCAGCGATGCACTGCTGAACCTCTGATGGCAATGCCCAAGCAATGCTTTCCTGACTGATAGGCGTTGGGATCAGGTAGAGTTTGCCGGCCATCAGAATACCGGTGATTTGAAGGCATGTAACATAAAGTCGAGGTTATATCCAGATTTCCTAGTGGAGAATTCTGGGTACACTGAGTACAAATTCCGGTATCGCAACATCGAAATGCACACCATCTTCAGCCGCCATCTGATAGCTTCCCCTCATAGATCCGACAGGTGTTGGAATCACCGTTCCACTGGTATATTCAAAGCTATCACCCGGTTTGAGTAATGGCTGTTCCCCCACGACGCCTAATCCTCGAACTTCCTGAGTGGTTCCATCCCCATTATTGATGATCCAGTGCCTGCTGATTAACTGGCTAGTCACAGTTCCTGTATTCGCAATGGTTATCGTGTAGGCAAATACATGCCTTTCAGCTTCCTCATCAGATTGATCGGGTAGGTATACCGTACGGATACTGACATCAATTTCATATTTCTTTTCTTCAGTCATCATTCTATTCCATACATTTTTTGATAGTGTATCAAGAAAAAGTATCCGGCGTATCAGTCAGGATATTTTACGTATTAATTTCCACTCTTTTACGCGCAACCTTTCATTTATGGTTAAAATACTATATTTGTTTATTTTTAAGAGGTTTTCATGTACCGCATTGCACCGAGCATTTTATCAGCTAACTTCGCCAAGTTAGGCGATGAAATCACCGCCGTTATTAAATCAGGCGCAGATATTGTTCATTTTGATGTCATGGATAATCATTATGTTCCCAATCTCACCATCGGCCCTTTGGTATGCGAAGCCATTCGTCCTGTCACTGACGCAATCATTGATGTACATCTGATGGTCGAACCAGTTGATCGCATTATTCCGGACTTCGCCAAAGCTGGCGCCAACATCATTTCGTTTCACCCTGAAGCTTCGAACCACATTGATCGAACTATCGGATTGATTAAGGAGCAAGGCTGCAAAGCGGGTTTAGTGTTTAATCCAGCCACGCCCCTGCATTATCTGGATCATGTGCTCGACAAATTGGATCTGGTCCTTATTATGTCGGTTAATCCTGGGTTTGGCGGACAAAAATTTATTCCAGAAGCATTGAACAAATTACGTGCCGTCAGGAAACGCATCGATGCGAGCGGTAAAAACATCATGCTGGAGATCGATGGGGGCGTTAAAGTGGACAATATAGCTGAAATCGCTCGTGCCGGAGCGGATACCTTTGTCGCTGGATCAGCTATTTATTCGGCTGGTAAAGACAGCGACCCACATCGTTATGACACCGTCTTGGCGGCATTGCGCGCTGAATTAGCAAAAGTATAATTTCCTAACAATCCTATTTGGCTTATTGCTATTCCGTATATTTAAATGAATCATAGTCTTTCTGGCAGCGCAAATGCCGCTGCAAAAAAAATAGAATTTCCGCTAGCGGTCAAAGTAATCATGATTGATCTGGACGGCACGCTGCTGAATACCGCCGATGATCTCGCATTATCTGCGAATCTAATGTTAAAAGATCTAGAGTTACCGGAACAATCAACAGCAACGATCTGCTCATATATCGGCAAAGGCATACAAAAACTGGTCAAGCGAACATTGACCGGGCAACTGGATGGTGAACCCGATGCTGCTTTATTTGAAAAAGCACTGCCTATCTATGAGAAGCATTACGCCAATAATTTGAGTGTCAACACACGACCCTATCCGGGTGTTCTGGAAGGCATTCAAGCCATGCAGCAGGCGGGTTTTAAGTTAGCTTGT
Source organism: Nitrosomonas ureae (assembly GCA_945872825.1). Taxonomy (GTDB): domain Bacteria; phylum Pseudomonadota; class Gammaproteobacteria; order Burkholderiales; family Nitrosomonadaceae; genus Nitrosomonas; species Nitrosomonas ureae_D. The sequence goes on from CAMCBD010000028.1 coordinate 20,800, forward strand.
ATCACTAACAAAGCTGAGGCTTTTACCCTGCCGCTGCTGCGCTCGACTGGATTATATGACCAATTTGAAATCGTATTATCCGGTGACAGTCTGCCCAGGAAAAAACCCGATCCAATGCCATTGATACATATTTGTCAGCATTTTGATGCGCAACCGCACGAAGCCTTGCTCATTGGCGATTCACTGAATGACGCCATTGCCGCCAGAGCTGCCGGTTGTCATGTGTTCTGTGTTCCTTATGGCTATAACGAAGGACGGAATGTTTACGAGCTTGATTGCGATGCGATTGTCGAATCATTGTTCGATGCATCCAAATTGGTTAAAAGACTGTCTTGAAAACTGAGATGTCCGAAGCCGAATTTAATAAGCTCGCACAACAAGGATACAACCGCATCCCAATAGTACTGGAAACTTTTGCGGATCTCGATACCCCTTTATCCATCTATCTAAAACTGGCCAACCAACCCTATTCGTATTTATTGGAATCAGTCAAAGGTGGAGAACGTTTCGGTCGATTCTCATTTATTGGTTTACCGGCAACAACGCGGATTGAAGCCCGCGGCAATCAAATTACCACGATCGTTGACGGCAAGTCTGAAACAATCTTAGTGGATGATACTCTGGCATTTGTCGAGGCCTATCTGGCGCAATTCAAGGCAGCACCCTGTCCGGCTGGAAAATCCCGTTTTTGTGGCGGTTTGGTCGGCTACTTTTCATACGATACCGTACGCTACATCGAGCACAAACTGGCGGGCCATGCAAAACCGGATACGTTGAATACCCCGGATGTTTTGCTGTTACTGTCGGAAGAACTGGCTGTCGTGGATAACTTGTCTGGCAAGCTATATCTGATCGTTTATGTCAATCCGGAAAATGAGAATGCCTACCAATCCGGACGCAATCGCTTAAAAACTTTATTGGCCAAGCTTCGCCAATCGATAACCATTCCAACCGAACAATCCGTTACTTCCGGTGCTGCGGTCTCTGAATTTCCAGAGGCCGACTTCAAAGCTGCTGTCGAGCGGGCAAAGCGCTATATCTATGATGGTGACATCATGCAAGTCGTTTTGTCCCAGCGCACCAGTAAACCTTTCAATGCGTCTCCACTGTCACTGTATCGTGCGCTTCGCAGCCTCAATCCTTCGCCCTATATGTTTTTCTATCATTTTGATGATTTTCATATCGTGGGTGCTTCTCCGGAAATTTTGGTACGTCTGGAAAGCGATACCGTTACTGTTCGCCCGATTGCAGGGACCCGGCCTCGTGGAAAGAACATAAAGGAAGATATCGAACTGGCAGCAGATTTGCTCGCCGACCCGAAAGAACTGGCAGAGCATGTCATGCTGATGGACTTAGGCCGCAACGATATTGGACGTGTTGCGCAGACCGGAACGGTAACTGTAACGGAAAAAATGCAAATAGAGAATTATTCGCATGTCATGCACATCGTATCCAACGTGGAAGGCAAGCTAAAACCCGAACTGACCGCTATCGATGTGCTGCGTGCCACGTTTCCGGCAGGAACAGTCAGTGGTGCTCCCAAGGTACGTGCAATGGAAATCATCGACGAACTGGAAATATCCAAACGCGGTGTGTATGCCGGCGCGGTAGGTTATCTGGGGTTCAATGGTGATATGGATCTGGCGATTGCAATCCGTACCGGTGTCATCAAAGATGGCCAATTGCATGTCCAGGCAGGTGCAGGAATTGTTGCCGATTCGATTCCGCAAAATGAATGGATAGAAACGCAGAATAAAGCCAAAGCATTGCTACGTGCTGCAGAAATCGCCGAAAATGGATTAGATAGTAAAATCTGAAAATCCCCACAGCACAGCATGCTGTGGAGAATAAACAACCCCATGGCAAAACCACGAGGTTGTTTATTTTTTCTCACTCAAAAACCTGTTAATTATCTTTCTAATTATTTTTGGGAAGCGAGTAGTTACCAATTTCTCTGAAATAAAAGACAAAGATAGCGTCGGTATGGAATAGATTACGGTGAATAGTAAAAACAGGAGTCCAGAAAACAGAAAAACTACAGAGAAGTTTCATTTCTCTGTGGTCTCTCGTATCAGTTTATTTAAGCGACTTTGCGACGACGTGCTGAAAAACCAATTAAACCAAGACCGGCCAAAAGCATCGCATATGTCTCTGGTTCTGGTACAGGTAATGCTTGCAGCGCAACTGCATATTGCCCACCAAAAGCGTTAGGGCCAAAGTTACCACTAATATCAAGGTGATATTGACCAGCAGCTAAATTACCAAATGCGTGGGTTAAATTGCCTCCGGTGAATGTGGTGTATAAAGTGGATCCGCCTGGATGAGTGTTATTCCATACTTCAACTACCAAATTTTGAATATCTAGCACATTAATACCCATGAAATTTAGTGCGTACGCATTAGCAGATCCGGAAGTACTTGATAATGTTGGAATAGTGAAGTTTGCATATTCTTCGAAAAATCCATTTGCAGGACCACCTACATTCACGAAGAGTGCGCTAACAGATGCGCCCACTGCACCAAAATTATATGGATTTGCTTCTGAACCGTCGCCTCCTGTTGCGCTACCATTCAGGAAAGCACTGCCTGCGTGTGCTACGCCACTTGCCATCAAAACAGCAGCTGCTAGTAATTTCAGTTTAAAGTTATTTTTCATCTTCAAATCTCCGAGTAAGTTACAAGAAATTAATTCAATCAGTTTCAATTACAAGTGTATAAATAACGTCTCCACTTAGGCGGTAAGCATTGATATTTATAGCTTCTAATCATTTCCGCACAGCCTGCATTGTAAACATATATTTTTTTTCAGCTATAGGAACATTATCCTTTTTTATTAGTACATTAACTCGCCTATTACTAGTACATTTGTACTATGCATCGTAATAAATCATTTGAATTCTCTACATTAAATGAGTGTGGTAAACTGGGCAGGTATAGGCTCTCGCATTGTTAATCAGAGAGTGCAATGATCAAAAATAAAAAGAGGAGACTGAGTTAAATCTGGCATCTAGAGAATCTAGCGGCATTCTGTTTTTGATTCCCTATCAGGTCGATAGGATTTTGATGTACTTCAGATCAGTAATGTCCGAGAATTTAATCAAGATCAACGATGCAGAACGCGATGAAATGGTTTAATACGACAGGACACTTCTAGAAACAGATTTATAATGTCATTAGAGGTGAACATGAATACACAAACAAAACGAATGATTCCGGAATACACGCTAGATAGAATTTAAGAAAAATGCAGCAAGATTAGGTAAGGGGATCAAAATCATTACCGAGTAATTTGGTGTAGTAATAGTAAACTTCTGCACGATGATTTGCATTCAGCAGGTCTCTCATATTAGCAATATACTCAGGTGTAATTTGATTAACAGGTTGGGCGTTGCTAATCTGATTAAAGCTTAATATAGTTATTATTGTTTTTTCCTAACTTAAAGTAGAGCATCAATGAATCGGACGCCAGTGTACCTGATGCACCGTGAGAAAGGAGATTAATGAGATTCTTTTTGGGCTGCAGCAATGTGCATCACGCCACCTCGTTCGGTATCTAAAAGATACGACTTCAGAATCAGTGGGTAGTTGTGAGATCAGTGTTTGATAATTTGAAACATCGGAATTGATGAAAATGACGCGATTTGACATGATTACCGGCTCCCCTTAGCACAGTGATTTTTATTGGTTTTAGAAATAGAAGCTGCCAGTGCCTAAAATAGTGAGAGAACTCATCCTGAATCATAATCAGCGTCAATAGTCAGACCGAAGGATGATGGCGCTATGTCAGCAGGTTTCTGTGAGAAGCATATCAAATCGATAACTTACAATAAACAACCCCGTGGTAAGACCACGGGGAATCCCTAGTTCATTGGTAACAATCGCGATCTGGTCCCACGTTTATCTAAGCGAATTTGATCAGATTTATTGTGAACTGGCTAAGTGAGGGATGACTGACTGTTCCAGATATACTAGAAGGCCATGCAATATTGATACAGCGCTTCGACGGAATAAAGAGTATCCGGAATTCTGGCAAACTTTAATTGGCTTTGATATACCGAAATTCTTGTCCGGTTGCCCACTAGCAGGCCGCTGAAGAACTATCTGCGTTGCCGCTGCGGTGTTAAAACAGACTCAAAATGCTCATTTATTAAGCAGCATAAGCTGCGCTCTTTCGCCTGTTTTTGCCTTGCATCGGCTGCCTCGAATACGTTTTTCAACAGCCCACTAAATCAAATTTAGCTCAAAATACCTCAATCTTCTCCGGCTTGAACTTAACCGGCGTCAGCATTCCTTTGCGAGCCCGGTGTAACACAAACGGTTGCAGTTCTTCCCAATTCAGCACCCTCTGCAATGATTTATTGCCCGCGCCCGTTCCTTTAACCTGAAGCGACGAACCTTCCGGCAGCACCGCCGTGGCAATCAGCGACTCGCCATCATTCAGTCCAAGAATGATAACGCCCTTCCCGCCCGATAATTCCTTCATTTCGCTGATCGGGAATAACAACAGTTTGCCGTTGCTGCCCAGCGCCGCAATCAGATTGCCATTAGCGATATTTATCGGTTGCAGCAAAATGTCCGCTTTGCTCAGCGTCATGAAAGCCTTACCAGCTTTCTGGCGGGACACCAAGTCTTTGAGCGTAGCAATAAAGCCATATCCACCGGACGAGCTAAACAGATATTGGGTATCCGGCGCAGCGGCGCACATCACTGCCGCTTTCACCTTGGGTGGCATGTCCAACAAGGAAGCCAATGGCACACCATCGCTGCGGCCACCAGGAATGTCCGTCGAAGACAGGCTATAGGCACGCCCCCCGCTGTCCAGCACCACAACCGGATAAGCTGTGCGTGTTTGCGCAATCGCCAGTAACTGATCGCCATCCTTAAATGACAGTGTGCCCATGTCTACTTCATGGCCCGTGCGCTGACGTATCCAACCGTTCTTAGACAGAATAACCGTACAAGGCTCATCCGGCACGGATACCGTCTTGGCCACCACGCGTTCCGCTGCTTCAATCAATGTGCGGCGGTCGTCGCCGTATTTCTTCACATCGGCCTCAATCTCGCCGATGATCATGTCGCGCATGGCCGTGCCATTGCTCAGCACAAACTTCAACCCTTCCTCTTCAGTTTTCAGCTCGTTCATTTCTTTTTCGATGCGAATAGCCTCGAGACGAGCCAACTGGCGCAATCGAATCTCCAGAATATCGTCTGCCTGAATGGCGGAAATGCCGAATTGCATCATCAGGTCGGCCTTGGGGTCCTCCGCTTCACGAATCACTTTGATGACTTCATCAATATTCAGCAGTACCACCATGCGGCCTTCCAGGATGTGCAAGCGCTTTTGCACTTGATCAAGCCTAGTCCGGCTGCGGCGAGTGACCGTAGTGGTACGGAATTGCGTCCACTCGGTCAGCAATTCAAGAATGTTCTTCTGGTTCGGTCTGCCATCTAGCCCAATGGCGACCATATTGGCAGGGATCGTGGACTCCAGACTGGTATGAGCGAGCAACAGGGCAATGAATTGCTCTTGCGGCATGCGCGAGGAGCGCGGCTCCAGAACGATACGTACGGAAGCATCTTTACCGGATTCGTCGCGCACGGTTTCCAGCGCATCGAGAAACAGTTGCTTCATCTGTTTTTGCTCGACCGACAATTCTTTCTTGCCCGTTTTTATCTGCGGATCGGCGTATTCCCCAATTTCTTCCAGTACTTTTTTCACGGAAACACCCGGCGGCAATTCATGCACCACCATGCGCCATTGGCCGCGCGCTTGCTGCTCTAGGGTCCAGCGTGCACGCACACGGAAAATGCCACGCCCCGTCGCATAAGCTTCGCGTATATCCTTAGTACTGGAAATCAGTTGACCGCCGCCTGGAAAATCCGGACCCTGGATGTGTTGCAATACGTCATCAACACTGATCGCCGGGTTATGCGTCAGCGCAATCGCTGCATTGCCCACCTCACGCATGTTGTGCGGCAGGCATTCCGTCGCCATGCCGACCGCAATGCCGGATGCACCATTCAACAAAAGCATCGGGAGGCGTACGGGCAAATCCACTGGTTCCTGTTCTGAGCCGTCGTAATTCGGACGAAAATCCACGGTCCCAGCGTCCACTTCGGACAGCAGCAACTCAGCATATTTAGTCAGCCTGACTTCGGTATATCGCATGGCTGCCGGGGAATCGCCATCACGCGAGCCGAAATTTCCCTGGCCATCGACCAAGGGATAGCGCAATACAAAATCTTGCGCCATGCGCACCATCGCCTCATAGGAAGCTGAATCGCCATGCGGATGATACTTACCAATCACGTCACCGACTACGCGCGCGGATTTGACCGGCTTTGATCCTTGAATCAGACCCAGGCGATGCATCGCATAGAGAATGCGGCGCTGCACCGGCTTCTCACCATCGGATACGGAGGGCAGCGCCCGCCCCTTGACCACACTGATGGCGTAGCGCAGATACACCTGGTGGGTGTATTCAGCCAAATCAATGCTGCCGTCGTCGTTATCACTGCCGCCCGGAGAAGACTCGGGCGGTACAGGCGGCGGCAGTTCGGTTTCCTGCGGCGTCACTTGCGCCGGCAAGGAGGAATCCAGCGCGTCAAATAGATCCAAATTTTTCATTCTTCGTTAAATATCCGCTTCCACTTCGTTGCCATGTTTCGTAATCAATTCCTTGCGCTCGCTGGCATGCGACTTTCCCATCAAGGTATCAAAGGTTCCCACTGTTTGTGCCACATCGCCCATACCTATCCGCACTAATCGGCGCGTGTCCGGGCATAAGGTGGTTTCCCAAAGCTGAACCGCATCCATTTCCCCCAGACCCTTGAACCGCGAAATGGTCCAGCTACCTTCCTTAACACCTTCCTGGCGCAAGCGCGCTTCCAATATATCCAACTCCACTTGATCTAAAGCGTACAGCTTACGTGGCGGTTTGTTTTTACCCTGTGCCGGTACATCCACGCGAAACAACGGTGGTTTGGCAATATACACGTGCCCGTGCTGAATAATCTTGGGGAAATGCCGGAAAAATAAAGTGAGCAACAGTGCCTGGATATGGCTGCCATCATCATCGGCATCGGACAAGATGATGATTTTTCCATAACGCAAGGCACTCATGTCCACATCGCTATCCAGTTTGTGCGGATCAATCGCCAGCGACACCGCAATATTATGGATTTCCTGGTTAGCCAAAATCTGCGATTGATCGACTTCCCAACTGTTCATCCCTTTGCCGCGTAACGGCAGCACTGCCTGCGTCTCTTTGTCGCGCCCCGCCTTGGCCGATCCCCCGGCGGAATCACCTTCTACCAAGAACAGTTCGGCGTTGAGGCCGGTCAGTTCTGAATCGGTGAGCTTGCCTGGCATCACCGCCACGCCGGAGCCTTTTCTGCGTTCCACTGTTTTAGCGGTTTTGCCGCGATCGATGGCGTTCTTGATAGCCTGTTCGGCAATCTTCGTCGCTTCCGCCACATGCTCATTCAGCCACAAATCCAGCGTATCTTTCATGGCTGCTGTAACCAATTTGATCGCTTCACGCGAAGACAATTTTTCTTTGGTCTGCCCAGAAAAGCTCGGGTCCACCATTTTGAGCGCCAATACGAAGCGCAGCCTGGCCCACACATCCTCGGCCGCCAGTTTTACGTTGCGCTGCATCAGTCCATGTTGCTCTGCGAAAGTACGCACACTGTTAAACACTACATCCCGCAAACCGGCTTCGTGCGTCCCGCCTCCCAAGGTCGGAATCAAATTGACATACGATTCGCCGCCGCCAGAGCCGACAACCCATGCCAGCGCCCATTGCACGCCTTCACCATCCGAGAAGGTCTCATTCGCAGCTAAATATTTTTCACCACAGAATGCCGGTGCAATCGGCTCATCCTCAGCGATCATCTGATCCAGATATTGCGCGATTCCGCCCTCAAAATGCCATTCCTTGACATCAAAACCCGCGACGATCTCAATGTTGAGTAACACTTTAACGCCCGGCAGAAGCATTGCTTTGGCGCGTAACAAATGTTCCAGCTCTCCGCGATGCAATGATGGAGAATCAAAATACTTTGCATTCGGCCAGATACGCAGTGCCGTACCGGTATTGCGTACGCCGCAAGTACCGAATACCGTTAACGGTTCGATGACTTCACCGTCGGCAAAAACGATGCGGTGTTGCTTGCCTTCGCGTTTAACTTCCACTTCCAGGCGAGTGGAAAGCGCATTCGTCACTGAAACGCCCACACCATGCAGGCCGCCGGTAAATTTATAACTACTGTCCGCCTCACCTTTGGCAAACTTACCGCCGGAATGAATCACCTGGAACACAACCTGTATGGTTGGAATATTCTCTTCCGGATGCAGACCGACTGGAATACCGCGCCCATCATCCGCTACCGCGACTGAGCCATCGCGATAAAGCGTCACTTCGATATTCTTGGCATACCCCGCCATCGCCTCGTCGACAGCATTATCGATGGCCTCAACCACCATGTGCGTCGGATCCGACGTACGGGTGTACATGCCCGGCCGCAACTGGATAGGTTCCAGCTTGCGTAAGACCCGAATCGAGGATTCATCGTAAGTTTGTTTTGTCATGATTATTAAGTTGGTTTACGCGGATTCCATTTCGGTACTTTCCTCTCCAATTGACTAACTCGGTGTACCAACATAAGGACTGAAAACACGCTATGTTTTAGCCGGGTTTGTGGTTGCGCTAATTCTAATTGAATGGACGGACAAACCATCGGTTTATACAGCAAATTGACTAAGAATGTAAAATTGAGCTGTACGTTCGATCTGATTGAACTGCTATTCTCAGGCTCTTCCATAAACGGAATTATCAATATTCAAAAGCAAATTTAGATCATATTTCCTTTTGTTCTTTGATAGGCATTCGCATCCCTGTAGAGATATTATATTAATCAATAATTTACAAAGATAGCATAATCTTATGCACAATAGAGAAAAAGAGCTTTGTAAATTGTCGCATTATTCTTTGTTTAAACAGATGGCAAAATGACTCGATTAAGCTCTTCTCGAAGAGCTACTGAGAGGTAAGACATTACATTAGATTTATCTATGAGGAAGTAAGTCAACTAATGCCCGTATTTTTTGGTGATTTGGAAAAGATTCAGTACTGGATATAATATTCAAAAAGATAAAAATCAGATTTTGAGTAGTAAAGAGATTATTGTGATACCGATTCATGTATGTTCTAAAGATAGTAATGCAATAAAAAGAAAAGAAAATACAACCGCCGATCATAACAGCACTGCTCTGATAAGCCTGATTATTGTTCGAAAAGCTTTGTTCTTTCATCCCAGTTTCACACAAAAACACTCAAATTAGCATCCACTCCGGCAGATATCCGGCCCACCCGATGCCTGTCAAATCAAATCTGAACTGATGTATTTTTTAAAGCAGAATCCCCCTTATCGTAAGTGGTGGGAGGCATCACCACTGGAAAAATTATTTTATGATTCATATAACAAACAAGGGGGAGATTCGTTCCCACACTTCTTTGCGAGGTTGGGCAGCTTTGATGGTTGTCTTCGTCCACTTTCGATCCTTTCTTCATCCATCGATCGATCCGGATGAGATAACATTTTTTCTTGCCAAAGGTTATCTTTTGGTAGATTTCTTCTTTATCCTCAGCGCCATAGCATTCAAGATACTTTTCACTACCTAATTGCACGTATATATCCATTGCATTTCATTTCGCTCGTGGCGACACTGCTATTCTTTATAACGGTTGCGTTGATAAACTGGCAGTTGGAAAAAGAATCCTATTGTGTGTTCGATGGCTCCTTACGAAATGCCGAATCATTAGTAGCCAATCTATTCCTTATTCACGCATGGGGTATGTTTGACTGGGTAACATGGAATCTCCCATCATGGTCTCTCAGTGCAGAGTTTTTTTGCTATTTGATCTTTACCGCGCTTCTTACCCTGGATGGTGAGAACTGGAAACTGGCTTTGGTTGCGCTCTCATGCACTGCAGTACTTTTCTATTGTTTATGCCTTGTTACTGGCAGCGATGTCGATGAGAATTTTCGATTATCCACCGTGCGTGCTGCATCAGCTTTTACGATCGGTATTATGTTGTTCCTGGGGCGTGGCGTGATTTCTGCTATCTCGGAAAGACGCCTGACGTATATTCAGATCGTTGCAAGTATTGCGCTTTTGCTTGCGCTACACTTTGGCCTAGCGGATGTTTTATCTATTGCTTTGATGGCCTTGATCGTTCTGATTACCTGGGAAGATCGTGGCTATTTATGCAATTGTCTTACCACGCGCCATATCCATACGATTGGGCTATTGTCGTTTTCTATTTATATGTGGCACTATCTCATCAAGTTTATTGCACAGAAGGACTGGGATTACTATACAGAGCTGCCATTGCAAAGTAGTGCAGCGGGATCGCTACTATTCGTTGCTTGTTTGATAAGTTTGGTCCTCCCGATCTCAGTTTGGAGTTATCGTTTCCTGGAAATGCCCACCCGCAGATGGATTAGCCTACGATTGAATGGCTTACTTGAAGCCAAGTATCCACCAAAGTGACAACTGATATTGGTACCTAGTCAAAGAAAAAAGAAAGTATTTCTTTATTGGCCATTTATCAAATAGTTAAAATCTTTCCTGATTGCCAAGAAGCTTTAACCAGCTTGAGGAATGGTTCCGGTATGCGTGGTGCCGTAACAGACGCGTGAACCGGCCTATACATAGCAGATTAATATAGAGATCAACTGATGCATTTACTCCTCTTGTTCTTTTTAAGCCGCTGAGTTATAACAATTCGCTCAGCATTCGAACAGATCAACTATTTATTAAATGAGGCTGTGTTATGAAAAAAATCGTTATAGCTGTTTGTTTTGGTTTAATACAGCCTTCCTGTACATGGGTTAAGGTTACTCCGAACGGCGAAGGTGTGCGTTTGGTACAATCAGTCCGAGCCGTCGAACCATGCAAAAAAATAGGGAAAGTTAATGCAAAAGTTGAAAGTAAAATAGTATTTAATCGTGATCCGGAAAAAGTTGCAGGGGAACTTGCGGATCTTGCACGGAATGAGGCGGTTTCAATGCGCGGCGATACGATTGTTCCCGTTTCTGAGATTAATGACGGAAGACGCAGCTTCGATGTTTACCAATGTTTTCCAACCAGAATGCAATAATTGACATACCCATGTCGATATACCCTGATTTTCTGCAAATCCGGCCAACCTCCATAAACAATAATTAATAATAGGTAAACCCCCGGCTCTGCCGGGGGACTCCTGAAGGTTTGACCGTTACGGCAATCGTCGTACCGTTCTCGTCCCAACCACGAGACGAGGAGTCAAAGATGAAGGAGTACCAAAGTTTGAGCCATACGCGCTGGGATT
>CAMCBD010000029.1 GCA_945872825.1 Nitrosomonas ureae
TGGTTTCATCGCCCCGTATCGCAGCCAGCGCTATTTTTGCTTTGAATTCACTGGAATATTGTGTGCGTTTCTTGCTCATGATTATGATCCTCTATAGTGTCCATAACAGAGCTTAACAACCTGTCCAGTTTTGCGGTACCACTTCAAACCAATGCCCATTCAAATTATTGAGCCAATACCGGTGACAGTAGCCCAGGATGAAAATTTGAAGAATGAGATCGCGCGCTTGGAGAAAGTGATTGCTGAAAAAGATGAGTTAATTAAGAGTCAGAAAATCCAACAACAAAGCCAAGCGCAGGCACTACGAGAAGTCAATAAAGAAGCTACTCGCACACAGGTAAAACTACATAGATTAGCGACAAAACCGAGCACAGCCTCGGCAATTGCAGAAATCGAAGTGGCATTAGAACACCTGAAACAAGTTAAAATTTCTGCAGCAGATCAAATATTGCAGATCCAGGCACAACATTTAGTAGAAACTGCATCTGTATTTTATGAAAAAGATCAATATGCCCAGGCCATGAATCATATTGCACAAGCCAAGCATTTAATTGGTTTGATAACCGATTCGAATCATAAGAAAACATCTATTGAGAACAATTCTCTACTCGAATTTCATACACCGATAAAATTACGCACCAAGGCAAATGTCAATTTGCGCAAAGAACCCAATACCCGTGCACCAATATTAGCTACCTTGAAAAAAGATGCGACATTGACAGCAAATGCGAGTCTAGGCTCGTGGCTTCGAGTTCAGACTGAAAGCAATCAAGGCTGGGTTCTTAGCACGACACTTGAAATCGAGAAGAACCACAATCCATAACTGAAATTATATTGCAGTGTTGGATTGTGGTTGTATGCAATAAACTTGGTCACGTCCAGCATGTTTGGCTTCATACAGGGCACTATCAACCCTGGAAAGCAGAGAAGTTACAGATTTATCCTGAGATTCACTTTGAATGACCCCAATACTGAGTGTCACTCGGAGTATTTTATCTAATGTACTGCAGTATACATCGGCCACATGCACCCGGATACGTTCCGCTGTCTTCATCGCTTCATCGCTTCATCGACATTCGCCTCAGTTAAAATAATCATAAACTCGTCACCACCATAACGCGCAGCAAAATCAATGTTGCGAATACATTGTGAAATATTTTTCGCTATCGCGGCTATTATTTCATCACCGACAACATGTCCAAGACTATCATTGAGTGTTTTGAAATAATCGACATCTATCATGAGTACAGCGAAAGGACGCCTTGTCCGTTCATATCGAGCCAACTGCTCGCTGATAATTGAATTCAGTTTGCTGCGATTATATAGCCCTGTCAGGCTATCAGTTGCCGATAGTGTTTCCAATAACTGATTTTTTTGCTGCATGGCAACACTGGCTGCAGTAATTTCAGCTTGGTTCTGACGTAACTTGTCGGTCATCTGATTAAACATACGCGTCAATTGACCAAGCTCATCACGCCGTGTATTAGTTAATTCAACGTTAAGATCACCCTTTACAATTCTCTCGGTTGCATCAATTAATTTTTGTAAAGGAATTACGATGGCATGACTCATCCGGAAAGCAATTATAGTAACGACAAAGATGATGATACTGATCAGACCAATGTATAGATCACGCTGCTGCTCCCAAGCAGCATAGACCAATTTATGACTTCTGTTGGCGATTATTGTTATGGGCGGTTTCTCGGACATATAAGCCAAACCCACTACATTTTCCTGTCGTGGTCCATGAAATACTTCATATTCCCCGGGATTATCCTGCAATCGTTTTAATACAGCAGGCTCAAGCGATACTGGGGTATCGATATTAATAATCGACACATCACTAGCCAACATGACGAATCCATCTTCATCTAATAGAAGAACATCACCAGGCGGTGATTTTATTTTATCTTTTAAACTTGCTTGAATATTGCGTAAATCAAACGTTACGATCAGTGCGCCTAAGATAAAATCATCTACCGATAACACAGGAACCGAAATACTCACTATCGCCGTCGCATAATTCGCACTCCATTGTGGCGGTACAACAACGTCCCCTTGAATGGATGCATCTTGCGCCCAATTTTGAGTAAGTTTCACTGAAAAAGGCGAATCCACGTTGCTGGCAATTATTTCACCTTCGGCATCAACTACCGTTAATTCCAATACTGTTTCCAATCGCTTATGCACAGACTTCAAATAGAGTTCTAATGCTTTCTGCTGTTTGATAAATTTATTTTTCTGAGACTGAGATCCTGAAGATAGTCCTTCAATAAGAATTTTAGATGTTGCAAGTTCGCGAACAACAAGAATTTGCTCTTTAATCCATAAATCTAATTCCCGGCTGGCATAATTCGCCATGGCACGCAACTCGCGTGTTACATTCTCACTGATCATCGTTTCATTCTGCTGAAACGACAATATACCCAGCCCCAGTGAAGGAATCAGCGTGGCTAGCATTGAAAAAACGATAATTTTGCTTTTGATGCTTTTCAATATAATCTTGATAGGGACAATAAAAAATTATGCGATACGAAGCGCTACGGGTTGTTTATCCGGGTAATTACTCATTTGATAACCCTGCCACAACCTGCCTGCAATAAATGAAGCAATTGCATTGGCATGTTGCTGTAAACTCGGATTACCTAGTTCTTCGGTTGTTTGCCGGAAAAGTTGAAGCCAACGTTCAAATAACTCTGCGCTAAGCTCAGGAAGTGCGATATGTTTCGGCATCGGCGCACCGCGGAATCGGCTGGTGCCGCGTAACTGGGCAGACCAAAAATTGATCATTTGCACAAAATGAGTATCCCAATCGATCACATGCGCTTCAAAAATAGGACCCAGTGAAGGATCTTTTCTAGCTTTTGCATAAAAGGTATGAACCAGCTGTGCTATTTCTTCTTCAGTGTATAAACTGGGATCGGGTATTGGAAATGGTGATTGACTCATAATTTTTTCAAGTTACCTCTGGATGAAGAGTTGTTACTAGTTAAATGATCAACTCAATGTAGATAAAAAATAAATTCTATGTATTACAAATACGACTGAAAGTGTTTTCTATTGAGACAAATAAGTTTATCTTTGGTTGTCTGGATTGTCCAACTCAGTTGAGCAACTTTGTATCGTACCGTTAATTACAAGACCCATCCGTTATCCTGGAGGTATCAATTAACATGAAAGATTTATATGGAAAAGCGCTGCTGGTTGATCCAGCGTTCACCAAATCAACTGCATTTACTCGTGAAGAACGCGAACGCTATGGTTTACGTGGACTCCTTCCTTATGATGTTGCAAGCATCAATAAACAAATAGAACGCGTTTTGGGCAGCATGCGTTGCAAAAGTACTGCTATTGAAAAATATATTTTTCTCAATGCGCTGCTAGAGCGCAATCAGCGGCTTTTCTATCGAACAATGATCGACCATATTGAAGAAATCATGCCTTTAGTTTACACCCCGACAGTCGGGGAGGCATGCAAGGAATTTACGCATATTTTCAGAAAACCGCAAGGATTCTATATTACCCCTGAAGATCGGGGCGAAATTGCAACAATTCTGAAAAACTGGCCAGAAGAAGATATTCGCGTAATCGTTGTTACAGACGGGGAACGCATTCTGGGTTTAGGGGATTTAGGCGCCAATGGTATGGGGATACCCATCGGCAAAGTTGCTCTGTATGTAGCCTGCGCGGGAATTCATCCGGCACAATGCATGCCCATCATGCTGGACGTTGGCACAAATAACATGCCAATACGTGAAGACCCGCTTTATTTAGGTTATCCCCATCCGCGAATCAGCGGCGATGCCTACCGCTCACTGGTTGATGAATTTGTCAAAGCTGTGCAATCTCGCTTTCCGAATGCCTTGATACAGTTTGAGGATTTTCTCACGCCGCACGCATTTGAATTTTTAGACCGGTACGGCAAACACGCTCGCTGTTTTAATGATGACATACAAGGCACTGCTGCGGTGACACTGGCAGGTATTTATACTTCATGCCGTATTACTGGAAAGAAGTTTTCCGATCTAAATATCATGTTCCTGGGCACCGGTTCTGCGGCAGGCGGCACTGCCGAATTGATGGTCGATGCATTCTGTGCGGCTGGGTTAAGCAAGCCGGAAGCTCAGAAACGGTTATGGTTTATCGACAGAAAAGGATTGGTGACAGCGACAAATGAAACTATTAAATCGCGCATCAAACCATTTGCTCATGAACATGCCGCTTGCAGTTTTGTTGATGCTATCGGTGAAATCAAACCCGATGTATTGATCGGTGCTACCGGTGTTGCGGGAACATTTAATGAGGCCATTGTGCGTAAAATGGCCACGGTGAATGAGCACCCGGTTATTATTGCTTTATCGAATCCAACTTCACATACAGAGTGTACAGCTGAACAGGCTTATCAATGGAGTGATGGGCGAGTAATCTTTGCCAGCGGCAGTCCTTTTGATGCCGTGCAGTACGGCAATCAGTTATTTAAACCCGCTCAAGGTAATAATGCTTATATTTTTCCAGGCATAGGCCTGGGTATATACACAAGTTCGGCTCGGCTTGTCACACAAACTATGTTTTTAGCAGCCGCCGAGGTGCTGGCAAACACCGTTACACAGCAGGAAATTCGCACTGGCGCGGTTTATCCGGCATTGACACGAGTACGCGAAGTATCCCAGGCGATTGCTGTCGCTGTTTGCCGGGTAGCAGTTCAAGAAGGACTGACGGATTCCAGTTTACCTGAGGATCTGGCTGGCTATGTTAAATCGCTGATGTATGAACCGAACTATTAAATTCGGCTTACAAACAGTCAGCTGTTTCAATTTATTTGAATAAATTGATAACACCATCCAATCCGACATAATCAATCGCATAGGTTGCGTGATCTCTTACAATGGGTTTAGCATGATATGCAATGCTGACCCCAGCCTCCGTCATCATGTCCAGATCATTGGCACCATCTCCAATAGCAATAATCTGCTCACGCTTAATACCCAGTTCATCACGGACCTGTTTTAATACTTGTGCTTTCCCTTGTCTGCCGATAATTTCTCCAACCACCTTTCCTGTCAGTCTATTGTCTTCAATCCCCAGCACATTGGCTGCCGCGAAATCAAACTCCAATCTAGTTTTAATCCGATCGGTGAAAAATGTGAAACCGCCAGAAATAACCATCGTTTTTAACCCGGCTAGTTTGGCTTGTTGCAACATTTTTTCAGCACCGGGATTAAGTTTGACACGTTCGTCATAGACTTTTTGCAGTGCATCGTGATGCAAGCCTCGCAACAAAGCAGTGCGACGGGTGAGGCTCTCTTCAAAACTTATTTCGCCCCGCATGGTTTGCAACGTAATGGCTGCTACTTGGGATTTTATGTCGTGCATATCAGCAATTTCATCAATAGATTCAATAGCCAATAACGTAGAATCCATATCCATCGCAATTAATTTAAAATCGGTAAGCTTTAGGCCAGCGTTTACAAAAGCAAAATCCAATTCGGCTTGTGTGCAATATTCTGAAACATCATTGGAATGAGTGGCATTTGTCAATCGGAAAGCTTGGCCGGTAATCCGCTCTATCGCATCTGCTTGGGATAGCTTTGCTAAAGCCCGCAAGTCGCTATTATTGACATCCAGTCCTTGAATGATCAGATTCATGTGGTTTATGATTTTCTTTAATGCAAAACAGCTTGAGTTATGAAAAGCTTAACTAGCACTCCACTCCATAATCTGATTGCGGCCGGCATGTTTGGCAGCATACAGCGCATAGTCAGCGGCTTTGATTAGATCTCTCGGTTCCTGGAAATGTATTGCATTTTCATAATAAGAAGCAACACCGATGGAAGCAGTGATTTGGATTGTAATGCCCCCATCAAATTTATACGCAATCGCTTCAATGGAATCTTTCAAACGAGAAATTAGCGTTCTTGAGGCAGCAAGTGTTGTACCTGGAAGAATCAAAGCAAATTCTTCACCACCATAATGGCTCAGCGTGTCATCTTGACGAATTTGATCGAAAAGTGTTTTTACGACAGTGGCCAATAATGAGTCCCCTGCAACATGCCCATAAGTATCATTAACATTCTTAAAATGATCAAGGTCAATAATAGCGATAGTCAAAGGCAGATTGTATTGCATGGCTAGGTTAAATTCGCGCCGCAAAGTTTCATCGAAATAGGTCCGGTTGTAAGCTCCGGTTAATCCATCACGCTGCGATTTATCTTCCAAATCCTTCATTCTGGATAGGTTGTGTATCATCAATAATTCTTTGGCTTCTGCCAGAATTCCCGTTACTTCGCACGGATGGTGAATAGTCATTTCAAAAAGCTCCTCCACAGCACTCAATCCAACTTCCATAATTTTGATGACATCAATGAGTGCAGAAGGATCAAGTCCAAGCCAATCTTGTGTCGCTTTATTCAACGCGATCATTTTTCCAGCTTCATTCGGATATAGAAAATAATCGGCTAAGTAACGGGATACAGCCAAACAGGATTGAAGTGTTGGCCCTAAATTTTGGGGTTCTGGTTGGGAGTGACTGTTGATACAGGATAAGGCGATATAATCCGGAATATGCCATTTTTTGAGAAGCGCGTAACCCAATTCATCATGCCCAGCTCCAAAAGTTTCACGTTCCATTTCAAGTAATTCGTCATGATCAGGAATCGATGCAAAGATTTTGCCATATTCTTCAGGCATGATGACCCAATAGGCAAGAATACCAATTTCCTGTATTAACCCGGCCAGAAATAAATCATCCAGAAAATTCAGCTCAAGCTTTTCCCCAAGTGCGCGACTGGCAAGCGCTGATGTAATCGACCGGCGCCAGAAAATATTACTGTCAAAAGCAGCACTACTATTTGACAAAGGCGTCGTCATGAGTGAATTGGCTAATGAGAAGGATAACGCAATGACAAGAACGGTATGTGTTCCAAGAATGCTGACAGCTTGCCGGATATTCGTTGCAACCCGGCGCGATTTATACAAAGGGGTATTGGCTGTGCGAAGTAATTTTGCTGCGAGAACCGGATCCAAAGAAATATATTCACAAACTGTCCTGATATCGGCATCAGGATCATTAGCCATTTCGATTATTTTGACGGCAACCGCAGGTAAGCTTGGCAGCGTGGTGCAATAATCTAGTCGTCTTTTCAATGTATCATCAATCACTTATTATCCTTATTATTAGGTAACACTTATATATTATTGAAAGTATGAACGATTCTGTTTTTTGAATCATATAAAGATAACATATTCAATTAATTTCATAAGATATATTTGTAGTAACTTGTATATTTTTTGTGTTTTATACCTTATACCATTAGCAAGTATTCATTCTTTCAATTAAGCAGATGTTATGCTATTAATCTTTCGTATAAATTGTTTTGATTATTTGAAACAATTCGGCTACAAAAGTGCCAAAAAACAAACGACACAAATGAATTACTTAAAAATAATTTCTAAAAAAGGAGTCTGAAGTGGATTTTGGAATAAAAGTAGGAACCCCGGAGAAACAACGTGGAGCCTGTGTAGTAGTGGGTATTTTTGAATCAAAAAAATTGACCGATTCAGCCAAGATTCTGGATAAAATCACCCAAGGGTATATTAAAAACATACTTGCGTTGGGCGATATGGATGGCAAGGCCAACACCGCGCTGTTATTGCATAATGTTCCAGATACGCTGTTTAAAAGGGTTTTATTGATTGGATTAGGCAAGGAACAGGAATTCAAGGAAAAAACATTTCTGTCTGCAATCAATACTACTTTAAATACCTTACAAAAAACAGCCGTTACCGATGCAACGCTGTTTTTATCCGACTTCCCAATCAAGGAACGGGAAAATCCATGGAAAGTATCACAAATTGTCATCACCGCAAGCAACAGCAACTACCGGTTTGATCAGCTTAAAAGTAAGCCGGAAAACAGTCCGCGTAGTTTACGCAAGCTAGTATTGTGCATTGATAACCGTACTGAGTTGGCGGCCTGCGAAGAATCCGTGCAGCAAAGCCTGGCGATAACACATGGCATGAATCTGGCGAAAGATCTGGGCAATCTTGCACCGAATATTTGCACACCCACATATCTGGCCAAACAAGCTAAAGATCTTGCCAAAACCCACAAACTCAAAGCATCTGTACTTGAAGAAAAAGATATGGAAAAGCTAGGCATGGGTTCTCTTCTCGCCGTCGCGCGAGGTAGCGAGCAACCAGCAAAATTGATTGTGCTGGAATACCAAGGATCGGGCAAAAAAGAAAGCCCAATTGTTTTGGTAGGAAAAGGCGTTACCTTTGATACCGGTGGTATTTCACTCAAACCCGCTGCAGAAATGGATGAGATGAAATTCGACATGAGCGGTGCCGGCAGTGTTTTGGGAACGCTGCTTGCAATTGCCGAAATGAAGTTACCAATTAATGTGGTTGGGATCATTCCAGCAACCGAAAATATGCCTGGTGGTAAAGCAACAAAGCCGGGCGATGTGGTAACCAGCATGTCTGGCCAAACAATCGAGATTCTTAATACTGACGCAGAAGGACGCCTGATTTTGTGTGACGCTTTAACGTATGCAGAACGCTATAATCCGAAAGTAGTGATTGATATCGCAACTTTGACCGGCGCGTGTGTGATCGCGCTCGGGAATTTTACGACAGGATTGATCAGCAACGATGACAAATTGGCGCAGGAGCTTTTGGCTGCCGGCGAACAAGCCATTGACCGCGCCTGGCAACTGCCTTTGTGGGATGAATATCAGGATTTATTGAAAAGTAATTTTGCGGATATTGCCAATATTGGGGGACGAGCCGCAGGAACCATCACCGCCGCTTGCTTTTTATCCCGCTTTACCAAGAAATACCGTTGGGCTCATCTGGATATCGCCGGTACAGCATGGAAATCCGGCAAAGAAAAAGGCTCAACCGGACGACCTGTTCCGCTATTGACGCAATTCTTAATTACACAAGCTAAGATAGGCAATTAACATAGCGCTCAAACTTGCTGATTAATTCCTAAACCCATGAGGAATAATGCATAATTATTCCATGTGCGCGCCGAACTAATCAGCAATAATGACGCGGTGGCTATGCGAATTGATAGTGAAGCGTTAAGCAGATTGAATATAGAATGACTCAAATTTATTTCTATTCGGGATCCAACGATAAATTACAAACAGCCTGCCGGCTTTGCTCCAAGGCTGTCAAACAAAATATGAAAGTAATGGTTTACACACCTGATGCGACAGTACTTGAACAATTCAATGAATTACTTTGGACTTTCTCCCCTACCAGTTTTATTCCGCATTGTACTATTCAGGATGACCCTCAGTTGGCCAATGTCACACCTGTTATTTTGAGTGACCAGATCCTACCGGATAGTCATTATGACGTGCTGCTTAATCTGCACCAACAACATCCGCCTGTATTCAATCAGTTCAACAGGATCATCGAGATAGCGGGAATTTCTCATGAGGATAAACTGGCAGCCCGTGAGCGCTACCGTTTTTATAAAGATGCCGGTTATGAAATACAACATTTCAATCTTGATTGATTAAATAGAGTCACTCTACGATGAATGATGATAAAACTTCAATAGATACCGACGATTCCGAGATATTGGCAAAATTCCGTAGTTTACTGAGTAAATATCAGAATCAAGGCAGGATAATCGCTGGCCCTAACACGATAGTCACTTCTGCCCCTACGTTACCAGTTGACAATACAGCGCCCGCCGTAGCGAACAAAATACCGGTGTTAACTGAAGCTGTAATACTCCATCCAGCAGTTATACAACCGCAACCGAAGCGCTTGACGCCCATCCGGCAAATCCTCGATACCGCGCTGGCAGACGCCTACATCGAAATGGATGTCTTGGATAGAAAAGCTCTGGCGAATGCACTGGAAGCTCGCCTGGCAAATCAAATCAAATAACCCTACCCGTATACAACTCCGCCGTCTTCAATCTCTCGCCATAGACAGTTCTCCTCGATATATAGAAAGAAGCATTTGTTTGTTGTCATACGCACCGAAATGCCATCCGCTATAATGGTGGTCTTATTTGCACCATTCAATACAACTTTAAATTCCATGGAACTCGAAAAAAGTTTTGACCCTAAAAGCATTGAAGATCGTTGGTATTCCATCTGGGAATCGGCTGGCTATTTCAAACCACTCGCCGAAACAGACCAATCCGCCTACTGCATTATGTTGCCGCCGCCGAATGTCACGGGTACCTTGCATATGGGGCATGCGTTCCAGCATACCTTAATGGATGCGTTGACGCGTTACCACCGTATGTTAGGGGATAACACATTATGGCAGCCAGGCACTGACCATGCGGGTATCGCCACACAGATTGTGGTTGAGCGTCAACTGGATCAACAAAAGCTCGATCGTCGCGCGTTGGGGCGGGAAGCATTCCTGGAAAAAGTATGGCAATGGAAAGAAGAATCCGGTTCCACTATTACCCGGCAAATGCGGCGCCTGGGCACTTCCTGCGACTGGACGCGCGAACGTTTCACCATGGATGCCGCTTTATCGCGTGCAGTCACTGAAGTTTTTGTGCGCCTCTATCGCGAAGGACTCATTTATCGCGGCAAGCGACTGGTGAATTGGGATCCGGTACTGCAAACAGCGGTTTCCGATCTGGAAGTGGTAGCGACAGAAGAGAATGGTTCCTTGTGGCATATTCGTTATCCGCTGGAACAGGCGGATGGCGTTCATACCGAACAAACAGAGTCTTTAATTGTCGCTACTACCCGCCCCGAAACCATGCTGGGGGATGTGGCCGTTGCCGTCCACCCCGACGATCCGCGTTATCAACACCTGATCGGACGCCATGTGCGATTGCCGCTGTGTGAGCGGACAATCCCAATCATTGTAGACACTTATGTCGATCTTGAATTTGGCACAGGTTGTGTAAAAATCACCCCGGCGCACGACTTTAATGATTACCAGGTGGGACAACGGCATCATCTGATTCCAATCAATATTTTTACCCTCGATGGAAAAATTAATGATCTGGCACCCACTGAATATCAAGGGCTGGATCGTTTTGACGCCAGAAAAAAGATCATTTCTGATCTGGAAACACAAGGTTTCCTGGTTGAAACCAAACCCCATAAACTCATGGCGCCGCGTGGTGATCGCACCAACACAATCATTGAACCGATGCTGACCGATCAATGGTATGTCGCGATGGAAGGTTTGGCCAAACGTGGTTTGGAAGTCGTCGCGCAAGGTGATGTGAAATTTACGCCGGATAATTGGACACATGTTTACAACCAATGGTTGGAAAATATTCAGGACTGGTGTATTTCCCGTCAATTGTGGTGGGGGCACCGCATTCCGGCATGGTACGACGAGGACGGCAACATCACGGTTGCGTACAATCTGGAAGAAGCACAAAAGCTTTCCGGGAAAAACAATCTGAAACAAGATGATGATGTTCTGGATACCTGGTTCTCATCGGCGCTCTGGCCATTCTCTACCTTGGGTTGGCCGGATGAAACACCGGAACTAAAAACCTTCCTGCCGACTTCGGTGCTCATCACCGGCTTTGACATTATTTTCTTTTGGGTCGCACGCATGGTGATGATGTCGCTGCATTTCACCGGCAAGGTACCGTTCAGGGAAGTTTACATCACCGGCCTGATCCGTGATGCCGAAGGTCAGAAAATGAGTAAATCCAAAGGCAATGTGCTGGATCCACTGGATCTGATTGACGGCATCACCCTGCCTGCTTTGATTGCAAAGCGCACGACAGGATTGATGAATCCGAAACAAGCCGAGTCGATTGAGAAAAATACTCGTAAGCATTTCCCCGAAGGCATCCCGGCTTTTGGGACCGACGCCTTGCGCTTTACATTCGCCAGCCTGGCATCTCATGGGCGAGATATCAAATTTGATATGCAACGCTGCGAAGGTTACAGAAATTTCTGTAACAAACTCTGGAACGCAACCCGCTATGTCATGATGAATTGTGAAGGAAAAGATACCGGATTGGATGAAGCATTACCATTAACTTACTCCGCCGCGGATCATTGGATCATCAGCCGTTTACAGCAAGCAGAGCTGGCGGTTGAACAAGCATTCAGCAATTACCGTTTTGATTTGGCCGCACGCGAAATTTACGAATTGGTTTGGGATGAATACTGCGATTGGTATGTTGAGCTTGCCAAAGTACAGTTAAATAGTGATCAAGACTCGATACAGCGAGCAACACGCCGTACCTTGGTGCGAGTATTGGAAACTATGTTACGGCTGGCTCATCCGGTTATTCCATTTATCACCGAGGAGTTGTGGCAAAAAGTTGCGCCATTGGCTGGGAAACCGGGTGCGAGCATTATGTGCCAGCCTTATCCAATTGCCAATCCCGCGGCTATCGATCCACAGGCCATTGAGAATATTAATTTACTGAAAGAGATGATCAATGCCTGCCGCACACTGCGTAGCGAAATGAACCTATCACCAGCATTAAAAGTACCATTGCTGGCAGCCGGAAATCAGCAAATATTGACGGATTACTCACCGTACTTATTGGCTCTGGTCAAGTTATCCGGCATAGAAATTTTCCAGGATGGACTACCCGATGCGGGCGCACCGGTATCCCTCGTAAGAGATTTCAAGTTAATGCTGAAAATTGAAATCGATATCGAAGCTGAGCGCGAACGTTTGACCAAAGAAATAACACGCATCGAAGCAGAAATAGCCAAAGCGCAAATCAAATTGTCAAACCCAAGTTTTGTCGAACGTGCTCCGGCAAACGTTGTGGCACAGGAAAAAGATCGTTTGACCGCATTTCATACAAAACTTGATAATCTGAGTGAACAATTACAGAAACTGAATTGATTACGCTACGATTGATAAAATGCCCGTGAAAGAATCTACTCAACTCAATTGCCGGGCATTACTGATAAGAACTATAGCCATTTTTTCTTTTTAAAATAATAGAGCAGCCCTAAGCTAATCGTAATAAAAATCACCCATATCGCCGGATAAGCCCAACGCCACTTGAGTTCCGGCATGTATTCAAAATTCATTCCATAAATACCGGCGATAAAAGTCAATGGTATAAAAATGGATGCAAAAATGGTCAGGATTTTCATTGTTTCATTCAGCTTATTGCTGATGCTGGAAAGATAAATATCATGCATGGCGGAAATCCTTTCTCGATACGATTCGAGTGAGTCGGTTACGCGTAGCACATGATCATAAACATCCCCATAATAACGCAGCGTTCTTTCTTGTAACAAGGGCGTATCGATACGCTGAATTGTAGACAATAACTCGCGCAGTGGAGAAATATTGCGTTTCATGGAAATCAAACCACGACGTATCTGTTGTACGGTTTGCAGCATCTCTTTACTGGAATTGAACAATATGTCATCTTCCAGAGGATCGATAACATCATCCAAGCTATCTTCTACAACAAAATATTCATCAACTACCGTATCAAGGATAACGTACGCTAAGTAATCGCTGCCAAACTGCCGCAACCGGCCATTCCGGTTTTGCAGGTGGTTATATATGGGATCAAATGTATCATCAGCCTTTTCTTTAAAGGTAATCACATAATTGGCTAATAGCAGGATACTGATTTGCTCGTATTGCAGGCTAAAGTTTTTTCCCTGGTTAAGGCTGATGCCTTTGATAACCATATAAAGAAAATCTTCGTACTCTTCCAGTTTGGGGCGCTGGTGGGTGCTTAAAATATCTTCCAATACTAGGGGATGAATATTCAATTCCTGGCCGATGCTTTCCACAATATGGATATCACTCAGCCCGTCCACATTCACCCAAGTAATCAGTTCCGCGTTTCTTAAATGTTGCAATTCTGCAATCGAAGTAATTTTATCGCACGTCAAAGTATCCGCATTGTATTGTGTAACGGTAATCTTACATTCCGATTCATGTTTCTCGCCAACATGCACCAGCGTTCCAGCGGGAAGCCCGGATTTATCGGCTGCGCTGCTTAAAACTGTTTTAGTGGTTTGTTGCTGCAGGAGGTGTCCTGACGGAGAAATGAAACTCATAGAAGCTTACCCGGAACGAATGACCAAGATGCTTATTCTAAGAGCTTTGTTTACGGTTGGGGGAATATACTGCAAGAAACTAGTGGAAAAGGTTAGGACTGATCAATAACGATCAGAAAATTGCAAATGTGGTTGAATTACCGAAAAGCGTATCAGGGAATATTCTGTTCAGATAGGCCTGATTTGCCGAGATATTGGATTTGACTGGCAACTCGGTCATTCTGAAGGGAACACCAATCTTGCCAGACTTTACGGACTTCTTCTATATCACTGAATATCCGGAGAACTACACCATTTTCGGTCATCAAGGTTGCCATTTTACTAGGCCATTTTTTAACTATAGTCCATTAACCTGGCAAAAAGAATGGCAGTGTTGAAGCGGACGAAATGTATTTTCTAGAATCTATTGAGAGACAACGCCATTTACCGAGAGCCGCGCGCTAACGAAGCGAAAAAGCTACCAAGCGAGGCACAAGCGCAGAGCAAATCGGAACAGTGTCCATCCTTTTGTTAAGCAAAGATGCCACTTATTACACAGATGGCACCCGCCTACAGACAGGTCACCATGAACGCAAAAATTGTTTATCGTCCAGTCAACATTGCCGCAGGTCAATGAGTTATCAGCGATGTTTTTCACATTCAGGATGTTAATGTTTATGGCAGTCGGCTCAGGCAATGGATGGCGAAGTTCCATGATGTAGCAACACGCTATCTTGCTAGTTATCTGGGGTGACATAGAATGATTGATCATCTCAGTCAGAACGTTACACCAACCCTTGTTTCCTAATGTCACTTGAAAAAACAAGATAATTTCAACAGTTGATTACTGCATAGCTAAGAAGAATGTGGGGAATGCTGCAGCAATCCGCACATAGCGCATTGATTAAACAGCAATGGATCAAATAACCTTCTCTAGATATTCGATGGTTAATCCAGAGACTTTTGGCACACCAATACCCAAATGCAATGGGTAAGTTTCAACTCTACTGGTGCGCGAATAGCCTCTACGTTGATAAAACGCTATTAATTCCGGACGTTGCGATATCACGAACATAACAAACTTGTGTACGCCCAGAGTGCTTAAAGCAAAGGTTTCCGCCTGCTCGAGCACATACTTACCGAGTCCTTTTCCTTGCAGACTGGGGTGAACTGAGAAAAAGCCGATATACGCAGAGTCGTTTTCTTTGGCGATGTAGATACAGGAAGCCAGATTTTGCGGTTGATTGATGATAAAGAACTGTGCGTCGGGAGCAGTCATCGCCGTTTCCACTTCCTGCCGATTGGTTCTGTCGCCTTGGATAATATGCGTTTCCCTGGTCCAGCCGGTTTCCCCGCGGTAAGTCAGGTTAACCAGATCAGTTATCGCTTGCGCTTGGCCCCGACCGGCCTTTTCAAGACGAAAATAGGAGAAATCCATCGGTTTTCAGGGTATTTTCAGGATAAGACAGTCTTGCAAGTTTTATAATCAGAGGCCTAACACCGGGCTTTTGGTCAAGGCAACCAGTACGATATAAATAAATACACACTGCGCCGCAATCCAGGCCTTAATTTTTGTTCTCCGGGTTTTACCGAAGCGGATTGCTATCATGCCAAGACCGATATAGAGCAACAAGCCGGTTACTTTGGCAGTTAACCAGGAATTATCGAGCGGATTTTGCTGAATAGTTATTGCCAATGCAATGGCGCTGGTCAGTAGAATAGTATCCACGATATGCGGCAGGATTTTTATCCAACGCTGGCGTAGCTTCTCCGAGTCTTGCATCAACCAGACGCCACGCAAGAAGAACAACGCATAACTCACAATAACGCTACCGACATGGATCAGTTTTAGCACTGCGTAGCTCATGCTCAGCCTCCGGCTATCAACCAGCCATGACTGCCTGCCACGGCACCGGCAATGGTGATCAAGCTCAGAATTAATAAAAACAGATGTTTACGCTGAATTTTGACAAATGTTTCCGCCGAAACATTTGTTTGCACCGGCGCAGTAGCTTGCTGACGCTGGCCGCGCGGCTCCATGACAAATAACATCACACTAAACAACAGCCAGATCAAAACCATCGTGTGCATCCACCAATATTGCCATTGCGTGAAACGCTGCCAGGCATCCAGTACATACACCATGTAAAAACCGCTCAGACCAACGATTAATGTGGTATAGCGCACTTGGGCAGCAAATCGTTGTCTGAATCGAACAAAAAATTCCATCGCTTCCGTAGGTGATTGCATGCGCGCCAAAGTAGGCAACAGTACGGTGGCCACCATTGCAACACCGCCAACCCACAATACCACACCCAAGACATGCAACACTCTGGCAAAAACAAACTCATCCATGCGATTTTTTCTTACCGGTTAACATTTTTTAAAGTGACCGAATCATCGAACCCGAATGTGCTGTAGCTAAGGTGTGATGCTTTGATACAGCACATCCGGCGATTATGCGCAGCGCGTCAACTATTCACGCTATCAGATGCCCATTCCTCGGCTTCTTCATAGTTATGGAACACCAATACGTTCGCATTGGTAAACAAATTAGAAACCCAAGCACCCCACGCTTGCCATTCGTCATCAGTAACAATAGCCACCCGGTTAAACTCACTGCCGTGATCACGCATAAATTTGATTTCTTCCCAGGCTACATCCACAGTGTAATCCAACATGTCGCGCCAATCAAATAAAAGGTTTGCTTCCCCTTCAAAGTGCGATTGGTAAAGCACCTGCTGCTCAAATTCGTTATAGTCCGTTAACGTAAATTCACCAATGACTGCAACAATAACAAGATTGCCTTTCTTCTGAATAGTAATCATGATTTCACCTCAAATGATAACAAGCTCATCATAGGCAATTAAACGAGATGGTGCAAATTTTGCTTCCGGGCAATCCGTCGCGCAGTCACTTTTGTGCAACAGAAGGAGCCCGCTTAACACTCAAAAAACCGCTGAGTGATCCGCCGAGAATAATCAATCCCATACCCAACCACGCAATGGGTGACAACAGCTCGTTCCACACCAAGATACCCCAAAGACTGGCAAACAATACCGTACTATAACCTAGCGAAGTTACGATCAGTGTTACACCTTTATGGTACGCACGCGTCATGGCGAGTTGCGCCAATGTCGCGGTCACACCGATTCCCAGCAACAGCAACAAGCCGGGCCAGGTTACCGGACTGAATGTGGTGAACAGCAACCCTATCCCGGTAATCAGCGTACTGATCAATGTGAAATAAAATACCACGAGCCATTCCGTTTCGCCCAGATTGCCCAGTTGTTTGACATTGATATATACAATTGCTGCAAAAAAACCCGAAGCCATACCCATCAGACTGGCAACCCAATGATCTTCTGGTAACGTCGGCTGCATCAGCAAAATAACTCCGGCGAAGCCAAGCAAAATAGTGCAAATTAACGGCCAATGGATATGTTCTTTCAGAATCAACGCGGAAAATAGCGCTACGAAAAGTGGCCAGGTGTAATTCAATGAAATCGCCGTTGCCAAAGGCAATTGCGTCAGGCAATAAAAGAACATCAACAGGCTGATCAGACCGGAAGTCCCCCGCCAACAATGAATCCGCCAATGCGGCGTGCACACCGAGAGGCGATAGTAACGGAGGATCAGATAAGTCATCCAGACACCAAACAACGAGCGGTAAAACACCAGTTCGGTACTGGAAAAATAGGCAGCCCCCAGTTTGACCAGCACGCCCATGCAAGCAAACATAAATGCGGCCACCAGCATCCACAGCGAGCGCACGCGTTGGCCTTTCCTAGAATACAGAAATTGCAGTTAGCTGATGATCAAACATACGGTCCGATTTCTCGTTGCAAGAATTGATGAAAATGTTCCATCCCCGCCTCCATCGGGATTTGGTACGGCCCCGTTTCATTGCGGTTCTGATCGTATAACACTCGCCGTCCGGCGGTCATTAATTTACAGATCTCATCATCTTCAAGAGCGGTTTCTTTATAAGCAGCCTGTTCCGCTTCAACAAAATCACGCTCAAATAATGCGATTTCTTCCGGGTAATAAAACTCCACCACGTTCGTGCAACTTTCAGCGCCAGTAGGAAGTATTGTGCTGACTATCAAGGTATGGGGATACCATTCCAGCATGATATTGGGGTAATACAGCAACCATATGGCACCATGCGGCGGCGTCTTTCCTTCCGTTTGTTGTAGCACCTGTTCATGCCATTTGGCATAAACCGGACTACCTGGCCGCTGAAAGCGTGCATTATCGATTGCTATCTTTTGTACACTATACCAATCGCCAAACTCCCAATCGAGTTGCTCGATATTCACAAAATGACTCAAACCCGGATGAAATGGATCGACGTGATAATCTTCCAGATACACCTCAATAAAGGTTTTCCAGTTACACTGATATTCATCAATTTGGATACGATCCAGCAGATAACCGGAAAAATCAAAATCCTTCAGCACACTCAATTTAGCCATATCCTGCGAAACCTTGCGGTTGCCATTAAATAACAAACCATTCCAATTTTGCAGTGGTGTCTTATCCAGATTAAGACAAGGATTTTGTTTAAAATGCGGTGCACCGAGCAATTTGCCATCCAGTGCATAAGTCCAGCGATGAATGGGACACACTATATTCTTGGTACTGCTTCTACCTTTTAACAAAAGCGCTTGCCGATGACGACAAACATTAGAAAGTAATTCAATACCTTGTGCATTACGTACCAGCACCTTGGCATTGTTCATCCATTCTGGCACATAATAATCCCCAACATTGGGTACCATCACTTCATGCCCCACGTAGCCAGGACCCTGATCAAAAAGGATACGTTTTTCAGTCTCCAGAATTTTTGGATCCACGTACCAATCGATAGGGAGCTGTACTGACATCTCTGTCAGTTGTGAGATCTCAGCCATGTTAGACATATAAATACCTTATATCCCCCGAATAAAAATTTAGCGGCGAAAATACACGAAAAGACAAAAATTTAAAACCTATTTAAGCAAGCCAGGAAAGAAAAATTGAATGCTTCGCTATAATAGCAATCTTTTGGTAGTAAAATATTAGTATCCATTTACACGTTAAGCGTACAAAATTGCGAATTGTACAAGATTGAATTATTTAATTAATCAAAAAGAGAGTCTCTTTAATGAAATTCACACCCCTGTTAAGAAAGAATTCCTGGATACCCGTATTATCCACCCTACTTATTGTTGGACTAACAGCCTGTGACAGCGGCAATGAGAAATCAGCCGCATCGTCATCCTCATCATCAGCGACGACGGCTAATAGAACCATGCCTACCGGCCCAGCAACCGGTATTTTGGTTGACTCCCCTGTCTCCGGCGTATCCTATGCCGCATCTTCCGGAAAATCGGGCTTAACCAATGATAAAGGCATTTTTAATTTTAATCATGGTGACAAAATCGAATTTAAACTGGGTGGTTTGACATTGGGTAATATTCCGGGTTCACAAATAGTGACGCCGATCGAATTGGCCAATGGCAGTGATAATAAGTTACAGAATCTGCTGATTCTGCTGCAATCTCTCGATTCCGATAGCGATCTTTCAAACGGCATCGCCATTTCGAGCGAAGCAGCTGCCGCTGTCAAATCATCGATCAACTTGGAAAGTGACCCAGAGACATTTTCCGATGCGGCTAATTTAAAGGGCATTATGGAAGCCAGTGGTATTGAAGGTAGTGTCAGAACAGTTGAAGAAGCCCGCACGCATTTCCTTTCACAAGGTACCGCTCTCCTCAGTGCCCAAATCTGGGTTAGCTATGACAATACAACGGCCAGCGTGCTGCGAATTGCTGCTGACAGCAGCGGAGAATATCTACAGGGTGATGCCAGACCGGATGATTCCTGTGATGAAAACCGTGTTTGCGGCGGCCGCACCATTTTCCAGTCCGGTGTTGAATACGGTGTTGCTGTTGCAGAAGAATTTGATACCCGTGGATTCAAACTGACTGGAAAACCATCCGTTGACACCAACCTGAAGGCTGGATTTTCCAATCCTGGCCCAACCCGGCGAGTTCGCACCGATGGCTTTGAGTTGATCAATTCCGACATCGTCATTGTGCAAAGAGCGCGTGCAGAAAGCAGTGTGTTTGGCGAATTGTTCCATATCGCCAAACCAATTCAGATAAGCGATGAAAATGAAGTGGTAGAAAAAGAAGTCAAAGAAACACGCTACGCAAAAATAGATAACGACGCGTCCGGTATCATCGGCGCTTGGGCCTATGATGATCATGCCATCGAAACACAAACTTTGGTTTTCTTTCCAAACGGCAAATTCCTAATGATTGACCCAACTGGCGCTACGCAGCGGGCAGAACAAGCAAAATGCGGGAAACCCGGTATCGAGTTTGCTTCCTACGCGTATAACAAAGGTGCTAGCAAGCTAAACTTATCCAGTTTCACGTATAACACCAATGGATGCGCCGGTTTTTCTGATCTGGACAACAATACGGCAATTGGCTTTTCGATCAATTCAGATGGAAATACCGCCAAACTCGACAAGCCAGGAAACGAATCGGTAACGGTTTATCGGGTTTCCAGATAACGCGGTTACTAATAATCCAAAAAACTCACCGGTATTGCGCGGATTGCCGGTGAGTTAATTATTTCTGAGGTAGTAAGAAAGCTTTAATCGCTCCGGATCAATCTACCTTAACATCGCTTATGCCTATCATTCGTGTCGCACTTAACGTTCCAGTCGACACATTGTTTGATTATCAATCAAATGACGCAACCCAACACGATATCGGCTTGCGTGTCTGCGTACCTTTCGGAAAGAAACGGATAACCGGTGTCATCATCGCGGTCAATTCCGAAACGCAAATCCCCGCTGAGAAACTTAAATCAGCACATTGTATTTTCAGGGAAATAAAACCCTTACCGGCTGCATTGCTAGATTTATTTAATTTCTGCAGCCACTATTATCATCACCCGCTTGGCATGGTTGTCATGAACGGCTTGCCCGCCAAGCTACGTAGCAACAAACCGGTAAAACTGAAAGAATCTTCGAACAATCTTCAATTCAGCCTTACCGAATCTGGAAAACAAATTGATTTATCCAGTATTCCAGCACGTCAGCGTGTAGCTCGCCGCTTACTCGCTGAACTCCAACACACGACGGCGCTAAGCAATCTCCAGGCAAAACAAATCTCGCCGCGCTCTGGCAAGTTGTTACAGGAATGGATACAACTGAAATGGGTGTCGGCAATACCCATTCCTACACCTGCGGTGAAAAAAACTGCAGCAATCCCAACGTTGACCACCGAGCAGGAAATTGCTGTTAACGCCATCACAACTGATATAAAACAATTCAATACCTGGCTGCTGCATGGCGTTACCGGTAGCGGCAAGACCGAGGTTTATCTCAGAATCATTGCACACGTGCTTGCTCAAGATATGCAGGCACTGATACTCATTCCAGAAATCAGCTTAACGCCACAACTGGAAGCCGTCTTTCGTGCATGTTTCCCCACTATCCATTTGGTCAGTTTGCATAGCGGACTCAACGATACGGAACGGCTAACCGGTTGGTTACAGGCGCAACGCGGTGAAGCTAAAATCATATTGGGCACGCGCCTGGCTATTTTCACCCCATTACCCGATCTGGGATTGGTCATCGTCGATGAAGAACAAGACAGCTCCTTTAAACAACAAGATGGACTACGTTATTCCGCACGTGATTTGGCAATTTTTCGTGCCAGAGAAAATAATATTCCGGTGGTACTGGGGTCTGCCACCCCTTCATTGGAAAGTTATTACAACGCACTCAATGGCCGCTATCGCAGCGTTCGCCTGCTATCCCGCGCCATCAAAAACGCCGCGCTTCCCCTGATTCAATGCATTGACACTCGCACCAACAAAGTTCAGGAAGGCTTATCCGAACCGCTCATCAAAGCGTTGGACAAGTGTCTGGCAGAAAAACACCAGAGTCTCGTTTTTATCAACCGGCGCGGCTATGCACCGGTACTTCTGTGCAAAGCCTGTGCCTGGACAGCCATCTGCCAGCGTTGTTCCAGCCGTCTGGTCGTTCATTTACGCGATAAAAAACTATGCTGTCACCATTGCGGCCACCGGGAAAACTTTCCACGCGCTTGTCCGCACTGTGGCAATCAGGATATTGCGCCTTTCGGACAAGGCACGCAGCGCGTGGAAGAAACTTTGACAGCGCATTTCCCAACCGCACGGATTTTACGCATCGACCGGGACAGCATACGCCGTAAAAATGCTTGGCAAGACATTCTGCATGCGATCCATGCGCAAGAAGTGGATATTCTGGTCGGCACACAACTACTCGCCAAAGGGCATGATTTCCCGAATCTGTCATTGGTCGGCATCCTGAACGCCGATACTTCGCTGTACAGTACCGACTTTCGTGCCAGTGAACGCTTGTTTGCACAACTGATGCAAGTCGCTGGCCGTGCAGGGCGTGCGAATGTTGCCGGTCACGTACTCATTCAAACCGAATTTCCTGATCATCCCCTGTACCATGCCTTGCAGAAACACGATTATGATGCACTGGCAGAAACCCTGCTGGCGGAAAGAAAAACAGCCGGATTCCCGCCTTTCGTCTATCAAGCCTTATTGCGCGCGGAAGCCCACAACATTGCGATCGTGCTGGATTTTCTTAAGCAAGCTGCCAAGCTTGCCAATCCGCCCTGTTACGTTGAACTATTTGATCCGGTACCTGCGCAAATGCTGCGTTTAAAAGGTTTGGAGCGCGCGCACTTACTGATACAATCATCCTCACGTAGGCAATTACAAGCGTTTATGGCCGAATGGTATACGCGAATTAATACATTGCCTGCTCATAAAGTGCGCTGGGTACTGGATATAGACCCACTTGAATTTTGATTTAGATCAGTATTTACTCTTCGTAATCAGCTCAACATGATCATTTAAACGAGAACTATAATAAGGAGCCAGCCAATGATCGAGAAACATGATTTACACCATGAATTCCCAGAATATTATGACCGCATCCATGATCTGAAGATCAATAACAGTCATTTCGCACATCTGTTTGAGGAATATCATGACCTCAATCGAGAAATTCTCAGAATCGAGGAAGGCGTCGAAAATACAACGGATGAATATGTGGAAGAACTGAAAAAGAAACGTCTCTTATTAAAAGACAAACTGTATGGAATAATCACCAATACATAATATTCATGACGATATCGCCACCCTGCTGTCAACAGCAGGGTGGCCTACTGTTACTAGCAAATGATATTCACAATTTATTGTGCTAATAATTTATCCAATTGATTCGCAAATGATTTACGATCATTTTGATTTAAAGCAGACAAACCACCGGTATCAATGCCGCTGGAACGTAAAGCTTCCATAAAATCCCGCATGCTTAATCGTGCCCCTATATTTTCCTGGGTATATAGCTCACCACGAGGACTCAGTACAAAACCTTCTTTTTTGATGACTTCGGCTGCCAGCGGAATATCACTGGTAATCACCAAATCGCCTTTTACCAGTCTTTTGACAATTTCGTTATCCGCCACATCAAATCCAGATTCCACCTGGTGCATTCGAATAAATTGTGATGGCGGTATATATACCGGACGATTTGCGACCAATACCAAATGCCGTTTGGTTCTCTCAGCAGCTCTGAAAAGAATTTCTTTGATTACGCCGGGACAAGCATCCGCATCAATCAAAATTTTCATCGTTTACCGCTTGCGGCAAATAAGTGGTAAGTAAGGAATCTAGCTGTCATCCTTGAGCACCTGTGGCATAGCAGCCTTTAAGTAATAAAACATTGACCATAGGGTTAGAACGGCGGCAATATAAATAAGCCACGTGCCTATTTCTTGCGAATCAAAATTCTCACCGATGCGCTCATGATAAAGTAGCAAAGGGATGGCGACCATTTGTGAAGTCGTCTTGATTTTACCCAGGAAAGATACCGCAACACTTCTGGATTGACCGATTTGTGCCATCCACTCGCGTAACGCCGAAACGGTAATTTCGCGTCCGATGATGATTAAGGCAATCGGGGCATCCAGCCGCCCAAGATAAACCAGCACAATCAATGCCGCTGAAACCATCAGTTTGTCAGCTACCGGATCAAGAAAAGCCCCAAACTCAGAGGCTTGATTTAAAACACGCGCCAAATAACCATCAAGCCAGTCTGTGATGGCTGCACCGGCAAAAATCAGCGTGGCCACCAAATTCTGATTGTCTGGCGATAACCAG
Source organism: Nitrosomonas ureae (assembly GCA_945872825.1). Classification (GTDB taxonomy): domain Bacteria; phylum Pseudomonadota; class Gammaproteobacteria; order Burkholderiales; family Nitrosomonadaceae; genus Nitrosomonas; species Nitrosomonas ureae_D. Next base: position 24,222 of record CAMCBD010000029.1, read on the forward strand.
GCGGGGGGCAAATAAAAAATACCGACAAATAACGGGATGGCGAGTATCCGTAGCCATGTGAGCAGATTAGGTAGATTGTAAGGCATGATCGTAGCTGATACTGATTGATTAAATGGGTAGCGATTTGGATTGGTAACAAAAATTAATCATTAATGTATTTCTTTATATATCTTTTCTGCCAGCTTCCGGCTAATTCCCTCTGTTTGTTGCAATTCTTCAATACTCGCGGTTAACACTCCTTTCAATCCGCCAAATCGGCCTAACAGGCGTTGCCTGCGTTTAGTACCGACGCCGCTGATATTTTCCAGACTGGAACTGGTTCTGGCTTTGCCGCGTCTGCCACGATGACCTTGGATCGCAAACCGGTGCGCTTCATCACGAATCTGCTGAATCAGATGTAGCGCCGCATGCTCACTGGGCAATTGTAACGGCTTTTCCAGTGCGGGAGAAATCAATTGCTCTAAACCGGGTTTACGTTCTTCCCCTTTGGCCACACCCAATAGATTGGCGTCAGAAATACCGAGTTCTTGCAAGGCTTCCTGCGCTGCCGTGACTTGCCCTTTTCCACCATCGATCAGAATCAGATCGGGTAACTGCCCCTCTCCGCTAACAATCTTCTGGTAGCGCCGGGTCAGCGCCTCGCGCATGGCAGCATAATCATCACCGGGGGTAATCCCATCGATGTTATAACGGCGATACTCATTATTACGCATAGAAAAATTATCGTACACAACACAGGATGCAACGGTAGCTTCACCCAGGGTATGACTGATATCGAAACATTCAATCCGGTTCAAGCCGGGCATCTGCAATTCCTGCTGCAATGCCAATAAACGCTTTTCCTGACTGGCGTGCCGGCTCATCATTTGTTTCAGTGCCAGATGCGCATTCTCGGTTGCCATATCGAGCCATACGCGTTTTTCCCCGGTCGGATTCAAGTTAATCGTAATTTTATGCCCGCATTGCTCAGTTAACAGATCCTGTATTGCTTCGCGCTCAATTTTTTCGCTCAGAATAATCAGAGGCGGTACGCTTCTGTTCAGATAATGCTGCGCCAGGAATGCTTCAACAACGGCTGCTGCGGTACAATCATCCGCGTTTTGTGGAAAAAAACTCTTGTCTCCCAGGTGCCTCCCTCCCCTGATCATGGCTAAGTTGACGCATACTTTTCCTGAACCATCGTTCATCAGTACACAGGCAACGACATCCGCATCGAGCGCTTTCCCGCTGTCGACAAACTGTTTTTCCCGGATTCTGCGTAAGGCTTGAATCTGATCCCGCAATGCGGCTGCCTGCTCATACTCCATGCGATCTGCAGCCTGTTGCATCTTGACTGAAATGACTTCCATCACTTCAGTTTGCTTGCCTTGTAAAAACAACTCGGCGTTTTTTACGTCATTTTGATACGCCTGCTGAGAAAGCTGGCCGATACACGGGCCGCTGCATCGCTTGATCTGAAACAGTAAGCAAGGCCTTGTCCGGTTACTGAAAACGCTGTCCTCGCAGGTACGTAAGCGGAATATTTTTTGTAATAATTGTATGCTTTCCCGGACTATACCGGCATTCGGATAGGGCCCAAAATACTGATGCGTTTTATCCAGCGCACCGCGGTAAAATCCCAACCGGGGAAAACTGTGACCACTCAGAATCACATAGGGATAGGATTTATCATCCCGGAATATTATGTTATAGCGCGGCTTCAGGCTCTTGATTAAATTATTTTCAAGTAACAGCGCTTCGGCTTCGGAGCGAGTGACCGTTGTTTCAATACCGGTCACTTGCGAAACCATAAGCTGGGTTCTGGGCCCCAGATTAGTCTTCTGAAAGTAGGAAGAGACGCGCTTCTTAAGATTAATCGCCTTTCCGACATAGATCACTTCGCCTTTGGCATTTATCATGCGATAAACACCCGGCTGATGCGGTAAATTTACACAAAAATCCTTTGCATCAAAATCGGTGTTCGACAAATTGCTTAATCCTGACTACCGAGTAATTTTCCTGCAATCGCCCAATTTTCATCAGGAATCTCATCAAAACTGATATACGTATAGGATTTCGGCTTCTTGGCGATGCGTTCCAGGGTATCGATCAGCTCTGCGGCAATTTGCTTTTTCTGTTCACGCGTTAATGTTCCGGCAACGCGGATATTGACATAGGGCATATAAAATTTCTCCTTTGGTTTTTAGTGATATTCTTAGCGGTTCATGTCAGTAACAATTTTTTCAAATACTTGTTCAAACATTTCTGCTGTCAAACGTTTGGTCTGTGTATTGTAGCGACTGCAATGATAACTGTCATAAAGTTTCAAACCATTCTCAAGCGGCAAATGATGAACGGCGCCATGACCGAACGGATAATCTTTTAGTTTAAGGCACGCACTCATTAATGCCGCTTGATGCGCGACTGTCCCAAGGGCAAGTAATGCCGTGCCGTCATTTTGAACAAATTCGTTGATCTCACCTGTCAGATAGTGGTTACATTGCTTAATCTCCTGAGGAACGGGCTTATTTTCCGGCGGCAGGCACTTGACTGCATTGGTGATACGGCATCCGAGCAGTTGCAGCCCATCATCCGCAGAAATGGATTCGGGTCGAGTGGCAAAACCAAATTTATGCAATGTCTGGTACAGTAAAATTCCCGCAAAATCACCGGTAAATGGCCGTCCTGTCCGATTGGCGCCGTGCATACCAGGTGCCAGACCAATTATCAACAGTTTCGGATACCTATCCCCAAAAGCACTAACGGGTCGTGCATGATAATCCGGGTGCTTAGTTTTTACGGATTGCAAGAAATCCGACAAGCGTGTGCATTGCGTACAATCAAAAGTATCCAGCGTATTGCGGTGCTGCGTTAAAGAATCATTCGTCATGAGTGGGAATCAAAGTAATTGGTGATATTGCAAGGTTCAAACAGTCCAACATGGAGTTTTTGTTAAACTTCTTTTGATAAAGGTACACTGTATTAACCATAAAAATACGAAAGGACGCTATTTAGACTGAGGCCGTAGCCGGTTTTAGATCGAGTTACTATGTCAAGCACCCCATCAAAAATTGATTATTGTTATATTCGATTCTGGTCAACAATCCTGCTGCTCATCGCAATCATACCTGGTATCACTCTGGCGCAAGAATCATTCGATGTCACAAAAAATTCAACAGCCGTGATATTGTCAGCGCCGGATACTATTAAAGAATTTCTTGCAAAGTACTTTAAACTCCCAACAGAGCCCTTTGCTGACAGTACTGCCGAAAAGACTTTCCTGTATCGCGCACAAAAAGAAATTCGCAGCTTACTGGCAACAGAAGGTTATTTCTCGCCCGTAATTACATTGTCGCATCAGACTCAAGGCGCAGTTACAAAACCCGAAATCCGAGTCGATCCCGGCGTATTAATGCGCATTGGTGAAGTCTCCATCGTGTTTCGCGGTGAAATCATACAAGAAGACGCTAAATACCAGAAACGCATTGAACAACTTCGTGCCACATGGCCTTTGAAAACGGACTCACCCTTCCGTACTTCCGAATGGGAACAAGCAAAAGCAAAAGCGATTTTATTATCTGACCTAACACAAGAAGATTTTGCAGCGGCGAATATTGTTACCAGCCAGGCAACGATTGATCCTGATCATGCGCGCGCTGATCTTTCCATAATCATTGATTCCGGACCCGTTTTTTATTTGGGTGCGATACAAATAACCGGATTAGAACGTTATGATCAGACTTTGATCACGAATCTCGCACCATTTAAAACAGGCGACGCGTATCGACGCGAATTACTGCATCTTTTTCAGATTGCACTTCAAAAAGCGCCGCAATTTAACACGGTCTCCGTCAATATTTCTCCCGACACGTCCCAACATAAATCTATTCCTGTTCAAGTCGTTTTGACTGAAGCGTAATCGCAGCGTTTTGCATTCGGTGGCGGTTACAGCTCGAACAACGGGGCACGGGGTGAAATCAATTATCGTAATCATAATTTCCTGGATCGTCCCTGGAATTTGACGAGCATGCTACGTCTGGAGCAAAAACGCCAAACCTTTTTTGCTGGCATTGACACACTCCCCGATCAAAATAATATCAATTATTCATTGATCACCAGTCTGCAAATGACTGATATTCAGAATTTGAAGACGAATGAGCAAAAAATTGGTATGACGCGCAATTATCAGACGCCAGAAATTCAAATGCAGTTTGGATTGAATTGGCAACGAGAAAATAAACAGCCTGCGGGCGCAATCAATCAGATTAATGAAGCTTTAACGCTGGACTGGCGCTGGCGGCGCCAGATTGTCGATGATCCGCTGAATATCCGGCGTGGTAATGTGACCGAAATTCGTATCGGAGGAGGCAGTCAGCAACTCCTATCAACTCAGGATTTTGTTCGCACCTATGCGCGACATCAAATCTGGTGGCCAGTTGGCTCTCAAGATGTGATTTTTCTGCGGGCAGAAATTGGTTACACGCTTGCTTCGTCACGCTTCGGAATTCCTCAGGAATATCTCTTCCGTGCGGGTGGTATTCAATCGGTTCGCGGCTATGACTTTAAAAGCATTGGGGTGCAAGAAGGCAATGCAATTGTTGGCGGCCGTACCATGGCAACGGGCACCATCGAATACACGCGCTGGATAACGCATCAATGGGGTGCCGCTGCTTTTGCAGATATCGGTAGCGCTGCGGACAGTTGGCAGCAAATGCACCCGTTTATAGGCTATGGTGGCGGTGTTCGCTGGCGCAGCCCTGCAGGACCTATCGCGCTTGATCTGGCCCGGGCGCATGAAACCGGCACGTTACGCTTGCACTTCTCCATGGCGGTTGCATTCTAAACTTTGATCATGACCAATCAAACCGATAGCAATCAGAATCCCAAGCGAACCAGTCAGAAACCTAAGCGGCTGATCGGTCTGCTCGTTGTAGCGCTGGTGTCCGTCACGATTGCCGGGTATTGGTTATTGAACAGCCAACCGGCGCTGCAAGGGACACTTTCGTTAATCAATCGATTGAGTTCCGGAGCGATCCAATTTGAAGGAATTCAGGGAACACTGCAAAACTTGCAAATTGAAAACATTCATTTTGCCAATGATGAATTTCAGTTAACACTGCACAATATCCACGTAACTTGGAGACCCAATGATTTGCTTCAGAAGCAGATAAAAATCGACCGGTTATCTGTTGAAGCGATGAATATCCGTATACTCCCTTCTACCACTGCAGCGCCACAGCGTACTTTACCCCAAAACTTATCTCTACCATTCGCTCTGTCAATTCATCAGATTAAAGTAGATTCAATACATTTAATCTCAACAACCCATGAAAATTCTGATTTGATTATTTCTGACCTTACGCTATCGCTGGACAGTAATGGTCATTATCATCGGCTCAACAATCTGGATTTTCGCACACCCTGGGGGGTGTTTAGCGCTCTGGCAGAACTCAACGGAAATTCACCGTTTGATTTATCTGCACAGATCGATCTATCTAATGCTCATCAGTGGGGCGATGCGCAAGCTGTCATCACCGGCAATCTGGAGAGAATGAATATACAGATCAATGCCAAACAATCGGTTGCAAAAAGAGACTTGACTATACAACTGCAACCATTCGCAGCCAATCCAGTGACACAGTTTCAGGCGGTTTTAGAAAAGCTTAATCCGGCTAGTTTTGTTTCTGACGCACCCCATGCCAGCCTTTCCGTCATCGCAAACTTGACCCGGAATGAATCCGGACAACTGGAAGGCAAGATTCTGCTTGAGAATCATGCAGCGGCCACATTGAATGACGGCGGCCTGCCCTTTTCCGCTATCAGTGCGCAGGCACGCATCACTGCAGAAGTTCTGCAGTTACAGGATATTCATGTGCAAATTACGCCCGGCGAAATTGTTAGCGGAGATCTTATCTGGCATTTAGAAGAAAAATCTGGTTCAACCAATTTGCTTGTCAGCAAATTAAATCCGCAGCATATTGATAGCCGCATCCGCACAGCCCAAGTTTCGGGTCAAATTAGCCTGGAAGGCAATGCGCAGACACAATCGGCGCACATCCATCTTAAGGATAATTCAATCCGTTTCAATGCTGCAATCACACGAAGTGCCGAGCGTGTTGCGCTTGAACAATTTCAACTTCAGCGCAGCAAATCACAGTTAACCGGGCAAGGAATATTCCAGCTAGGCAATGACCAATCATTTGAATTGTCAGGGAATCTAGAAAATTTTAATATTGCTGATTTTATCCAGGCGCCGGATTCCAATCTGAATGCGGCAATCCAGCTATCCGGTCAATTGTCCCCGCAAATTTCCGGAATATTGCAATACACGATTCAAAAAAGCCGCTTGGCGAAATTCCCGGTAACCGGAGCCGGTCAGATTGCATTCAGCGGGTTCGATCAGTTTAAGGGTAAAGCAGAATTAAATATCGGATCCAATCATTTTCTGGTGAAAAACGGCACCGGTGAATCCGGCGATACTTATCAATTCGCTGTGAATGCGCCCGCTTTAGAACAAATCGGCTTTGGTTTGGCGGGTGATGTACAAACGCACATTCAGTGGAATGGAAACCTTCAGTCACCTGATCTTGATCTCAAGATAAAAAGCCGGCATCTCCGCTTACCGGGAAATCAACACCTCTCAGGGCTAGTTGCCGATGGAAGATTAGTCAATGAAACCATCTCACTCAAAGTAGCTATTGAAAACTATGTTGCCGGCGATAAAGCAACCCTGCAGCACGTGAAAATAAATACCAGCGGAAGAATTTCTGATCACACGCTACTGGCTAAAGCACAGATAAATGATATCTCCAAAATCCAATTAAAAGCCGTGGGCGGCATAGATCGAAAATCACCCACGCAATCCCTGCGCTGGAACGGGCAATTAGCCGAATTCACCTCCGTTGGAAAAATACCCGTTCGCTTAATGACGCCAACAGCCTTGGCAATAAATTCGGAATTTATGTCGCTCGGCCATACAAAATTGTCTGTTTCCGATGGATTCTTAGGCATCGATCAATTGCAGTGGACAGCCGGGGAATGGAAAACTCAAGGTCATTTTTCAGGCATCGCTTTGCTGCCGGGTGAACACCAAGACTCAAAACAATCGTCGTTACATTTAGGCGGTCATTGGGATTTTGTTTCCAATTCGCAGTTAACCGGCAATCTGCACATTCAACGTGAAAGAGGGGATTGGTATTTGCCCAACGAAATATCACAGCCTTTGGGCTTAGAGGTAGCCCAGCTCAAAGTCGTCGCACAAAATGGGAAAATAACCGGTCAGTTTGAATTAGCCAGCCAATCTATCGGCACTGCTAAAGCGCATTTGACCGTACCAACAAAACAGTCGAACAACCGCTGGACTATTCCCGATGAAACACCGTTGAACGGCGAAGTTATTGCCCACATCAAGGATTTAAAATGGATTGATTCCCTTTTAGGCGACAGTGTGAGCACCAACGGACAGCTTCAAGTTCAGACAGCGATTCAAGGAACACTGAAGCAGCCTGATTTTAATGGCAACGTTTCTGGCACGCAATTGAGTGTAGTTTTGTTGGAGCATGGCATAAATTTCAAGCAGGGTAATTTGGTTGCCAATTTCCACGATTCGAACTTAAAGATTGAACAGCTCCACTTCATCACGCCGCACGAAGCACTGAAGTGGTCTCCTGCAACTGTCCAACCTGAGAGTAGAATTAAGCTCTGATATGGGTAGTTAATCAAGCTCAGGCAGCCTGATGAATTGCTTGATATTGATAATAAACCTCATTGGGAGTTTGGTTATCAAGACCTTGATGAAAGCGT
>CAMCBD010000030.1:0-30979 GCA_945872825.1 Nitrosomonas ureae
AGCAGACCAGTCTGATACTCGGCGCCCAATTGTTTGGCTAAGGGCTTAGTCGTTAAGGCATTAATATGGGCTGATTCCGCTTTTAACACCGGGCTAGCCGTTAACCGGGGAAAAAACAAATCACTTTCTGGCGCATTTTCAAAACCATACACCTGCATCAACCCGCGATACGCCGGAAATAGACGCAGCGGATTCTCTTCTGCGCCTTCAATCAGTTCATTCAGGTAGTAAAGCAATGCCTTGGTGGATTGTTTCAACGCATCGAAAATCTCTGGATTGGGTTCAATCTTCTTGCTGATAAGCGCTGCAACCAATTGCTCCATTTTTTCCGTGACGATGGTGATGCTCGTCAGATTCAACATCTCCAGCAAACCATCCAATTGATGAATATAATTCCGGCAATCATTGATCAAGCTAGCATTACTAGGATGCTTGCTATAAACATCCAGATTCTGGTCAATCAAAGCAAAGATCTGATAAATTCCATCCTTGATTCCGATAACCGAGGCAATATTAAGTTTGGGTTGCGCGCTCATTTTTAATACCATCAATCCATATTGAAATAGAAATCAACATCAACATTACACCTTGAAATTGGATACCGATGCTTTAAGCTCAGATGCAAAACCGTTAATCTGTTTAATTGACCCGGTGGTTTTCAACGTCCCCTCGGTATTCTGCCGGGTAATATGAAGAATCTCTTCCATATTGGCAACCACCTTGTGTGCTGCCCGTGTTTGGGTATTGGTGACATCAAAAATATTGGTAACCAGTTGAGCAAGCTGTTTTGAAACTTCTTCTATTTCTTCCAAAGCCCGTCCAGCCGCATCGGAGCGCTTGGCACCTTTTGCCACACCGAGCGTGCTTCTTTCCATCGCTGCGATGGCATCTTGTGTGTCACCTTGAATCGTGATGATCAATTCACTGATTTGTTTGCTGGCTTCTGCTGAGCGTTCAGCCAAACGTTGCACTTCTTGTGCAATCACGGTGAAACCATGTCCGGCCTCACCTGCGGCCGTTGCCTGCAACGCTGCATTTAAAGCCAGAACATTCGTTTGATCGGTGATATCGGTGATCAATGCGACAATCTCTCCGATTTCCTGCGAGCTTTCTCCCAGGCGTTTGATCCGCTTGGAAGTGTCCTGAATATAAGCGCGGATTTCATTCATTCCAGCGATGGATTCACGCACGGCCGAGGTACCTTTTTCCGCAGTGGATAACGATTGTTTGGCGACTTTGGCGGATTCCGTCGCCATATCGGATATCTGACTGATGGATTCCGTCATGCCGATCACTGCAAGGGTAGTTTGTTCAATTTTTGCCGTTTGCTGTTGTGCTGCTGTTAATAATCCCGATGAAACATATTGCGCCTGATTCGACGATTTAACAACCAGTGCGCTGGCCTGATTGACCTGCTCTACCAGTGTGTGCAATTCCTCAATCGTGCAATTGATGGCATCGGCAATCGCACCGGTCATATGGTTCGTGATATCCGTACGAATGGTCAGGTCGCCATCGGCGATTTTTTTCATATCGTCCAGAAGTGTCACGATCGCCTTTTGCGCTTTCTCAACTTCATTTCTGCTTGCCAAATCTTGATATTGCGCATTCCGGCGTACTGACCGGACAAAAAATATGAGCGCAAGTACTGCACATGCGCCGAATGTGTAAATCAGCGCATTGAATAAAGATACAGTATGCCGGTTTTGTTCTTGAATTTCACTATCCAGCGCGGACGTCATATCCAGCATGGCTTCACTGTTGTTCGCAACTTCATCCATAGCCAACCGGGCAGTAAAAGCCACGGGCATTTCTTGTTGAATCACTCGGATGTGATCGTCAAATCTTCTCACCAGCGAATAAACATGTGACAACAGATCCTGAATAGTCTCATCCCTGTTCGATGCCGCCCCAATTCCATTATTCCCTTGACTTAAAATTTGGATAATTGCTGAAATTTGTGCGTGATCCTGAGCAAGTTGCGCGGTGATTTCTGTCATCGTGAATTCGCTGGAAAGAATCGTTCTAACATTTCTTGCTGCGGTACGTGCATGCATTTTTATGGATTCCATCGTGCGTATTTTCTGCGACAGATTGCCGATTTCCGCCATGCGGCCGATTAATTCCTCGATGCGTCTGGCCAATTGGCTCTGCGTAATATGGATTGCTTTGATGCTGCTGTTTAGCTTAATCGAAGATTCTTGATGGTTCAAAATTAGAGCGACCTTTTTAGCTTCAAGCTGCCAGTTTTGCTGATAAGCATTCAGGATTAATGCAAGCGATTGATCTGCGGCTGGAACGGTCTTGTCATGATCATAGATCCCGCCCTGCGATAGCAGCGCAATATACCGATTTAGCTGATACTGACTGTCCTGTAACTCGGAAAACGCATTGGCATTGCCCATGTGGGCTTGCTGTGCGGCTTTCGACAGGTGCAAATGCTGCCTCTCTAACTGTGCAACCAGTTCCGGTTGAATCGTATGATGCCTGGCTTGATTGACGCTGATAGCCAGCGTGATCAACAGCAGCACAGTAAAAAACATTAGGATGCCGCCCATTATCCAGCTATTGCTTAAAATGGAGATATTCTTAGGAATGCTTTTCTTTGCCGGCAAGGTAATAACCGGCAGTTTCTTTCCTATGGCAACCATCCTGGTTGTTATTCCAAATTTAGAAAAATTGTCTTCCATTGTTTGCTCCAGCATTGATACGGGCTTGTCTGAATATTCAGGTTTTTTGATGACGGACGACACCAGACACGATTGTTGTCAGGTGATAGCTTAACCGCTGAAGCGTGGGGTCAAAAACAGGATAAGACCAGTAAAACAAGGTCTTTTATGGAGTCTCTGAATAACAGCCATTTCGAGCGTAGCGAGAAATCTATATTATTGATTTCTCAGGACTCCTAACTCTATTCGGAATGATAAATGCAGGTTGCTCAGAGGCTCCTCAGGAGCTGAAGTGCTTCGAGTAAATTATCCGAGGAATAACTTGTAGGCGGGATTCTTTGTCTCATCCCAGTAGTGATAACCCAGTTGATTCAGGAATGCTTTGAAGTCAGATCTTTCTTCCGGAGGAACCTGAATTCCGATCAACACGCGGCCATAGTCGGCACCATGGTTACGGTAGTGAAACAGGCTGATATTCCAGTTATGACTCAAGTTGTTAAGGAAATTCATCAACGCACCAGGACGGTCGGGAAATTCAAAACGATAGAGAATCTCGTTTTTAACGTCATGCGCGTGTCCGCCGACCAAATGACGAATATGCAGCTTGGCCATTTCGTTGTTGCTCATGTCTTCGGTGGCCAGCCCGCTTTGTTTTAGTTCGCTGATCAGTTTCTGGGTTTCCTCCTGATTGCGCACCGATACACCGACAAAAACATGCGCCACTTTCGGATCGGCATAACGGTAGTTAAATTCGGTGATGCTTTTGGCGCCCAGTAAATTACAAAATTTCTTGAAGCTGCCGGGTTTTTCAGGAATCGTCACGGTCAACACAGCCTCACGCCGCTCACCGATTTCCGCACGTTCTGAGATATGCCGCAGCCGGTCAAAATTCATATTGGCACCGGATGCAATCGCAACCAGCGTTTTATGCAGGATTTTTTCACGCGCGACGTACGCTTTAATACCCGCAACGGAAAGCGCACCGGAAGGCTCCAGTATCGTGCGCGTATCTTCAAACACATCTTTGACTGCCGCGCAAATGGCGTCGGTATCGACCAGAATCACTTCATCGACCAGTTCGCGGCATAAGCGGAAGGTTTCCTTGCCCACATGCCGCACCGCCACGCCGTCTGCAAATAAACCCACTTGCGCCAATTTGATCCGGCGGCCACTTTGCAATGAACGGTACATCGCATCCGAATCGACCGGCTCGACGCCGATGATTTTGATTTTCGGATACAGCCGTTTCACATAGGCCGCTATGCCGGAGATCAACCCGCCGCCGCCAATCGGCACAAAAATGGCGTGAATATTCCCCGTATGCTGCCGCAAGATTTCCATACCGACCGTTCCCTGCCCAGCAATCACGTCCGGGTCATCGTAGGGATGAACAAACGTGGCTTGCTCTACTTTTGCCAGTTTTATCGCGTGCTCGTAAGCATCGTTATAGGAATCGCCATGCAAAGCAACTGTCGCGCCGAGTGCCATCACCGCATGCACCTTGATTTGCGGCGTGGTCACCGGCATCACAATAGTAGCGCTGCAGCTCAACCGCTTGGCAGCCAATGCCACGCCTTGCGCATGATTACCGGCAGAGGCCGCAATCACGCCGCGGTTGCGCACCGCAGGCGATAACTTGATCATCTTGTTATACGCACCGCGCAGCTTGAAAGAAAAAACCTGCTGCAAATCTTCCCGTTTTAATAACACCTGATTATGGATGCGCCCGGATAAATTGGCAGCAAGCTCCAACGGACTCTCGATCGCCACATCGTAAACCTGCGCGGTCAGTATTCTTTCTAGGTAATTGTTTTTCATAATGCGAGATGAGTTAATTCAGACAACCTTCCAATCCAAAACGAGGAAAGGAATTTTATCACGATCAGGGGTTGCATGAATTTTCTTACTGTTTTGGTGTATTGGAAAATCCAAAAAGATATCATGCACATTGAACTCATCTTCGTGAATTCTGATGTAGTAATATATTGCTTCATTTCAGAAGCCTTACTTAGATTCGCAAGATGAAGAAACCACAACAACCGAAGATCGGCTTAGACTCACAATGCCTCTCCTACCTCCTTGATGCCATTGTCGATATCGAAGAACCCTTTGATTCGTTGGCCGAGGAGAAAAAGGCCTTGATTCGGATATGGCTCTATCCGCCAGTGACATATTACGCCACTGAAACAGTCCTAAGCGAGACCGAGGGCATTAAAGGGAAAGAGCGCCGAGACTTCCACAAGAGCTTCATCGACACTCTCTTTCTAGATTCTCCGATACGTAATCCCTCCGCCGTAAACAATCGGGCGAATGCACTTTCAGCATTTCACTCTGGTACAAAAGATTGTCGCGTCCTAGCTGAAGCTGAAGATCAAGAACTGGATTTCTTGCTTACTTACGATAAAAATTTCCTCAAGCACCTTTCCCCGGCATCCATATCCGTCAAGATCACAAGGCCCAGTCCATATTGGACTGATCTGCGAATACCGAAAGGAGCGAAGCCGCAAACTGTTCCACACCATACAAACCCTCTCAGTCGCAAGAAATGGTGGCGCTGGGAATAGACAAATATAATCACGCGGATTCAATACAGAGCTTGCGCGCTCCACTCCTTCTCTGCCGCTTGGATTGATTGCCGTCAAACGCTGATTAAATCAATATAGAGCTTGATTGAGTCGATGATTAACAAGAAAGTTACCTTCTAATGATGAGGAAGCTCTTATGAGTCTAATAAATTTTTACACCACGCATTCAATTGATCCAATATCCGCCAAGCATTCTGATCAGCTTTATGCGTCTCACGCAATAACACAATCTGCGCAGCAAATTCAGCAATAGTAATGCTCCCACTACCATCGCCTTGTGTCAGTCGCTGCAGGCGCATTTGCTCCCAGCGTTGCGCTTCTGTTTGAGTCAGAGTTTCCGGCCAGTTGCGTGCGCGGTAGCGAAATAGCAGCTCAGGAAGTCGCTGATCATGAAAATCGAACCGCATTTTCGCCAGTTGTTTCGGTGAAGCACGCCGTATTTGTGCCAGTGACGCAGCATCTGCATTGTCCAGAAAACCGTCATACAGCGCCACATCCACATCGCCGGAAGGCTCGAACGCACGGCTGGTATACGCAGCGGCCACACGCTGAAAAAAATCCGGTTGTGCACACAGTTTCTGCCAATGCCGATGACATGCGTCCAAATCAAGCGCGATGCGTTCGGCGGCCTCATTATCCAGCGTATTCCTTGGCGCCAGCGCCGGGCATTTGTTAATCTTTACCGATTTGACCGGTAACCGTTGCATGCCTTCGGGCAATTCGTCATTGCGGGTGAATAGCAGTTGACTCAGCTCGTCAGCATCTAGCGGCAGAAACAGCTCCGGATCTTGGCGCAAGTCGTAAACCAGCACGCTGTTGTTGTTCCCCGGTTCGGTGATCAATGGCATTACCAGCGATGTGCAACCGGTTTTGGCCGGATACATGCGCGTTGTGTGCAAAACCGGATTGTGGGTGGCTAAATCAAGCTGAGTTGCAGCCTTGCGTTTATCACGCAATTGAAAAAACCAATCGTAGAGGCGCGGTTGTTGTGTGCGTAGTAATCGCGCCAATGCAATGGTTGCACGCACATCGGACAAGGCATCATGCGCGGATTCATGCAGAATACCGTTAGCCGCCACCAGATCCCCCAGACGGAAACTGGGTTGCCCTTCTTCGTGTTGCGGCCAAGCGATGCCGGCGGGACGCAAGGCGTAAGTCATGCGCACCAGATCAATGATGTCCCAGCGCGAATTGCCTTGCTGCCATTCGCGCGCATACGGGTCATAGAAATTACGATACAGGGTGAAGCGAGTCACTTCATCGTCAAAACGCAACGAGTTGTAGCCAACACCGCAGGTATTCGGCTGCGCAAACTCGGCGTGAATGCGCGCAATAAATTCCGGTTCAGGTAAGCCTTTCTCGTCGGCTAGCTGCGGCGTAATTCCGGTCAGCAAACAGGCTTCCGGATGCGGCAGGAAATCGCGGGCCGGCTTACAGTAGATCACCAGCGGCTCGCCAATTTCGTTCAGCGCTTCATCGGTGCGCACCCCGGCAAATTGCGCAGGCCGGTCTCGCCGTGGATCGGCGCCGAAGGTTTCGTAGTCATGCCAATAAAGTGTAAGTGACATTGTTGTTTACAGATTTGGAAGCGCCGGTTAAAAACTTGCTTTGCAACTGACTCGTTGCACAATTATAGTGGTATCTTACGCAAAATTTTTTAAATCAAGTAGAAGGATAAAACAGTATGGCACGTAAACTCATCAGCTCGGGCTCCACATTTGAACACGAAATCGGCTACTCGCGCGCAGTGGTTGAGGATAACTGGGTTCTGGTTTCCGGCACAACAGGCTTTGATTACAGCAAGATGACTATTTCGGATGATTTGTTGGAGCAGGCAGAACAGTGTTTTAAAAATATCGAGGCAGCGTTACAACAAGCCGGCGCGAGCATGAAAGATGTGGTACGTGTCACGTATGTGTTTCCCAAAGCCGAGGATTTCGAAAAATGCTGGCCGATTATGCGCAAGTATCTGGGAGAGGTCCGGCCATCGGCCATGATGCTGGCTGCAGGATTATCCGATCCACGCATGAAAATTGAAATTCAGGTGACGGCTTATCGCAGCGAAAGAGCATAGCGGAGCAAGCAATCTTCTCCAATCAAAATAAAAAGAAGCCCTGCCACACAACGCAGCTAATGTATGTAATTGGAATGGGCAGTTTCCGGGGCTAATCGGCGGGCTCATTAGTGCTCTGCTGAGAGAGACCGGATGACGGTGGCTATGGATTAGCCGGTGCTGAAGATTGCGGTGCAAAGGGTGAAGTATTTCCCGGTGATGAAGATTGCGGAGAAAAAGGTGAAGGATTTGTCTTCGATGAAGACTGGGGTGCAAAGGGCGATGCGGTTGGTGAAGCCGCATTGGGTTTTGCTGGAGTCGATGCTGGTTTTGTCGAGCCGCTGGTATCGCCTGGCTTATAAACAAACTGCCAATCCTGATAGGTTAGTGCTTCCGAGAATTTCGCAAAATGCTCAGGAAATTTATCCTTCTTAATCGGCTTCTTTTCAGAGAGGCTATATACCCCAACAATTCGCTTACTAATATTGGAGGTTGTTACCGAGCTACTATTTGGTGCTGCACTGTTGGGTGCCGGGGTACTATTAGCTGTCGGATTATTTGGCGCCAGACTATTACTGGATGCCGGATTATTGCTGGGCGCTGC
Source organism: Nitrosomonas ureae (assembly GCA_945872825.1). GTDB lineage: Bacteria > Pseudomonadota > Gammaproteobacteria > Burkholderiales > Nitrosomonadaceae > Nitrosomonas > Nitrosomonas ureae_D. The sequence continues at coordinate 7,912 of CAMCBD010000030.1, forward strand.
GCCAGTACCGGATGTTGGGTTCTTATTGGGTGCCGGGCTATTACCAGGCGCTGCGGTTTTATTGGCTGCTGCGTTATTGCCAGGTGGAGGTTCCTCAACGATACCCCACTCAGCTGTGTTCATTACCGGATCCGTATAGATTTTACGCAAATGGCGTTTAATGGCCGGTGTACGTTTATCCTGCAGCAAATCTTCCAGCGACTCCGGATATTGTTTAGTGCCTGTATTGTAATAAGACATAATTGCTTTGCGGAATTCCTCACCTACATATAACAATTCAGCTTCTTTTTCCCGCTGAGACTTGGCTTGCCATACCTGTCCCGTTCCTGCCATTACAATCCCAGCTAAAACAACTGCAAATAAAGCCCAAAGATAAACAAAACCATTTTCTAGCTGCGGCATACTGCTTTTGCTATAAACAGTCGAACCAATTGTCATCGCTTACCATTCTTCATAAAACGTGCCATCCGATGCCCGTCCTGAATAGCCGCTGTGAACATCATAGACTCCTGATTCTACTAGATTCTTGGGAGGTACTTCAATCCAGGTTTTGTTATTCTCAGTGAATGGATCTATCGGGACACTACGTAAATACCGCTTGTCGACCAATTCTTGCAGATCAAGGGGATACTTCCCAAAATCGGAATAAAACTGATCAACCGCGTTACGCATGATACCAAGATCCTGCCGTAGAACGGCCTCCTTGGCCTTATCGAGTGAATTGAAATAGCGCGGCGCGACAATACTTAATAAAGTGGCGATGATTGCCATGACCACCAGTAGTTCGATCAGTGTAAATCCTTTGTATTTCGGCTTGCCAAGCAGCATAACAATCACCAATCCCGATATGGAATGCCATTAAGACCAATGCCTTCTGAACGTGAGTGAACATCAAAAACATCATCACCTTCTTTGGGACTATCCCAGGGACTCTCATAACTACGCCTTCCCCAGGTGTCTACAGCTGGGGTTGCCGTTATCCCGACGACATCCAGCTCAATAAACATAGGGTCCCTGGGTAAGCGGCGCATAAAATAAATTATCTTTTTATCCGGACTCTTAACGTCTGGCACCCCCATGAATAATTCTTCTAGCCGGGGCGGATAACCAGATTCATCGGCTTTCTTGGTAACACGTCCTTCGTCTACTGCTTGTTTATAGGCATCAATCGCCGAACGTATCTGTCGTAGCGCAACGCGCAACTCTTGTTCTTTTTCGCGCTTTACCATGAGTTCGCGCAACGGCATTGCTGCTGTGGCCAGAATGGCCATGATCGCCACAACAATCATTAGCTCAATCAGCGTAAAACCCCTGTGTTTGTCAGAGATTCCGAGTAAATGCTTCATGCCCCGCTTATTTGACATTAATACTGACGGGGGGCGGCAGTGTTACTTCAACTGAGGTGCCATTTTCCAGGTCTTCTGCGACCGCATTTTGGATATTGATTTCTGTTACGCCTGGGTTTGCAGCAATCACCTTAAAGCGTATCTGTGTCGCCAAACCAGCCGTTTGATCTTTACCTAACTTGATTGTGCGTGTTCCGGATTTATCTCCGCCATCCAGCGCTTCCAACATACTGGCCTCGTAAGTTAATTGCAAATCCGTATTCACCATAGCTTTTGCACCAACCAGCCGGACATTAACCGAAAATTCTTTATCCAAGCCAACATTGGCCGGCGCTTGCAGCGTCAGTGTCGGCGTAGTAGCCGATGCAACATTGGCAAAAGGATTAGGGGGAGCTTGTTGATCATTCGATGGCGCGAAAGCATCAGCTATGCTTTTTGCACCTCCACTGCCCGATCCAGCCGGAGCAATGGACAGTGATTGCGCTGCAGTCTTTTTAATAGTGACCGGCAATTTGCCTGCATCACTGGCGGTACCAAAATGATATTCTCGCTCTAGGTTGGTTAGTTTAGGAATATTCCGGATGATGCGCGGTGTAATTAATAACACAATTTCAGTTTTTTGACGGGCTACATTTTGACTCGATAGCAGTCTGTCAAGACCGGGAATATTTAACAATCCTGCAAGACCACCTACCGTTCTTGTTTCCCTATTATCAATGAGCCCTGCCAATACCTGAGTCTCTCCATCTTTCAATGTCAAAATGGTCTCAGCATTCCGGGTTCCAACTATGGGAGCAGTTGCGCCACCCGGGCCTGTCGCATCCCCTGTTTTATTACTCACTTCAAGCGTAATTTTCATCGTGACATCGTCATTTAAACCGATGCGCGGCTCAACATCCAGCTTAACCCCCAAATCGATAAAAGTAGGCGTTGAAGTGACGATAGAATTAATACCGGGTTGCACATTAGCTGTGAAAAAAGGCCGTTTCTCACCAATATGAATCTTGGCTTTTTCTTTATTACTTACGCGAATTCTTGGGTTTGCAAGTACGTCGGCGTTCGAGAGAGTTTGTTTAAAATCGATCACTGCCTGATTATTGATCGTGAAGCTTTTAAGGCCAAGTTCATTAGAACCAATTTGATTAAGTACGGCAGCCGCTGGCGCAGCAGCTGCCCCCACACCCGTTAAACCACTGAATGTAACTGATTGAGGGAGTTTTGGACCCAGCAAGAAATCATTATTACGCGCGATTTCAAGGATTGCGACGTCTAACATAACTTCCGGTTCTGCCAGATCGTTTAATGTTACCAATCGCTCCGCAAGCCGGATGGCTTCGAGCGTATCTCGCATAATAAACAAGTTCAATTGTTCATTGACATAAATATCTTTTGCCTTGACGATGCCCCTAATCATCGCGACCATTTGCTTCACATCCGTATGCGCCACATGAAAGCTGCGTACAACCAGTTCTTGATAATCCTTCTGCTTAGCCGGTGTACTGGGGTAGATCAATAACGAGTTACTATTGAGCACCTTATAGGCCAGTTGATTAGTTAAGAGTAATAATTTGAGAATATCTTCAATGGTGTTATTACGAACAAAAATTGAAATTTTGGTCTCTTGCCGGATATCCTTATCAAAAACAAAATTAATACCGGCCGTCCGTGACATGATTTCAAATACCGACTTTAAATCGGTATCTTTAAATTCCATACTCAGCGCTTTTTTGAAAGCAGACTCTAGTGCCAGATTAGATACTTCCGGACGCGTCATTTGTGAATTGATTTCTGAGATCAATTGACGAGCATGAGATTGCTTCGGGTTTTCCTGCAACACGGCACGAACGATTGTTTCTGCCTCTATCACCTCATTACGTCGCAGCAATTCTTTTGCGGAATCGATGGAAGCAATGTGCCTGCGCTCTAATTCAAGTTCCTCTAAACCTGCCTTCGCACGCTCATTGAATGGGGATAAGTTGAGTACACGTTGATAATCTTGTTCTGCTTTTTTCAAATCACCGGAAAATCTCGTGCTATCGGCTTCAAATAGCAATTTAGCAATCACTTCTTCGCGTACACGGATAAGTGTTGTGCGAATTTCTTTATTCTCAGGTTCTTCACGTAATGCTTGCTCCAGTTTCTGAAGACCGCTTTCCAACTTACCTTCCGTGATCAGTTTCTGCCCATCGGAAAATGCAATATTCCTGGTGCCGAATGTTTTGTTATTGATCGCACATCCTGCCGTAATCGCAAGTAGAATGCTAAGGATTAAAATTCTCCAGCTTCTCATCGAAAATTTCCTGCTAATTTATTATTGATCGTGAGTGTCTGTTTTACATTCAGTGGCAAATAAGTCATTGTAATCGCATCATCATTGATTGAATCCAATCGATATTTATCATTGATTTTCCCACCCAGTTTAGCAATAAGATTTTCCCCTGCTTGAGAGAGGAAAACCCATGTCTCATTGTCTGCAATTGCCTTACCAGCATATTTGAATTGCAGGGGCGGCGCTGTTGGCGCTGGAGGAGGGGTCGATTTAGCCACTTGTGCTGCGATAGCAGCTTGTTCTTGCAGATTGACTGGCGGTTGCTTGGGTGCCCAAGTAGTGGGCACAAAAAGCTCTCCAGCCAGCGAGCTGAATTTTCTTTGGCCCAGTTTACTAACATCCAGTTGCGCAACATTATTTTCCTGACTCTTTACTCGATCACCGGATGGCTTGACCGGTTGTATGGTATCTACTGTATCGATTACTGTTTCTTCCTCTTCAACCAGCACAGCGGCGATCAATGTTGCAACCAATGCACCGCCTACAATCAATTTTCGTTTTTTTTCAGATTGATCCATCTTGTTTATTTGTTCAAGTAAAGATTAATTTCAAGACGCGCTTCGAGTTTTTCAGAGGTGACGTTCTCACGTTTAATGGCGATAGCAGAAATCGCCATGGCAGGAACAGCTTCAAGCGCATCAGCCATAAAAGCGCGTATTTGAGGATACCTTCCTTTTACCGGCAATATCATCTCATAACGGGCTAAACGTGCGTCATTTTCATTAACCAGGCGATATTCACTGCTGCTGAGTTCCACACCTTTCTTTTTAGCCAGCTGCACCAATTCACGAATCCAGAATGGTGATGAATCAATACGCGGGAAAAACTCATAAAATGCTTGCAGTGCTTGTTCACCGCTCATTTGTTTTCCGGTTTCCGTTTCACCAGGAGTTTGTTTGGATAATGCCTGCATCTGAAGCAGATCAGCGCGTTCTTTCAGTTTCAGCAGAGTGGATTCTTGCGGCAAAACCGCCGAGAAAAAATAGATGCCGCTCGCCACAATTAGGCCTAGGCCGATCTTACCAATATTACCGAGGCGGCCTACCTGCCAACGCAGTAGCAATGCCAGTTGATTTATTTGTATTTGGAGTGTTTCAGTTTTCAAGAGGACTGAATCCATGCTGCAGTCAGAAGAAAAATAATCGGACGATGCGGATTATCTTGTTTAATCTTGTAATTTAACAAATGCACATTTTCAAAAGTCAATTCAAGTTCCAATGCTTCTACAAAATCAAGTAACTCGGACATATTCTTAGCTTCACCGCTGATACGTAATGTCCGGTTAGACACGGTCGGTTGCAAAGATAATAACGCGATTTCTTCAGTAGCCGCATTTTCGATTGAATCAAATAACGTTTCCCAGGGTAAATTAATTTGGTCCAAAATTGCATTGGCCTGGATGATTTCTTTGCGAATTTCCTGACTAAATTCTTTAACCCTCGGTGTCCCACGAGTACGTGGCGCAGTCTTTTTTTGCTGTTGCTGTTTTTCCAAATGCTCGACGCGATTAGTCCAATAATTCACTTCCTCAGTAATTTGCTGGAATTGCAACAGTACGCCGGCAAGAACCAACAATCCGATGAACAGTATTGAATAATCAATATGCGGAACGGATTGCCCATAATCAGGAAATTTTAATCTTAAGCGAGGCATTGATTTATCCCGGCATAATCGGCTGGCACAGTTGGATAATGCGCGAGTACAGGTATTTGCCCGGTTTGTATCGGCACAATACGCCATCCACAGTTCTCAGGCAGTGTTAATTCCGGATGCTCTGGTGCAAACAAATGGACCAGTTCAACAGCTTCTTTATTTCCAGACAGTACTGCTTCCTGGTCCAGCGCAGCGAGAAGCTCATCCGCCACATTTTGCAGAATTCGCTGATTACGTATGCTGTACCAAATTCCGTTTATCAATAGGGCAACACAAATTCGCCCGGCTTCTATCACAACAAAGTATATTTTATTGCCGCGCAACAGCTTTTGCCATCGATCATAAGCGGATGCCAAATAAGGTTCGATTTCTTTCAGTTTAAATTGATAGCGTGCGGCCATTTCTTCCACCCGTGCCATCAATTCACGGGGTATTGCCGCACAAACCGCGCCATTCACCGGGCTCCATTCGCTGACACTGAGTACCCAAGAATCAACACGCTCTGCATAAACTTCGCGCATACGAAAAGTAGCATAGGACATCACTTCCTCTGGTGAGGTTATTTCTGCTTGCGGCGGCAATGCAACATAACGAACAAAGTGATTTGACAGCGTCAGCCCCAGTTCCGTACCAGCCGCATCTCCCAGTTTTTCTTCCAATTGTCGCAAAGCGGATTCCCAAATAGGCACACCTTGAACGCGTTCGCATAATACCGTCACTTTAGCGGATTGTACCGGCTTAAAACCCCGCGCTGAACGAACCAAGTCCACCCGTTCAGGTGCCAGAAAAACTTCAATCTGATCACGCCACAATCGTGACACGGTTTGCCTCCTCTAAGCTGGTTAATCCTTGCTTGACCATATCTAAAGCGCCTTCCCGGAGAAAACGCGTGCCATTATTTCGTGCCGCTTCTTTGATACGCCGTATCGGTTCTTGCGCAACAATGAGTTCGCGGATTTCATCATTCAGAATCAGAATCTCGGCAATCGCATTTCTCCCCCGATACCCACTTCCCCGGCATTGGCCGCAACCTTTTCCACTACGAAACTTAAATTGATTCGCTTCGTCGGCGGAAATCCCGGATTCTGCAATCAGTATATCATCCGGGCGTTCATCCACTGCGCAGTGTACACATAACAAACGCACTAATCTCTGCGCAACGATCCCGTTTAAAGCCGACACAAAGCTATAGGGATCCACTCCCATATGAGAAAAACGTCCAATGACATCAAACACATTATTGGCATGCACCGTTGTAAAGACAAGATGCCCGGTCAGCGCAGCCTGTATGGCAATTTGCGCTGTTTCAGCGTCACGAATCTCGCCCACCATAATCTTGTCAGGATCATGCCTCAGGATTGAGCGCAGTCCCCGTGCGAAGGTCAATCCTTTTTTCTCATTAACCGGTATTTGCAAAACACCGGGTAACTGATATTCAATCGGATCTTCAATGGTAACGATCTTGTCATGACCATCATTCACTTCCGAAATTGCAGCATACAGCGAGGTTGTCTTACCACTGCCGGTTGGACCAGTCACCAGCAACATCCCGTAGGGTTCCGAGCTAAGGCGGCGAATAATCGCAATGGCTGCTTGATTAAAACCCAATTGGTTTAATGTCAATCCTTCAATATGATCGGACAGTGCCTGCCGGTCAAGAATACGCAAGACAGCATCTTCACCAAAAATACTCGGCATGATGGAAACACGAAAATCAATTTCCCGTCCCTGGATAGAAATCTTAAATCGCCCATCTTGCGGCACCCGGCGCTCAGCGATATCCAATTCAGACATCACTTTGATCCGGGAAATGACTTGCTCAGCCAAGTCTGCGCCTTGCATCACACCAATGGCAGTTAATACACCATCGATACGGTATTTGATAGAGAGCGCGCCGGTTGTCATTTCCAGATGAATATCACTGGCCTGGGATTTGTGCGCGTCATACAAAGTAGAATGCACTAGCCGAACAACCTGGCTGGTACCCGCATTGATACTCTTTAACGACAAATCTTCGATGCCGCTCTGTATATTGTCTAGCTCAGTCGAAGGTAATACCTGATCCATGGCACGCATGGTTTTTTCTTGCTGAGCGAAAAAAGCGGTTAGGTCAGCCGGATGTACCAAATACCATTCAACCGCCATATCAAAACGTTCTTCAGCCCATGCGCGTAATTTGCTTGAAAATGGATTACTGACAGCGAGCAAATAGTTCTGGTCTCGACGAAATAAAGCACATTCATGCATGATCGCTTCCGCGAAAGGTAACCGGTCAAATGCCGGAATTAAGGCATGGATTGCTTTCATTTCCAGCACCGGCATATGCAGTAATTTTCCTAACTGTTGTACCAGCTCATCGGGCGTATAACCGCCGGTTTCCTCCAATATCTGGATGACAGAGATACCTTGTTCGAATGCTCTCCGCCGGATATCGGCCAAGCGATTGATGTCAATCGGTTGCTTGTTCCCGGATTGTATTGATGCTTCGATCAATTGATGCTTCCTGCCAATTCAAATATTGGCATATACATAAGAATAATAATACCGCCAATCACGATGCCGATGACCGCCATCAGTAGCGGCTCAATCAGTTTGGTTGTCCACTCAACCCAGCGGGCAATTTCCTCGTCGTGAAAATTACCGATTCGCTCCATCATATCTCCCATCAAACCTGTTCTCTCGCCAACGCGAAGCATACGGTTCCCCACAGCGGTTGTGAGTCCCTCGAGTTCCATAGCGCTGGAAATCGTTTTACCTTCACGAATATGCTTGGCCGCTGCCTGAACATTTGGCCGGAAATGCGGTTGCAGCAATCCACTGACCATTTCCAGCGCTTGTGTAATCGGAATTCCGCCACGTAACAGCATCCCCAGTGTTTTGTAGAAACGCGCCAGTTGATAAACACGCATGTGTTCTCCAATCGCGGGAATGCGCCACAATAATCGCATGACATTGGCGCGGAAGGCTGGCCGGCTTACTGTGTAAACTATCATGACAAGCAGGATCACCGTTGCTATGGCCAATTCCAAGCCACGTTCATGAACAAAATGTCCCCATTTGATCAGTAATAACGAAAGCCAGGGTAAATCACTGCCCATATCGTCATAAATGGCACTGAATTTTGGAACAACAAATACCAGCAAGAAAATAGAAACGAGAAAACCGATAACCAGTAACAGCACAGGATAGATTGACGCGCCGACCAGTTTCTTGCGTACAAAATCCATTTGTGTTTGGTAAGTAATAAATCGTGTTAAAGCTTCCGCAAGATCTCCCGTCCGTTCACTGGCACGCACTGTTGCAATATACAAAGGCGGAAATGCTTGTGGATACTCTCCCAGTGCCTGCGAGAAAGTCACGCCTTCATAAAGTCTTGCCAGGATATTCTCGATAATTTTGCGATTGCCGGTGTCTTGCTCTTTCTCGAGCAAGGTTTCAATACTTTCTACCAGGCTGAGTCCAGCGGTTTGTAATGAAAGCAATTCCTGGCTGAAATGTACTAATGGAAAATGGCTTTTCGATTTCAGTGAGAAACCGGAAAAGCTTCGCCGTATACTTAAAACCATTCCACCTTGCTCAACAACCTGAAGACGAGCTTCCTCCTCGCTGTTAGCCTCCAGTTCAAGGTAAACAGTACCTTGCCCGGACAAAACTGCTTTCACTTCATATCGCATTACTCGGACTTACCAATTTGTTATATCAGCTGCCTCACCCTCACCGCCCTGCTGTCCATCCTTTCCATAAGAGAGTAAATCGAATTCCGCACGTTCGCCGGGGTATTTGTAGACATAAGCGCGCCCCCAAGGATCCGCTGGCGGCAATTTTGCAAGATAAGGCCCTTGCCATCTTGGTTCATTATTGGGGCGTGCGACCAGTGCAGTTAATCCCAGCTCAGTTGCTGGATAGCTTCCCACATCTAAACGATATTGATGCAATGCCTTTTCCAGCGCATCGATTTGCGCTTGAGCCATTTTAATTTCCGATTTGCCGACTTGTGAAAAGTATTTCGGCCCGACATAGGCTGCCAACAAACCAATGATGACCATCACAACGAGCAACTCAAGAAGTGTAAACCCACGTACGGCTTTTGCCTTTTGTCGTCTAACCAGATGCATCATATTTGTCCTTTAACTTAAAAGATTGCTGATTATTTTACTTGTGTTTAAATAGATAGTTACCATCAAATACTCGCATGGTAAGTCGCTTATATGACAGGGTCAAGACTACATATAGCATAAAATACTGGAGCTCTACAAATTCAAAACAGCTAATGTCGAAGAATTGCCCACCACCGGCCGACATTGAGTAGCGTCATAAGCGAGGCCGAAACATACGTCCAGGCTGCTGCGCGCAGGATTTTGCGTGCATGTGGCTCATCCCCTTGAATCAGGTATTTACCGTGTTCCAGCATCGGCAGTGCGCGCGCAAAACTCGCATGCATTTCCATCGGAAGGGTAATCAAATGCACGACTGTCGCAGTACCCAACGTTAATAAGCCACCGGCAAAAAACAATACGCCCGCTACCGGTGCCCGGGTAATCACTGTAATGATGGGAGCCATCATCAAAATAGCCGCGCCCAGTTTTTCAGCCGGCGCAGCAATTTGTATCAATCGCGTACGTAATTTTAGCGGCAAATAACCATCCCGGTCTTGGATTGCGTGCCCCACTTCATGCGCAGCCACGGTAATTGCTGTCAACGATTTGCCGTTAAATTTGTCCGGTGTCAGCCGCACAGCTTTCTCTAGCGGATCATAGTGATCACCTTGCTCCGTCACCTCCACCTTGACCGCTTGTAAGTTGGCCCAATCCAATAAAATGCGTGCCAGTTCTCCACCAGTACCTGGATATCGATCTTCAGGGTAACTGTATTTCTTAAGGGTATGTTTGACCCAGTAAGACGGCCCAACAATGAGTGCCGTCATTGCAATAACAAATATTAAGTACAGCATAATCTACTCGACTGCTTCATCAGTGCAAGAAGAAAGCGCATAAAAATAGGTATCCAGAAAAATTTCACTATTAATTCAGATACAAACTCGAATTATTGGTTCCGTAAGAAAATCATCTGTTATTCAGTATATCGTCCGGAAATATTTTTAGAGGCGCCCATTATTGAATCAATCGTCGAAAACATCACAAAATGATGCCTTTCGATTCATATCTAAATAAGCCTGAAAGCACGGCACTACAAAGCACTAAAATTATATGATCACTCATAATATATTCGTTTGATTGATTGATCAGACCAATCAAATGGCATTATTTATATATTCAATTGAGTATTTTACCTGTTGAGCTCGGATATAACTTGATAAAAAAGTACCTTGAAACAATTAACACCGGCACCCAATGAATACCGAAAAACACAAACTACAAATAATCATATAGATATCACCATTAGTCACACAGAAACCGCACCCTTATAAAAGCAAAATGATCGCAGACTCGGAAGAAGATTAACTATTATCAACGAAATTCCTGTTTGATTTTGAGCGCGCGCATATAACTAAGCGGGTAGGACATGAAACCACCTACTAATCAAAGCACCCAGATACCGATCAGCTCTACCGAACATTTTGTTTTCATCATTGCCGTGATAACCTCTATGTCTTCGGCTTTACTACTCAAATTATTCCACTCAAACCGGCTTTAACTGCTTATTCAATTACTTTAAGCCATTACTCATGTCAAGTAACGACCAACCAGCTTCATACCGTCATTATATATTTCAGTTACTGGTATTAGCTGCTTTGTACGTTACCTTTGGGCATATTAGTTTCTTAATTACCGTCTCGCATTTCATTGTCACCCCGGTTTTCTTTGTCGCCGAAGGTATTGCATTGGCCGCTATCATCCTGTTGGGGCGCAGGGTTTGGCCAGGTATTTTTTTGGGACAACTCGCGCTCGCTTTAAGCACCGGCCTCGAGTTTTTACCATCCCTGACTATTTCTGCCATTAACAGCATCGAAGCAGTGATTGGGGCAACCTTATTTAAACGCTGGAAGCTCGATCCGGCGCTTAGCAGCGTACATGACTTCAACCGCCTGATTGCCTTGATCTTTTTAATTCTCCAGCCAATTAGCGCCACCTTTGGCACTGCAACACTGCTATTCTTTAATGTCATTCCAGAATCACAGAGCTACTTACAAGCCTGGACTTACTGGTGGTTTGGGAACTGCTTGGGGCAATTCCTGGTAACCCCGTTTTTATTGATTCTCTTTTCTTCGCCCGGCCGTATCCACAGTATCCTGCAATCCACTCAAAGCACGATCGTGCCGATTATTCTGATGCTACCGGCAACCTGGCTGGTTTTCGGCGACACGCCTATCGGCGGCATTGCCCTGGCACTAGTCATCTATGTGCCCCTTTTGCTATGGGTTGCGATTAAAAGCGGACTAGCCGTTGTATCCCTTATTTGCAGCGGAATTACCGTACTGGCATTGTTTGAGACATCACGCGGATTCGGCCCCTTCGTCGTGAATGAGAATCCGCAGATTTTCGACATGAATATCTTTGTCCTCGGTATCTCGCTCACTGCGCAGTTTGTCAGTGTGCTATTTGCTGAGCGCAACCAGGTTGAAGCAGAGCTGCGGAAGAGTGAAGCCAATCTATTCAAAATTATCGATACATCACCAATTCCCAAGGCCATTTGCGACGAGCATGAAAACATTATTTTTACGAATAGATCATTTACAAAATTATTTGGCTATGCCCAGGAGGATATACCAACATTGGCTGATTGGGGGCTTAAAGCTTATCCCGACAGTACCTATCGTGAATGGGTAACAACATCGTGCACTCAGAATCTTGAGAAAGCATTATTGGAAAAAACAGATATCGATCCGCTTGAAGTTGTTATCCAGCGCAAAGATGGCTCCCAGCTTAGTGTCATCAGTACCGTTTCATTACTTGAGTCATCAGCATTCGTTAAAAACCTCCTAATCACTTTTATTGATATCACAGAACGTAAAAATCTGGAATCTAAATTGATTCTGAATTATAAATTTCTCGAAGATTTATCCAATAATATTCCTGGCTTTATTTACCAGCTCCAACTTTTTCCCGACGGGCGAAGTTGCTTACCTTATGCCAGTAAAGGAATAATCGACGTTTTTGGCATTCACCCTAAAAAAGTGATCTCGGATGCTTCTCCTGTATTCTCACTCATTCATTCCGAGGATTCTGAAACCCTCAACCTGTCGATCCAGGAATCTTCAAACACACTGAATGATTGGCACTCCGAGTTCCGAATCATTACCGCGCAGAATGAAATCAAGTGGATACACGCACAATCAAAACCTGAAAAGCAGACTGATGGAAGTATCATCTGGAATGGCTATGCCACAGACATCACAGAACTAAAAAACATATCACTGAAATTTGAAGCCTTACTAGACCTCGCCAGCGATGGGGTCCATATTCTGGATGAAGATGGAAATATTGTGCAGTTCAGCCGCTCATTCGCTTCGATGCTCGGATATACCAACGAAGAAACTGCCCGGCTCAATGTGATGGACTGGGATGCCATGATTCCGAAAGAAAAACTGATCAGCGCGGTGCGTGAAGTCTCGAAGATGCCGCGCATTTTTGAAACGCTTCACCGGCGCAAGGACGGCACTATTTTTGATGTTGAAATCAACGCCAGAAGGCTGGAGATTTCAGGAAAAAAACTGATTTATGCCTCTTCACGCGATATTACCAGTCGCAAACAACATAGTAAGGAACTCGAATACCAGCGCCTGCGCTTATCCAACATCATTGAAGGGACGCATATCGGCACCTGGGAATGGAATGTGCAAACCGGAGAGGTTATTTTCAATCAGCGTTGGGCCGAAATGATTGGCTACACCCTAGATGAACTTGCACCCGCATCCACTGAAACCTGGCTCAAGTTTGCTCACCCGGATGATTTAAAGCAATCCGAAGCGCTCCTTAACGATCATTTTTCCGGGAAGATTCCCTATTATGAATGTGAGGCCCGAATGCGTCATAAAGCGGGACATTGGATCTGGGTACTGGATCGTGGCAGAGTATCGAACTGGACAGATGACGGCAAACCGTTAATGATGTTTGGAACCCATCAGGACATTACTGAACTGAAAGATCGTGAAGCCATGCTGATACAAGCACGCCAGCAAGCAGAAGCAGCCAGTATTGCCAAAACCCGTTTCTTAGCCATGATGTCACATGAAATCCGCACGCCGATGAATGCCGTACTGGGCATGGCGTATTTATTGAGCAAAACTTCGCTTGACTCCCAGCAGAACACCTATTTACGCAACATTGAAGGATCTTCGAATATTCTGTTAGGCGTCATTAACGACATTTTGGATTATTCCAAAATCGAGGCAGACAAAATCGAACTGGATAACATTCCCTTCGATTTGAATAGCATCCTGGAAAACCTGTCGGCAATGGCTTCAATAGCAGCAAAAGACAAAGCTGTCGATGTGCTTTTTTATGTCGCGCCGAATGTCCCCAGGCATTTCACCGGCGACCCACTACGGCTGAGTCAGATATTCGTCAATCTCACTAACAATGCGATTAAGTCCACCGACCAAGGTGAAGTAATTATCCGCATCACGATTGAGAACACCGAAGATTCTGAAACAGTCACCCTTGCTTTCAACATAACTGACAGCGGTATCGGCATAACCAGTGAACAGATGGCGGATCTTTTCAAAGCTTTTTCGCAAGCCGACAGTTCCATTACACGCCGTTTCGGCGGCACCGGTTTAGGCTTGTCCATCTCACATCGGCTAGCCCGGCAAATGAACGGCGATATCGTAGCCGAAAGTCACTATGGCCAAGGCAGCCGCTTTCATTGTACGGTTAAATTGCATCGGATAGACCATCACCAGGAGCCATGGGTATCCCTCCCCGATCATCTTCGGTCGCTTAAGGTTATGATTATTGATGATCATGCGGCCACCCGTGCAGTACTCTCGGAAAGTGTGCAATCTCTGGGCTGGAACGCTGTTGCTATCAGCAGCAATGCTGAAGCCATTAAACAACTTGCTGAACCCGCTCCCATTCCATTCGATTTGCTGCTGCTCACCGCACATTTGTCCAATACAGGGCATCGCGAGACCATCCATGCGATTGAAGTTGCGCTACCCGGTTTACGCCGGCCTAGGATCATACTGATCACCAGCAATTTAGAAGACTCCCTATTTTCAAAAGAGATCGAAATGCCAGGAATGATCAGCGTCCTGATCAAACCGTTCACGCCATTAAGCCTGGTTGATACCGTCGTAGCGCTTTTTAGCGAAACCGCTGGCAAGGCCGGCCAAAAGCAAACAGTCGGCGTTACTCCAAAGCAATTCGCCGGTGCGCATATCCTGGTTACCGAAGACAATGAAGTGAATCAATTATTGATAGCTGAGATGTTAAGTAACCTAGGAATTACCGTGAATCTTGCGCGAAATGGCGTTGAATGCCTGGATCTGCTCAGAACGGCGGAGTCCCAGTTTGATTTAATTTTTATGGATATACAAATGCCGGAAATGGGTGGACTGGAAGCAACCCAGCACATTCGGCAAGATTTGCACCTGACTGATATACCGATTATTGCTCTGACCGCTAACATTATGGCGCATGATCAACGAGAACTCATCAGAGCGGGAATGAACGCTTTCCTGCCTAAACCTTTTAAGCCGGATCAGCTCTATCAAATTCTTGATCGCTTCTTGAAGAAGGAAAGTAACAACGATCAGAAAGAGATTCTTTAGTATCTGATACCAGCCAACTTACTTTTCCGGAAAATGCAGAAAATAGACAAAGAACTGGACGCACGCGGCTTGGTCTGCCCATTGCCCATCTTGCGCACCAAACAATCGCTGGCCGGAATGACCAGCGGACAAACCTTGAAAATTGTTGCCACTGATCCGGGTTCCGTGATTGATTTCCAGGTTTTTTCCGAGCAAACGGGGAATGAGTTATTGTCGCTATCTGAATCTGACGAGGAGTTTATTTTTCTTCTGAGAAAGAGATGATTGCAGAATTTCCTGTTAAGAATCCTACAGCTTACTTTTTTCTACCGCCTCAATACATCATCAAAATTCCTGGAAAATCCCCGGAAATATCATCACGAGAATGCCCATGAGACTTGCAGGCAGGGAAGCAGCCGGAACAACAACACATGCTCATCGCACTGATTAACGTTGAAACAACCCATCCATGCAACGTTTTCAACCACCGGCTATGGTCATGCGATCGATCAGAACTGATCCGCACTGTTTGGATCCGCGCACTATGACGTCGTCACCAATCGCCAGAATTCCCCGAAACATGTCTTTCAAATTGCCAGCAATGGTGATTTCCTCGACCGGGTAACTAATTGCACCGTTTTCCACCCAGAAACCGGAAGCACCGCGCGAATAATCACCTGTTACCGCATTGATGCCATGCCCCATCAATTCCGTTACCAGCAAGCCAGTGCCCATTTTCTTTAATAGCGCATCAAAACTCAGCGGCGCCGCATTCTGCATAATCAGATTATGCGTGCCGCCGGCGTTTCCAGTCGTGCGTAGCCCCAGTTTCCGGGCCGAATAACTACTCAGAAAATAACCCTGTACGGCGCCATTCTCCACCACCTTGCGTTCGACCGTCGCCACGCCGTCATCGTCAAATGCGCCGCTGGCCAGCCCTTTGTGCAGATGTGGCAATTCAAGAATCTGAATATCGGGTGCAAAAACCTGTTGTCCGATGCTATCCAGCAAAAAGGAAGATTTCCGGTAAAGATTGCCACCGCTCACCGCCGAAGCAAAATGTCCGGTCAAACCGGAAGCAATCGGCGCTTCAAACAATACCGGCACTTCGCAGGTAGCGATTTTTCTTGCCCCCAGTCGTGCCGCGCTGCGCATACCCGTTTTTTTCCCGATGCTTTCCACTGCTTCCAGATCAGCGGCATCACGCGCAACGCTATACCAGTAATCCCGTTGTTTGCTGTCGCCCTGTTCAGCGATCATGGCGCAACTAATACTGTGGCGGGAAAGTGGATATCCCCCGATAAAGCCCAGACTATTCGCATAGATAAATTGCGATTCACTGACTGAAATCGTGGCGCCCTCGGAATTAGTAATGCGTTTATCCGCAGCGTAGGCCGCTTGTTCGCACTCTGTTGCCAGTTCGATGGCCCCCTCAACATTCAATTCCCAGGGAAAGTACAAATTCAGGTGCGGGTATGTTTGCGCCAATAGATCTGCTTCCGCCAATCCGGCACAGTCGTCGTTCGCGGTATAGCGGGCGATCGACAAAGCGGCCGCAACCGTATCGCTGATAGCTTGCGGCGAGAAATCGGAGGTGCTGGCATGACCGCGCTTCTGCCCAATATAAACAGTCACCGACAATCCTTTGTCACGATTGTATTCAATCGTTTCAACCGCACTCTGGCGCACTGTAACGTTTTGACCAAAACCATCGGAGACATTGGTTTCACAAGCAGTCGCACCGCCTTTCTTGGCATGCGCCAAAATGTCTTGGGCAATTTGTTGCAGTGTGCTCAGCGGATACGAGAATCGGGAATCTGAAACGGGTAAATTGTTCATAAATAGCGTTGTGACAGAGAATTTAAACTGGATTTTAGATAAAAAGCTTCAATCGTTAAAAAAACAAATCAAAGGCGAAAATATTCTTGTAAAGCGCTATGATAGCAGCTTCTTGACACCGCATTACACAGGTTACCGTGCAAAACACCCCGGAAGACGATATCGAACAAGACGCAGCGCCGAGTAAAACCCGGCGCAAGAAAGACATGCACGCATTGCAGGAAATTGGCGAGCAACTGGTAGAACTGGATCAAAAGAAATTGAGCGAATTTGATCTGCCGGAAATTTTAGTCGACGCCATCAACCTTGCCCGCCCCATGAATAAACACGGCGCACGCCGCCGGCAAATGCAATACATAGGCCGCTTGATGCGCGAAATTGATGCGCTGCCGATCCAAGAAAAACTCGATTCCTGGCATCAGGTGTCGGTGCACCAAACCGCCCGGCTGCATCAGCTCGAACGCTGGCGCGAACGTCTTCTGGCCGATGAACACGCACTCACCGAGTTTGCGCAAAAATATCCGGCTGCCGACTTGCAGCATTTGAGATTATTGATCCGCAACGCCCATAAGGAAAAAGCAGCGGATAAACCGCCGAAAAGCTTCCGCTTATTGTTTCAGGAGTTACAAGAAATTATCGCCAAAACCTGAGAAGACAGGCCCTCGGGCATGCCTATCTGCAATAGCGCCAACGGCTCTGTACACATCATTGGCACACCATTACTTTGCAAGTGTGACAACAAAAACCGGTATTACTCGCCGAAACTTCTGGATGGACCGATATCAGCTCTATGCGCTTTGTTTTCCGTTCCGGTGAAATTTCTTTCTGGTTACACAGGTATCCAACTCTCGGACACAGTCACAAAATCCAAAGTTTGTTCAATCAAATCGGCGATACCATGATAAATTATCAGTATCCTAAAAAAAAGCTGTTACGTTTAATTACATTTTTTCGTCGTACGGGAGGTCATTGATGAACGAGTTTATTGCCAAAGTGTTGAAATTTGTTTCGATTGAAGCATTGATAGAAAGAGGCTGGCTAGAAATTGTGCAAATTTTAATGCCTATCTTCATTTTAGTTTTAGTATTTCTTGGATTGAGTTTTTTTATTCAAAACAAACGCTGGAAAACTGCGGCTTCCATCGTGTGCGCTGTCCTGGCACTGGTTTATTTGCCGTATGAGCTCTATCGCCAGTCGATCGTATCAGCCAGGGCGGATGCGAATGTCCGGGAGATTCATGGCAACCTGCAGGACATATTAAATTCTGCTAATTTAAACCATTTGAGAGATGTCGCGGATAAAGAAGTTGCTACCAACATGCTGGATCAACTGATTCTTGGTCTCGATCAGGAGAAGAAAAAAGATCTCCTGCTGATTGCGTGGCTGGTTGCAGAAAATGAGAAAGATGTGCTGAGCCAAATTGATGGTAAGCAAAAAGTGCTCACCGATGACATCAAATCCAGCTTGAGTGCGGCCAAAACAGAAATTATCGACTCACGGCCGCCTATTGAGAAAATCTCTGACACGATCGTGAAGAAGCTGGATGATGACGTCAAACAATTAGTCGAAAAGAAGATGCGAGCATTTAAGCATGAGATTGACAGTTCATTGGATGGTTTCAAAGAAGGCATCAATACCTTTGTTCAAGGTGAGCTCAACAATTACCAAGAGAAATTGGCTGGCATTACCCAACAAAACGTTGATGAATTAAAAAACTACTCCGGCAAAGCCAATCAGGCTTTTGCTGAGCAGGCTAGAAAAACCAACCAGGAATCATTAAAAAAACTGGATGAAACAAAACAAAGTATTGATGAGATTGGCGTCACCATTTCGGATATCAATTTAAAGAATATTGCTCAGCAAGTTAAGCAACTTTCGGCTTCGTTAGAGACTGCTCAGAAAAAGAATGACGTTTTATTTGAATATAACGAATGTATGAGAACTGCTGGATTGCTAGATTTGGGTGGCAAGGTAGAACACTGTAAAACTAAATTGAATCAGGATATGAGCAACCTGAAATAAACCGAATAAAACAAACTTGGATGGATAGTTTTGTATTCCACAGAATCGATCCATCCAAGTTTTGGATTGATTGATAGGAAATTTTTTCTACCCGATGAATCCAGAAATTTGTGATTCATCGCGTTCTTAACTTTCAGTTAGCATCGACATTTCAAGATTACCTATTTTTGTAAACGTCAATATTAATGTTGTTCTAGCAGGCCGTTAAAAAACTATCTGCTTGTTAGAAACAGACTCAAAATACTCATTTATTAAGCATAAATCGCGCTTCTTCGCCTGTTTTTGCCTCGCGTCGGCTGCCTAGAAATCGTTTTTCAACGGCCTGCTAGTGGTTTTTATGCCTTAATTTTGCACAGCTCTCAGAAAGATCCTTCATTATTTGTCAATCTTTAGAATTGCGTTCCGATTGTGTCAAGAGATGCGGCCATAAACGTTGCATCGCCAGAAAGGTAAAAGAAGCCGACCAAGTAATCATGGCTAATCCTGCCAAACCTTCAGCAGCAGTCAATATGCGTATGGCTCCAACCGGCAATAAATCACCGAATCCGACTGTCGTATACACAACGGATGAAAAATAAATAAAATCAAACAAACTTCCTTCGGTCATTCCGGTGATATGTCCCAATCCAATGTCTCGCTGCATGACAATATAACCCAAAGCAAATATAAGAATTTCCAGCACATGTGCAACCAGCAGTCCAAGCATCACAACCAGCACTCCAATGCGTTTATGCATATGTATACCCACCGTACGGCTTAAGAAACGCAATGCCTCATAATGTAATACTACGCAGATTGTCACGATAACAATGGAGATTGCTAATGCCATCAAGTAGAAAGTATGTTCATTCATCATTAACAGGTAAATTACCTATCACAAAACGCATTGTAGACACATATAATAGAAGTTGCTTTCATTGAA
Organism: Nitrosomonas ureae; assembly: GCA_945872825.1. GTDB lineage: Bacteria > Pseudomonadota > Gammaproteobacteria > Burkholderiales > Nitrosomonadaceae > Nitrosomonas > Nitrosomonas ureae_D. The sequence goes on from CAMCBD010000030.1 coordinate 27,735, forward strand.
TAAAGTATTGATGTTTACATTGTTCGATGCATCGCTGTTTTACCTCACTTAGCCATCTAAATAGCGGAATCGAGCCAACACTTATCGTTATAAGGAAGAATTTATGGGCCAGGTAACTGAAATTGTAGGCCGTGGTCTGGCACGGTTCCTAACCAAGCCGGTGCGACAAAGCACTCAGGTCGCTACGATCAGCCAGGAAAAGCTCGCAGCAGCTTTGCAACCCGGAGATGTTCTATTGGTTGAAGGAAATACCCGTGTCAGTGTCGCTATCAAATATCTTACGCAATCTACCTGGTCACATGCAGCCCTGTACATCGGCGATGTATTGCCTTCCAACACTCCCTGGCAGCTTCCGCAGGTACTGATTGAAGCCGATCTGCAGGAAGGGGTGCGCGCAATAACATTGGCACACTATGCGCAAATGCACACCCGGATTTGCCGTCCTGTCGGTTTGAATGATGCAGATCGCAAACGGGTTGTCGATTATGTCATTGCACGCATCGGCCAACAGTATGACCTCAAGCACGTTTTCGATCTCCTACGCTATCTTCTTCCCACTCTGCCCGTTCCCACAAGATTCCGCAGACGCTTGCTGGCCCTAGGCAGCGGCGACCCGACACGCGCAATCTGTTCAACCCTGATCGCGCAAGCATTCGAATCGGTGCGCTATCCGATCTTGCCGGAGATTCAACGCGCCTGGTCAGATAATCCGATGCACGCTGATTGCTATGCAGAGATCTACCACATACGCCATCACAGTCTGTACACACCGCGCGATTTCGACATATCACCCTTCTTCGACATTATTAAACCAGCCATCGAAAATGGCTTTGACTACCGCTTACTTGCCTGGAGTGACGCTACGCAAGAGCTCGAGCAGATTCCATGCAAATCAACCGAGTGAATAGTATTTAAATTGATTTCTAACTGCTGAGCTCGTGATTCATGTGCGCTGCCTGCGATAACGGTTCCGCCACGCCATTGGAAAGTATAAACACACGATCTGCGGCATTGATCACAGCCGGTTGATGCGAAACAGCAATAACCGTCAAATCTTTGGCCAAATTCTGTAGCGTTTCGCAGATAGTTTTTTCGCTTTCCGGGTCCAGTGCGCTGGTAGGTTCATCCAGAATCAAAAAGGATGGGCTGTGAGCCAGTGCCCGTGCAATGGCGACACGCTGGCGCTGTCCGCCGGAAAGTAACCCGCCACGCTCACCCACAACCGTTTGCAATCCTTCCGGCAAGGCGCTGACAAAATCCCATGCACCGGCCTGGCGTAGCGCTCGTTCTGCATCGGCGGCGGTCAATGCGGGTTCTCCGACCAGAATGTTATTCATTACCGTGTCATGCAACAAAATAGTGTCTTGCGAGACATAGCCAATCATGTGGCGCCATTGGCGCAGATTGATGTCATGCAGCGATATGCCGTCAATCTGAACTTCGCCGGATTGCGGCTCGGCCAATCCACAGAGGAGATCCAGCAAAGTACTTTTACCGGCGCCGGATGGCCCCATGACCGCAGTGAATGAGTTGATCGGTATTTCGATATTCAGATCTTTGAAAATAGTTTTCTGGCCATAATCAAATTTAACATGCTGCAATGTAATGCCTTTTTGCAGCGTAGGTTGCAGGGTTCCCGTGGCCCTCTCTGCCGCAGCGCGAGCGTCTTCGGCAGCCTTACGTAAAGCCCAGTAAGCACTTTCTTGCGCGGCCAGTTGCTGGTGTCTACGCTGTGTCTTATTCAATAACCCCAAAATACGCGTCAGCAAAAAAACCATCAACATGACTTCCGGCAAGGATAATTGCCACACCACTAATGCGAGATATAAGCCGCTGGCTGTCAGAGCGGCTAGTATGGGTTCTTGTAGCGCGGTTAGCGCAGCTCTATTCATCACTTCCCGGCGCGTAGCTTTTTCCAAGTGTTGCGTTTGTTCGTGCAGAATTGCGTCGGCAACATTGTCACGCGCCATGGCTTTCAGCGATTTCACCGAGCTGAGCACATCGGATAAGTACGTTAATAAATTACGTAGCAATTGGGTTTGCTTGTTACCTGCACGCCGGGTTGCACTGACTAAGCGGTTCAACGCAATTAATAGGAATAAGCCGATAATTAATGAGGCCAGTGTTGCTTCCCATGAAATAAACAATGCTACGATGGCGTATACCAGTACTTGAATAGCGAGCGCCAGCACGTTTACACTGTGCTCAAAACCGTTGGCTGCACGATAAGCTTCCGTCGCAACCGAGTTAGCAAGTGATCCAACGGGTTGCCGTAAATAGTATTGCCACCGGCTAGCCAGCAAAGCTTCAATAAGATCCAAACGCAAGGCCGTCGCCACATGCGCAACGGTGTAGCCTACCTGACGATTAGCCAACAGCAACACCACGCCTTTGAGAAACATACCACCAACGATAATGATCAAGATCGCATCCAATGTGGGCTCAATACCGATATCTTGCAGCACCTGCTCCATGAATTTACCGATGCCGGAATCACCCGGCTCGCCTGAATCACCAACAGCGATCGATAATAAAGGCAGCAGCGCTGTCAAACTCAGCCCTTCAGCGATACCGGCAATCAGCAACGCAATCAGAACAAAAGCGCTGCGCCGGGGAAAAACCATAATGTACGTAAATAAAGTACGCATAAGCCGGTTATAAAAATGGATGAATGATCAGTGGTTTGTTCACGTAGTCATTATGCATTAGGAATATCGCATAAAACGCCGTCGATCAATTGCTTGATTTGTTGGGCACGATTGGCAAGACGGGAATCGTGCGTCACAATGACCAGACTGGCATTAATTCTATGGTTCAGCTCCAGCATCAATTCAAAGACGCTTTCAGCCGTCTGCCGGTCAAGATTTCCCGTAGGTTCATCAGCCAGGATGCAGGCGGGTTGTGTAACCAATGCACGCGCAACCGCAGCACGCTGACGCTCACCGCCGGATAATTCACCCGGTGTATGTGTCAGACGATGACTCAATCCAACTTGTTTCAAAATATCTTCTGCCCGGTCATACGCTTCCCGGTTCGGCAGGCGGCGAATCAGCAGCGGCATAGCCACATTTTCCAGCGCGCTAAATTCCGGTAACAAATGATGAAACTGATAGATGAAGCCGAGCGAGCCATTGCGTAACCGGCAGCGCTCTTCTTCATTGATTTGCGCGATATCTTGTCCGAGAATCCGGATATCCCCGCTTGTTGGTGCATCCAATCCGCCCAGTATATGCAGCAACGTGCTT
>CAMCBD010000031.1 GCA_945872825.1 Nitrosomonas ureae
AGCGCATGAACCGAACCATCAAGGAGGCAACTGTAAAACGGTATTACTACGATTCACATGACCAGTTGAAAGCCCATCTGCATACCTTCCTGATGGCCTACAACTTCGCCAGACGCCTGAAAACTCTCAAGGGACTCACGCCCTACGAATACATCTACAAAATCTGGACAGATGAGCCAGAACATTTTATCTTTGATCCATTCCAGCACATCGTAGGACTAAACAGCTACCATCCTGATGGATCATCATCCTAATCAGTGGAGATCGTTCACGACTTCTACGATGTGCACCACGCTTCTTGGCGCGCTTTATCAACCCGGCTTCTTGCAAACGATTCTTAACCCACGAATAGCTACGTATGCCAGCATCCTTGCGATACCATGTGTGAAAGTGTTTTACATCCCAGCCTGAATAATGACCTCGATATTGCTCAGTCAGTTGCATCACTTCATCAACTGGTGCGCAACGGTGTGATGCCTGGGTGAGTCGCTTATCCATCAGGGCTTCTAAACCACCTTCGCCGTATTTAATCATGTAACGCCGAAATGTGCGATCACATACGCAAGTAGCAAAGCTGCTTCTGCTTGCGTCAGTCCTCCACTTCTCCACCCTTCATACGCTTCTTCAAATCTCATCTTCTTGGTTTCCTGTAGCCATTCTGTCCGTTTCATTTGAAACCCTCCTTGGGTTCCATATAAAACCGGACAGATCATTTGCTACATACCAGGACTGTTTATTTGCTCTCTACAGTGATTTTTGCTCATTTTGTGAATATTTTTACGTCTCGTTTCGCTACCTTGCTTTTGCCTTAATGGCCGCTTCTTTGATGCAGAATGTCTAAACTTGAGTCAGCTATCCTGTACAGAATTTATTATGAAGTATTCATTTCTCGAAATAGATTTACAATTTCTGAAAGAAATAACAAGAGCTGATCGTCATCATTCCGTCACATTGCTTCGCTATCTTATCCAGCATCAATTTCTATGCTGGGAGCAGAATTATGCTTGATGTGGATACCTTGCTGAAAGATTACTTTCAGAATACGGATGAGAATCATGACAAGCCGCTGATGAAGGCCGCCGCTTCGGTCTTAAAGAAGCTTTTTCATCAAAAAGAAATCAACGCATTCATTGAGACCCACCGGCATTTGGAAGGGTTGGAGTTTAACGATGCGGTGTTGGAGCATTTTAATTTTAGCTTTCAGGTTTCCAGCAAAGATCGCGCGCGTATTCCTGATCAGCGCCGGGTGCTGATTGTCGCGAATCATCCGCTGGGTTCTCTGGACGGGCTGGCATTGCTTAAGCTGGTGTCGGAGATTAGAACCGACGTTAAGATTGTTGCCACAACCTTGTTGAACTGTATTGATCCGCTGCAAAGCTTGTTTCTCTCGGTGGATAATTTAGCCGAATCTGCGAATCATCGTGACAATTTGAACCAGATTGTCGAAGCACTGGAAGCGGAGCAGGCTGTTATTCTATTTCCGACCGGGGAAGTATCGCGTATTTGTCCGCTGGGTGTTCGTGACGGCAAGTGGAAAACCGGTTTTTTATCGCTAGCTAAGAAAACCAAAGCGCCGATTGTTCCAGTTTATATTGGTGGTAAAAATTCAACACTTTTTTACGGGCTTTCGAGCATCTACAAGCCGCTGGGCACGATGATGCTGGTGAATGAGATGTTCAACCAGAAGGGCAGTGAAATTTCATTCCGCATTGGCAAACCGATCCCATGGGAATCCATTGCGGCAATGGATTTGTCCAAAAAAGCCGTGGCAAAATTGATGCGTAAACAGGTCTATTTTTTAGACAAAAAGAAGAAAAAAGAACTGTTTAAGCCGATTGAAAATATTATTTATCCCGTCCGTACCAAATTAATCCGCAAGGAGCTGAAAGGGTCGCAACTGATCGGCAAAACCCAAGATGGCAAGCATATTTATCTGTTTGACTATATGCCGAATTCCAGTGTGATGCGTGAGATTGGCCGATTGCGCGAATTATCCTTTCGGCAAGTACAGGAAGGAACTGGCAATGCGTTGGATATCGACAGCTATGATCGTTATTACCAGCACTTGATTCTGTGGGACGAAGACGAGCTGGAAATTATCGGTTCCTATCGCATTGGAGAAGCCGCAAAGATTCTTAAGGAATATGGAGAATCAGGGCTGTACATCCATAGTTTATTCGAGTTTAATCCTGCATTTAGGCCTTATCTTGAACATTCCATCGAACTGGGGCGCAGTTTCATTCAACCTCGATACCAGGGAAAGCGCAGTCTGGATTATCTCTGGTATGGGATTGGCGCGTATCTGTATCAACATCCGGAGATACGCTATATGGTTGGACCGGTTTCGTTGAGTACTTCACTGCCTGAATCGGCACAAAAGGTGATTGCAAGTTTCTATACAGAACTTCTCGGCAAAGACGAGCTGCTTGCTAAACCCAGGCTGCCGTTTGGATTTGGGCGGACTGAAGATTTTGTGTCATTTAAGAAGGTTGCGGATGAGGTTGAATACAAGCAAGCCTATACGATTCTGAAAGAAAAAATGGATGAATTCGGCGTGAAGATACCGGTACTCTATAAGCAATATGTTGAACTATGCCAGCCGGGAGGTTGTGAATTTCTGGGATTTAATATTGATCCTAGTTTCTCGAACTGCGTCGATGCCTTGATTCTAGTGCATATCGATACGATCAAGGAAAAGAAACACCAACGCTATATTGAAAGTCATGCAATGGTTATGCAGAATCTGAACTCCGCATAGTGAAGCTTATGAACAATCAGATGTTTTTATCGATAGCGTGCAATGACTCGATTGCCGCCATTTGATTTTGCTTGATTAATCGCATCGTGGGTGGCTTTAAATAATTCAGGGAAACTTTCAGTCGAATCCGGTTGCATCTCTGCGACGCCAAGACTTGCGGTTACATTCAGGTCTGATGGATGCAAATTTTCAATGGATTGCCGTATTTTTTCTGCAATGATCGTTGCATTAGAAATATTACAATGGGACAGTAACAAAACAAACTCTTCTCCATCATAACGCGCGACTATATCTTCTTTGCGAGTAGGTTTTACTAATTCGGAAGCTATTTCTTTCAATACCAAATCACCTGTTAAGTGACCGTAATTCTCATTGATTAGATTGAATTTATCGATATTCACTATAATCAGGCTATAGGGGATATTATGACGTATTGCTTCGCGAAATCTTGATGAAACAGCTTCCATCATAAAGTAGCGATTATACAAACCGGTCAATGGATCTTTTACTGCCAATTCTTGCATGACATTTTGCTGTGTGACTGTTTTATCCAGTAACTTCTTACTGGTAATTAGATTGCCGACCCTTGCAAGCAATTCTTCTTGGATTAGTGGTTTGGTGACGTAATCATTGGCTCCCAAGCGCAATAATTCTACTTTGTGTGCGGTATCATCAAGCACCGAGAATACCAATAAGGGTACATATTTATTATTATCCTCAGCAAGGTGCCGCAGTGCTTTGACAGTTCCCTGGCCGTTTAATTTGCCTTTGAGCAATATATCGGTCAACACTAAATCGTAGGCATTCTTCTGGAATGCTTCTAACCCTTCTTCACCCGTGGCGAAATGATCGACGGTATAGCCGTTGTCTCTTAACACCGCCGATGTTGAGTTTACAACTGATGGACTGTCTTCAATATACAAGATATGCCCCGACATGGTTTTACTGCCATTCTTTCTAGAAAACTGAGCAGCATAACTGGTGATTTTGTCCAGTTCATGTCTAGCAAATATTTTTGTTACACCTGCTGAAAATGCTTCGTCCAATAATTCTTTATCTTCATTCGAAGTAACCATAACCAGCGGTATTTGCCGGGTGCGGGAATCGGCACGCAGATGCGACGAAAACTTTGGGCCATCCATATCCTGTAAGTGCATTGCAATAAAAACCAGATCAAAAGGTTGTTTTCTAAGCAATGTAAGGGCTTCGTTACCGGTCGAAACTTGCTTTGTTTCAAGCCCGCCAGACTCAATTGCTGACGATAGCAGTTTTTGATAAGTTCTGGATGGTTCAACGATAAGTCCTTCCATATTCTAATACCCCTTCAGTGACATAAATCTGGTTGCAGACTGTCAACAAAACCGGTCTGTTATGATATGAGAAAGGATATCGACATTAATATTGATTTCTTTTAGAAAGTTTGAGGAAAATGAAGTGTACTTTTGAATATTCGGACTCAAGATTGTTGCGATGTTATGCAATAGTTTATTGAGCTATGTAGTCATGAATTGTTTGTTTTGATATGAAGAGGTAAACTTCGAATACATTTCTGCTCATTTCTTAACTTAATTGAAAACAGAAATTTAATTTTAAAATCGAATAAAGGAGTTTTTCTGATGAGAAGAATTGTTGCTAAATTATCTTTAATATTTTCAATATTTTTCCTTTTCTCGTCTCATGTGGTTGCTGCTGACAGTTATTTTGGTAACTCAAGCGAGAAATTTGTAAGTGGTATTGCTAATGCGGTTACTGGGTGGGTGGAGTTACCTAAGAATGTTATTTTAACCAGCCAGAAAGAGGGGCCAATTTATGGTGTTACCATTGGCGTGGCAATGGGTATCATGCATACAGTCGGTCGTAGTTTAGTGGGTGTACTTGATGCGGCCACTTTCTTTATTCCAACCAAACCATCGGTTAATCCCCCTTTTATCTGGCAAGATTTCTCCAGAGAAACGTCTTATTAATCGGTTTGCTATCGTTTTTTATCTGATCCCATAAAATAAAAACGCCGTACCAGTGTGATGATACGGCGTTTTCACAGAGTGTAGCGCAGTGAATGGTTAGCGTTGTTGGGCCTCAAGTGCCGCAATTCTTTCTTCTAGCGGTGGGTGTGATAAGAATAAGCGCATGAGTCCACTACTCCCTCCGGAAATACCAAAAGCTGCAAGCTGAGTCGGTAAATGTGCTTGTTCGTGAGTCAATTGTAAGCGCCGCAATGCTGCGATCATTTTGTTTCTGCCTGCCAGGCTGGCACCACCGGCATCGGCACGGAATTCACGCTGGCGACTAAACCACATGACGATAATACTCGCCAAGACACCCAGTACGATTTCGGCAATGATTGTAGTAACCCAGAAAGCAGGGCCGTGACCTTCTTCTGTTTTGAAAACAATATGATCAATCGTATGGCCGATGACACGCGACAAGAAGATCACAAATGTGTTGACGACACCCTGAATCAGCGCCAATGTCACCATATCTCCATTGGCGATATGACTGACTTCGTGCGCCAGAACGGCTTCAGCTTCGTCCTGGCTCATGGTATTTAAAAGCCCGGTACTGACAGCGACTAACGCGTCATTTTTTGACATCCCCGTGGCAAAGGCATTGACATCCGGCGCATCATAAATGGCTACTTCCGGCATACCGATACCGGCTATTTTCGCCTGCCGTTGTACGGTAGTGACTAACCAATTCTCTTGCGCGTTACGTGGCATTTCAATGACTTGTGCACCGGTAAATCGTTTTGCAGTCCATTTTGACAGGGCAAGCGACATAAACGAGCCGCCAAATCCAAATACCGATGCGAACAATAATAAGGAATTGATGTTTAGACCTGTTCCTTGTTCGTCTAAAATTCTTTCAAATCCAAATAGTCGCAATGTGATGCTAAGAACAACAATAATGGCCAAGTTAGTTGCTAAAAAAAGAAAAATTCTTTTCATTCCTTCACTCCATGATATCGATAAAAACTAAAACAAAGCTGATGTTGATATGTGATCTACTTGTTACTTTTCAAGCGGATTATATTTGAATTTGCCCGATTAGGCTGTTGACTGAATATTGTTTAGATTATCTGCCAGTGATCATTCAATCTAATAATTTAGGTGCCAGATTTCTTGAAGCGTTCAAATGAATTCAGAGTTTTCTGAAAGTAAGTGCAGAAATAACACAGAGTAATTCTCCGATGACTATTCTTTGATCACTATTGAGTAGATCGAGTAGTGCGAAATTATCGCGAGGGCTGGGATGGTGCATTTCTGACAATCTGAAAAAGTATCTCACCTTCCTTGATCATGCCCAGGTCGCTACGGGCACGTTCTTCAATAGCTTCAAGGCCTTGCTTTAGGTCATTTACTTCGGCTTCAAGCTTGTTGTTGCGATTCTGCAGTATTAAATTGTTTTCACGCGCCGCAACAACATCTTGATCGACCTGCCAGACTTTAAGCCAGCTCGCCTTGCCGTACCATAATGGGTATTGCATTGCAGCAATCAGTAGCAGCAGTATAAAACTCAAAAGCTTCATTATTTGAGCTGATAAAATGCTCTCCGACCAGCATAGTTTGCTGAATCCCCCAGATCTTCTTCAATTCGCAATAACTGATTATATTTGGCGAGACGGTCGGAACGGGATAGCGAGCCGGTTTTTATTTGTAATGCATTGGTTGCAACTGCAATATCAGCGATGGTGGTATCCTCGGTTTCTCCAGAGCGATGTGAAATGACCGCGGTGTAGCCGGCGCATTTTGCCATCTCAATGGCTGAGAGTGTTTCGGTCAGTGTGCCAATCTGATTAACCTTGATCAAGATGGAATTGGCGATGCCACGTTTGATGCCTTCTTGCAGAATTTTTGCATTTGTGACAAATATATCATCGCCGACTAATTGAATCGATTTGCCCAATTGGTTAGTGAGTATTTCCCATCCATTCCAATCATGCTCACTCATACCATCTTCGATACTGATAATCGGGTATTTATCTACCCATGATGCGAGGTAATCAGCAAATTGCGCGGAAGTCAGGTGCAGGCCCTCTGACGCCAGGTGATATTTTCCGTCTTGAAAGAATTCCGAGCTGGCACAGTCAAGGCCAATTGCGACTTCTTTGCCAGCCTGGTAACCTGCCAGATCAATGGCTTGTACGATTAATTGCAGGGCTGCTTCATTATTTGCCAGATTGGGCGCAAATCCACCTTCATCGCCAACGGTTGTAGGCATGTTTTTATCGTTGATGAGCTTTTTCAGTGCGCTAAAAACTTCTGCTCCGCAACGAATGGCATCATGAAAGTTTGAAATGCCCAGCGGGACAATCATAAATTCCTGCATATTGATGTTGTTGTTGGCATGTGCGCCGCCATTAATCAGGTTCATTAAAGGAACGGGCATGGACATTAAACCGGCGCCGCCCAAATAACGATACAGCGGCAAACCGGATTCTTCGGCGGCGGCTTTGGCGACTGCGAGAGATACCGCAAGAATTGCATTGGCGCCAAGCCTGGATTTATTTTCTGTGCCATCCAGGTTGATCAGTGCTTGGTCAATGAAGCTTTGGTCGACAGCATCCAAACCCATTAATGTTTCAGAAATTTCGGTGTTAACGTTTTCCACTGCTGTGAGCACACCTTTACCTGAGTATCGTTGCGCATCCCCATCTCTCAGCTCAACGGCTTCCCGGGTTCCAACAGATGCTCCGGAAGGAACAGAAGCGCGGCCTAATATGCCTGATTCCAGCAGTACATCTGCTTCGATGGTTGGATTACCACGAGAATCAAGAATCTCGCGGGCGATAACATCTACGATTGCGCTCATGCTACATTTTCCCTGTTATTTAATTAGTATTATTTCTGATATTTCTGCTGCCATATTGTTACTTATTCAGAACTGCATGTATTTTTTCATCCCCTGTATGCTGGCGGCTGTTGTAAAAGCTGATAGCCGCTTGAATATAGGATTTAAATAGTGGATGGCCCTGTCGTGGTGTAGAAGTAAATTCCGGATGAAATTGACAACCAAGAAACCATGGATGCTCTGTTTCCGGAAGTTCTATCATTTCGCACAGGTTTTCTTCTTTGGATAAGCCGCCGATGCAAAGTCCCGCTTTTTCTAATTTTGGGATATAAAGGTTATTGACTTCATAGCGGTGACGGTGACGCTCGGTAATTTTATCCGCACCATACGTTTTCCAAGCCAACGAATTTTTTTTCAAAATACATTCCTGACCACCTAAACGCATACTGCCGCCGATGTCAGAATTTTCATCGCGTATTTCAATTTGTCCATCCCGGGTACGCCATTCCGTAATTAATCCAATGACCGGGTATGGGGTATCCGGATTAAATTCAGTACTGTGGGCGCCTTTCATCCCGGTCATGTTACGCGCATATTCAACGACCGCCAGTTGCATCCCCAGACAAATACCCAGATACGGAATACGGTTGGTGCGAGCAAAGTGGATGGCCATAATTTTGCCTTCCACACCGCGTTTGCCAAAACCGCCGGGAACCAGGATAGCATCCATATTGATTAGACTGTCCGTACCTTCCTTTTCGATAATCTCGGAATCTATGTAGTTGATAATAATCCGGCTGTTAGTATGAATGCCCGCGTGGATCAAGGCTTCGGACAAAGATTTATACGATTCGGTTAAATCAACGTACTTGCCGACTAGCGCAATAGTAACGGTACATTTCGGATGTTCCAGCGCATAAACTAATTTCTTCCAAACACTTAAGTCGGCTGGTTTGGCCAGGATATTCAATTTATGGCAGATGATTTCATCGAGCATTTGCTCGTGCAGCAAGCCCGGGATTTTATAAATGCTGTCCACATCGATTGCGGATATCACCGCTTCTTCCTGTACATTGGTAAATAACGCTATTTTGCGGCGTTCTTCCTTGGGTACTTCACGATCTGAACGGCATAGTAATACATCCGGTTGGATCCCAATTTCCCGCAATTCCTTGACAGAATGTTGAGTGGGTTTGGTTTTTAGCTCGCCGGCTGAACCGATATAAGGCAATAAAGTAAGATGGATGAAACAAGTATCAGTGCGTGGGTTCTGAACGGCCATTTGCCGGATCGCTTCCAGAAAAGGAAGCGACTCAATATCACCAACAGTGCCACCGATTTCGATAATCGCGACTTGTGCATCACCAACGCCTGCTTGAATATAGCGTTTTATCTCATCCGTGATATGAGGAATTACTTGTACCGTACCGCCGAGATAATCGCCGCGCCGCTCTTTGCGAATAACGCTTTCGTAGATTTGCCCCGTCGTGAAGTTATTATGCCGGGTCATACGGGTGCTGATGAAACGTTCATAATGACCCAGATCGAGATCCGTCTCAGCACCATCTTCCGTGACAAAAACTTCACCATGTTGAAAAGGACTCATTGTGCCGGGATCAACATTGATATACGGATCTAATTTAAGCATCGTCACTTTAAGTCCACGTGTCTCAAGCAGTGCGGCTAGGGATGCGGCGGCAATACCTTTACCCAAAGAAGAAACAACACCACCGGTCACAAAGACATACTTGGTCATGGATGGTTATAGTAACTAGAATAATTTAGGAGAACTGTGAGAGAGTTTTTGCATGATTTTTTAGCAGACAACTTTTTCCAGTATATATTAACGAATTTCAGCAAGTAATCGCTCCATCATCTGTTCAGCTTGGTGGCGGTAGCTACTACCAAAAAGGTTCAAGTGATTAAGAATATGATAGAGGTTATATACAACTTTCCGAACATTATACCCGGAATCCAACGGATAATCATATCGGTAAGCAGAATAAAAATCGGCTGGAAAGCCGCCAAAAAGCTCAGTCATGGCAATATCAGTTTCACGATCACCGTAATATACTGCGGGGTCAAACAGTACCGGATTTCCAGATCTATCATAGGCATAATTGCCACTCCAGAGATCACCATGTAAAAGTGAAGGGGATGGTGTTACACCCGAAAAGAATTCATCCAGATCGATTAACAATTGTTCCCCTAATTTTTGCAGTTTTCCGTTAAATCCATTGGTTTTGGCCAGATCTAATTGATAGCCTAAGCGATGAATTTTCCAGAAGTTTATCCAATCGGAAGAAGCGGTATTTATTTGCGGGGTTTGTCCAATTGCATTATCACGGATCCAGCCAAATTGATTGGAAACAGTGCGGTGCATGGCGGCAAGCTGTATGCCTAGATCGGGTGCTTTGCCACGGGCGCTAGCGTTCAAATCCAGGTACTCTAGAACCAACCAAGCAGCGTGATCATTATGACCAAAGCAGACGGGTAGCGGAACACGTAGGGTGTGCGACTGATGAATTTCCATTAAACCGGCAGCTTCTGCCTCAAACATAGCAAGACTGCCGGGCGAATTCAATTTAACAAAATAACGTTGTGCACCATCACCAATACAATAGGTTTAATTAATACAGCCGCCACTGATTGGGTAGGTGTCTTTTATCTTGAAAGGATTACCATTGGTCGTGGAAATTTGTGCGCCGATTTGATCCCAAGCATGCATGCTTTCGCCTCTTTAAGAGCAACTGGAGCGCATATTCAGGATAACCACTGTCTGGCCTGGTTAATTGCTCTCTGTACTTGCTCGGGCGCAGTTCCGCCGGTGTGTTTGCGGCTTTGCATAGAACCTTCCAGCGTCAAGACAGCGAAAATATCGGATTCAATCTGCGGAGAAAATTTTTGTAACGCATCCAGATCAAGATCAGCGAGATCGCAACCTTTTTGTTCCGCATACTGCACTGCTTTTGCCACAATCTCGTGTGCATCGCGGAAAGGAATGCCTTTTTTAGCCAAATAATCGGCCAGATCAGTGGCCGTGGCATAACCACGTAATGCTGAGCGGCGCATGGCTTCTTGGTTAACACGAACACCGGTGAGCATGTCGGCATAGATCCGTAGCGTATCGGTCAAGGTATCGACGGTATCAAAAAGCGGTTCCTTGTCTTCCTGATTATCCTTGTTATAGGCGAGTGGCTGCGCTTTCATCAAGGTCAGCAGGGCAACCAGATGGCCATTAATACGGCCGGTTTTGCCACGTACTAATTCGGGTACATCCGGGTTCTTTTTTTGCGGCATGATCGAAGAACCAGTACAAAACCGATCGGCCAATTGGATAAAGCCGAATGATGGATTCATCCATAAAATGAATTCTTCCGACATGCGGGATAAATGGGTCATGATCAAGGCTGCACAGGCGGTAAATTCAATAGCAAAATCCCGATCTGAAACAGCATCCAAAGAGTTTTCGCAAATCCCATCAAAACCCAGTATTTCTGCAACCCTTTCACGATTGATTGGATAACTGGTGCCAGCCAGCGCTGCCGCCCCCAGCGGTAATTGATTCACGCGTTTTCTGCAATCGGTTAATCGTCCGATGTCACGTTTCAACATTTCAAAATAAGCCATCAGATGATGACCAAATGAAACAGGTTGCGCTACTTGGAGGTGCGTAAAACCTGGCATAACGGTATGAATATGCTGTTCCGCCAGATTTAATAAAGCGCGCTGCATGGCTTTGATTAACTCAATAATTTCATCAATCGCGGCGCGCAGAAATAATCGAATGTCAGTAGCAACTTGATCATTACGTGATCGGCCGGTGTGTAATCGTTTGCCGGCATCACCGACTAGAGTAGTTAAACGTTTCTCAATATTTAAATGCACATCCTCCAGTTCCAGCAACCAAGCAAATTGCTGAGTACGGATTTCATCACGAATTTGGTCTAATCCTTGCCGGATATCCAACAAGTCTTCATTGCTGATAATCCCTTGCTCTGCAAGCATTTGGGCATGAGCCAGCGATCCCTGAATATCATATTCGGCCAGGCGTTGATCAAAACCGACAGAAGCAGTATAGCGCGCCACAAGCGCCGAGACCGGTTCATTGAACCGCCCAGACCAGTTTTTTTTATTATTTTCTTTTTCTAATGCTGAGTTATTATCCATTGTGTTGCTATAATCCCTTATTTCCTGCCGTGAGAAGCATCGATTATAGAACATAAATGCATAGCCGGTCATTTTGCGGTATTGCAATTTTTTTGCACGGTGAATGTTATCTGCCAAGTTTATAAATACAAAACCATAAGAACCATGATCACTTAAGATTTAATCTTAACTGCAGCGGCTACAAGTAATTTAATTGATACACGCCACTTTTCCTTCCCTAAGGATTAGTGGATAATTCGAGCTTTCCCCTACTACCCATAAATACACAAGGAGTTATCCATGACGGATCGGAACAAGCAAAACCAAGATGAACAATCCGCAGTTAATACTTTTTTTTCAATGTTAAGCACCAAATTTGAGATCTTGGCTAAAATTCCTACCATGCAGTTTCCTGCTAAGTATGCTGTGATGCTCGTCGGCGTCATTGTGGTAATTTTTGTTTGGAAAACCATTGCTGTGAGTAAAGTGGAATCTGACATGGCCAAGAAACTTGAGGGTGAACGCGTGTTGATTACACAGCAAGCCCGCGAATACGCCGATCAGCAATATACCAAGGAAGAAGAGCGCTTTGGACAGGTTCTGTCCTGGGCGGTGCGGGGTGAGTTGATTCGTCACAATATTGATCAAATTGATCAGTATTTGAGTGAAATCGTCAAAATGAAAGATACCGAAAGGGTTGTGTTGATTGGTGAAGATGGCCAGTTGCTGGTTTCAACGGATAAAAGACTGGAAGAAACAAAAGGCGTGGAATTATTTCCGAAGGAAATTCTCAATCTCCAGAAAATAGCTGTTAAATCCGATGTCGATGGTAAAAAAATCCTGGTCGTTCCGGTAATGGGACTAAACAAGAAAATTGCTACTGTCGTTGTCAGCTACAAACAGCCGAAATTTTAATGGATTATGACTGGTTGCTACGATCAATGAGTTAATGCCGTTAATTAAAAAGCCTTTGTCTAAAACCGCAAAGGCTTTTTTAGTTTTTTAGCTCGTACGGCGGATTTGAGCACCCAGCGCTGATAATTTTCCTTCAATATTTTCATAGCCACGATCCAAGTGGTAGATACGATCAATCACCGTTTCACCCTGTGCAATCAATCCAGCGATCACCAGACTGGCCGATGCCCGTAAATCGGTAGCCATAACATGAGCACCATCCAATTGGGAAATGCCATAGACAATGGCAGCATTACCTTCCACTTCGATATTGGCATTCATGCGTTTTAATTCCTGTACATGCATCAATCGATTCTCAAAAATAGTTTCGGTGATGATGGCAGTTCCGTTGGCAATACAATTCAAGGACATGAATTGCGCCTGCATGTCGGTTGGAAAGGCCGGGTAGGGGGCTGTGCGTAAATTAACCGATTTGGGTTTTGCGGACATTCTCAGATGAATCCAATTTTCTCCGGAATCAATGTGGGCACCAGCTTCGGTTAATTTATCCAGAACAGCATCAAGTAGGTTGGAATGGGTATTTCTTAAATAAATTTCGCCGCCAGCAGCAGTGGCTGCAACTAGAAAAGTTCCGGTTTCGATTCGATCGGGCATTACAGTATGTTCTGCACCATGGAGCGACGGCACACCTTCAATTGTTATGATGTCACTGCCAGCGCCCTGAATTTTTGCGCCCATTGCGTTCAAGCAATTGGCAAGATCAACGATTTCCGGTTCTCGTGCCGCATTCTCAAGAATGGTCGTGCCATCCGCCAAGGTTGCCGCCATCATTAAATTTTCTGTTCCAGTGACGGTGACAATATCAAATACAATGCGTGCACCATGCAATTTTCTCGCCACGGCATGAATGTATCCATGCTTGATGCTGATTTCCGCACCCATAGCTTGTAGGCCTTTGATATGTTGATCAACCGGTCGTAAACCGATCGCACAGCCACCGGGTAACGAAATGTTAGCTTCTCCGGCGCGAGCCAATAATGGACCAAGCACCAGAATTGATGCGCGCATGGTTTTAACCATCTCATACGGCGCGACTAGATTGGTCAATTTAGCGGCTGACAGCACGACTTCTGATGCATTGTGTGCTGTGATGCTAGTTCCCATTTGTTTGAGCAATGACAACATTGTGGTAATGTCTTTCAAAGCCGGGATATTGCTTATTTTTAAGGGTTCTTGGGTTAAAAGCGCGGCACACAAAACAGGTAGTGCAGCATTCTTTGCGCCTGAGATGGTAATTTCGCCATGCAGTGGTACACCGCCCTGGATAATCAGTTTTTGCATTGCATAAAGGATTCGAATAAAAATTTTATTAAAATGCTTGCCTGAATGGTGTTAAGCAGACAAACGGGTATCAACCGGTTGAAATGCGTCCAACTTCACTGCATCATAGCGTAATAAAGCGTTGAAGGTTTTTCTAAGCAGCACCTACTATAACAAAAAAGTATTCAATAATTTCATCAGGAGAAAAAATGAGCAAGCAAATCATCCAAACTGCAGATGCACCGCAAGCAATCGGTACCTATTCACAGGCAGTTCGGATTAGTGGCGGCGATACGGTTTATTTATCCGGTCAGATTGGGTTGGATGCAGTGAGCATGCAGATGGTCAATGGAATTGATGCACAAATTCAGCAAGTATTTTTAAACCTGAAAGCTGTGGCAGCAGCCAGTGGTGGTAGCTTAAGTGACATTGTGAAATTAAATATATTCCTGACAGACCTGGATAATTTTGCACTGGTAAACGAAATTATGGCCGGTTATTTTACCCAGCCATACCCCGCACGCGCAGCAGTCGGTGTCAACGCATTGCCACGCGGTGCCTTGGTGGAAATGGATGCGGTGATAGTTTTACAACCCTAGATATTGAATTAATCGGCGGATTCCGCATGACCCGATGTCGCAATGATTGTTAGTGCCAATGTGCAGGAAAAATTATCCCGTTTAGGTATTCACAATGAACTGGATTTGATTCTACATCTGCCGATTCGTTACGAAGATGAAACGCATTTGTTTCCAATCAGTGATGCACCGTCAGGGCAAGTGGTACAGATCGAGGGTGTGATTATTCATAACGAAGTAGTTATCCGTCCCAGGCGGCAATTGGTTTGCCAGATTGAAGACAGCAGCGGTATTCTGGTCATGCGTTTTCTGAATTTCTACGGTAGCCAGATAAAAACCTATGCAGTGGGGAAGCGTGTGCGGCTGTTGGGTGAGATTCGCACGGGCTTCTTCGGTGCGGAAATGGTGCATCCTAAATGCCGCATCGTTCGTGAAAGCGAGTCTCTGGCCGAGTCGATGACACCGGTTTATCCGACCACGGCGGGACTGACACAGAAGATTCTCGGCAAGTTGATCGGGCAAGTTCTGCAAGATGCACAAAAGACGCAAGCTTTGACCGAGACTTTACCTGAGAAAATCGTCCAAAAATACCGACTGGCAGGTTTGAAGGAGAGTTTGATGTGCCTGCATAATCCACCTCCCGATGTATCGGTAGAGGCCTTGCAAGCGCGCACACATCCGGTATGGCGGCGTGTTAAATTTGATGAGTTACTGGCGCAGCAATTATCTATGCGCTTACACTACCGGCAGCGACGCAGTCATGCCGCTCCGGTGCTCGCGCAGAAGGGTAAGCTGGCAAAATTGCTTCTTAAGCAGCTTGCGTTTGAACTGACCACAGCACAAATCAAAGTATCCGCTGAAATCAGCCGAGATCTGGCCGCCGCCCATCCCATGCAGCGCTTGTTACAAGGCGATGTCGGAAGCGGTAAAACAATCGTGGCTGCGTTGGCTGCCTTGCAGTCCATTGAAAATGGTTTTCAGGCAGCACTGATGGCACCGACCGAAATCCTTGCCGAGCAGCATTTCCAGAAATTATCGGCTTGGTTCGATCCATTAGGTATAAGGGTTGTCTGGCTATCCGGCAGCCAAAAGAAGAAACAAAAGCAAGCGGCATTGGATGCTATCGCGCTGGGTACCGCGCAACTTGTGGTGGGGACGCATGCCTTGTTTCAGGATCAGGTAGTATTTCATCAATTGGGATTGGCGATTGTCGATGAGCAGCACCGGTTTGGTGTGCACCAACGTCTGGCATTGCGCATGAAAGGTGCGTTATCCAATACGGTGCCGCATCAATTGATGATGAGCGCCACGCCGATTCCCCGTACGCTATCGATGAGTTATTTTGCCGATCTGGATGTGTCGATCATTGATGAGCTGCCTCCGGGTAGGGCGCCGATCGTGACCAAATTAATCGCAGGCAATCGTCGTGACGAAATCATCGCACGCATTCAGCATGCCTGCCAGCAGGGCAAACAAGTATATTGGGTGTGTCCGTTGATCGAAGAATCAGAAACCTTGCAGCTGCAAACGGCGATGGAAACGTATGAAAGTTTGAGTAAGGAATTCCCGGATTTAAGCGTCGGTTTGGTGCATGGACGTTTATCTACCCAGGAAAAAACCGGAGTAATGGCATCGTTTAAGCAAGGTGAAATCCAATTATTAGTTGCCACGACAGTAATCGAGGTGGGCGTGGATGTGCCGAATGCGTCACTGATGGTGATTGAAAATGCCGAGCGTATGGGGTTGTCGCAATTACATCAATTGCGCGGTCGTGTCGGGCGAGGATCGGAGGCCAGTATTTGTATTCTACTATTTCAACAGCCTTTATCAGAAATTGCCCGCAAGCGCCTCAAAATCATTTTTGAACACACGGATGGATTTGAAATTGCCCGCCAGGATTTACAGTTGAGAGGACCCGGCGAATTTCTTGGCGCACGTCAGAGTGGGGTACCGATGTTGCGTTTTGCCGATTTGGAGCAAGACGGCGAATTACTTTTGGCGGCACAAGCCACGGCGGATGAAATGCTAAATAATTATGCGGAATTAGCGCAGCGGCATATCGCGCGCTGGTTGGGTGATAAGACAGAATATTTGCGCGTATGATCACGTGCGCTGGTGTGTTATCAAACCTTTGGCGCGATTTATAAAGCGCCAAAGGTTGAGTTTGTACAGCTTAACTTACGATTCCCCGTAGAAGTCTTACCAAGGGGCTGTTTGTTGTTTACAGAGTTACATCAAAGATAGGTGCAAATCCACCTTCTACACCTGTCAAGTTGATTAACAGATCTGCTCCACCAGTAACATCCGCAAATAATGTTTCCGCACCGCTGTTAAATGTTATTTGAGCAAGCGTAAATGCTTGATTTCCAGCCACAGTAACATCCGCATCAATGGTTGAAAGATCAATTTTGTCGCCTTCACTCCATTTGAAATTGCTGACCGTATCCGGCGTTGCGACTGAGCTTTCAGTCACTGAGTTGAAATCAAATGTATCCGCGCCTAATCCACCAGTTAGCGTATCTTGACCTGCTCCACCGATAATGAGGTCATTGCCGTCTTCACCATTAATGAAATCGTTACCGGTACCACCGTTCAGGGTGTCAGCACCTCCCCCTCCCCCTCCTTTGATCGTGTTATTAGCGGAACTGCCGGTAACGGTGTCATTGCCATTGCCCATCAAGACGTTCTCGAAACCTTTGTAGCTTTCGCCGCCAAAGTTTGTTAGTCCGGTTCCCATATTGAACACATAGTCTCCATTCCAGATGGTATGGTCAATCGTATCAATCCCGGTTCCGCCAATCATGGTTTCAGGGCCTAGACCTGATTTCATGGAGTCATTACCGGCCCCCCCATTATAGGTTCCGCCATCGCCATCGGAAGTAATCGTGTCGTCTCCATCGTCGCCATTGATTGTGTCAACACCGGCACCACCGGTCAGCGTATCATTGCCTCCCCCGCCGAAGATCGTGTTGTCAGCCGCATTGCCGGTAACGGTGTCATCACCATTGCCCATGCGGACTTTCTCAAAATTAGCGTACAGCTCACCGCCAAAATTTGTCAGTCCAGTTGCCATATCGAAAACATAGAGTCCATTAAAGGCACGGTGATCAATGGTATCAATTCCAGTTCCACCGTCCATGGTTTCACCGCCAATACCTGAAAACATGGTGTCATTGCCCGCATCTCCGTTATAAGTTCCACCGTCTCCATCGGAGGACACATTGTCGTTTCCGTCACCACCCGATAATTGATCAGTGCCTGCACCACCATTGAGAATGTCAGTGCCCGAACCCCCATTAATATTGTCATTGCCATTGCCACCGTTCAGAGTGTCGTTGCCGCCGTCACCATTGATAAGATCATTGCCATCAGCGCCGTTGATGGTGTCATTACCTGCACCACCATTGAGAGTGTCATTACCCGAACCCCCATTGATATTGTCATTGTCGTTGCCACCGAATACTAAATCATCGCCGCCACCACTATTAATAGTATCATCGCCAGCAAAACCGTTAATCGTGTCGTTAACGAAGGTTGGTAAACCACCGACAACGCCCGGTGAAACAAAACCTGGAGTGATTGTGTCTGCTCCAACTGTACCATTGATATTTGCCATTCTGAATTTCCTTAAATTTTAAGAAAAGGGTTGAATTTAATTAATATTATGTTCTAACTTATAAAGTTAAGTAAATAATATTTGTATCAATCTAATCCTCTATGCATTTCCATGAAAATAAATAAACTTACAAAAAATTGACTTGGCCAAAATCAGTCTTAATTATTTTTAGTTTAAGAACCATGAATCTGAGTTGTTAGACAGCGTATTTGAATACAAACTTCAGGACTCACCTTTCAGTATTAATAATATACTGATTATCCTTTTAAACTACACAGTAACGCGATTGCCATGCTACATTAATATAGAAATCGTTTTTCTAACAGTGATATATCAACTTTATTATACAGTACATTTTTACTATTGACAGAGTTAATATTATCTGAAGCGCTATTTATTTATTACAGATATTGGGTACAATCGATCCCCCAACCTGAATAACTTCATGAATAATGGGCTGTTGCTCTTTAAGTCCTGCGTTTCCGGCGGGATTTCTGACAGCCTGGATGATGTCACGAAGATGAATCAGATAAGGAATTATTACAGCTTTGATTATTAAGAACAAAGTTTCATGGGTGCGCTTACTGTTTCATTTCAGAGGCAGTAGCTTTATGGAAACGTGGCCGCGTATTCTCACGGTGACGGTTGTCGCTGTTGTCGTTACTTACGTTGAACTCTACTACAATATCCAAGAATATACGCTCACAACAACGCCGTTTACTTTGATTGGCGTTGCATTAGGAATTTTCCTCGGTTTTCGCAACAACGCCTCTTACGATAAATTCTGGGAAGGGCGCAAGCTCTGGGGAGCATTGGTCAATACGTCACGCAGCCTGACACGCCAAGCTTGCTTTGTGATTGATTCTTCGCATGATGCCGAGGAATTACAGCATTTCCGGGAAGTTTTTATCAAACGCGTGATTGCGTATGCGCATGCATTGCGCTGTCACTTGCGTAATGAAGATCCCGCAGAGGAAATTAAAAAATTTCTACCACCGGAAGATTGGGGCAGCATTGTTGAATCCAAACACCGGCCGCTTGCCATTCTGCAGCAATTGGGACGTGATCTGGCCGTCGCACGGGATCGGTGCTGGCTGAGTGAACATAGTTTTCCGTTTATGGATGCTCAGCTGAATGAACTGACCAACATCCTCGGTGCCTGCGAACGAATTAGAAATACCCCGATTCCGTTCAGTTATTCCGTATTGATCCACCGCATCGTGGCTTCCTACTGCCTGTCCCTGCCGTTTGGATTGGTTGAAACAACCGGCGTGCTGACACCGATTGTCGTGTTACTGATTTCCTATGCATTCTTTGAGCTGGATGCCATCGGCGACGAAATTGAGAATCCGTTTGGTTTGCAGCCAAATGACCTGCCACTGACCGCGATTTCGAGAAATATCGAAATTAATTTGCTGGAACTAATTAATGATCCCGATCGCCCGGAAGCACTCAAGCCTAAGAATGATATCTTATTGTGATGGCAACAGGTAGCAGGCGCAAGCAATTTGCAGGCACATTATTGCGTGTCTACGCGATGTGGATGCACGCTAGAGCGGCGTTTCAATACCGGGCTCGTTGATTCGGAGCCATTTACCAGATAAGCAGTGCTCCGGCGATAAGCTCTAAGTATAGGTATTGCGTAAATATAGCAGGTAAGAAATTAGAAGACCGCTGAAAATCCGCGGGGGCCTCCAGTGCACGTTGCTGCATGGCTTGGGATCGGTATCGCTCATCCAGAAATTGTAAATCCCTGATTAACCGTTTACTCAGCTCAGCCTCTTGACGATTATAGGTGCCATAGGCGATCTTGCCATCATTGAGGTCGCTCAGGTTGCTATATTTTGCCTGCAGGTGTTTCTGGAATTGATCTCCGTATTCCGTATTTATAAATAAAGTAATAGTGCCGCGGTACATATTCTGACAAAAATCTATAATTTTATAGAGCATCTTGATTTCGGATTTTTCTTTTCCTTGGATGAAACTCTCGTCAGATTGCATCGACGCGGTGGGTTCGCTAAGCCCGGATATCCAGAGAATTTTGCTTTTAACATTAGAGAGCTCTGCTGCCTCGATGCTCTTTCTGCATTGATAGGTATTTTCTTCTAAGCTTCGTTTGAAAGAAGCTTTTTGTTTATCCTTTTGGCGATCAGCGTCGTGTGCACAGCCGATCAAAAGTAGAAGTATCGCAATTAATAGCAAGATTAAACTATAGCTTCTCATATACTTTTATCGTAAGGAATTGAATTATTAGGATAAATCATGATAACAAAAATTACACTCGCGATTGATGCAGTTTGAAACTTTATCATGGATACGATGTGTGGAACGCTAAACTATCCATAATGCAATTAAAAACATTAATCCGGTAGTTAACTCAGGGTAAATCGGCAACCCAGCAGACTCGTTAGCTTTGGTCACAACAGTCACAGGTTAATTACGATACAGCAGCTGATTTCTATTACCCGGGTTTTGCAATTCACGTTATGAGAGTATTGTATAATCCCGTTCCAACATTTCTCAACATGACTTTGCCGGATCTCAGCATAAGAATTCCTAGCATGCAACCATCCAATTTTATAGCTTTTCCGCGATGAACGAAGCGCATCCGCTGGCATGGTATTCTGCGCTAACATCTGTTTCGTATCGCCAACGCAACTGGTTGCAAGATCGCGGATCTTTGACGCGTCGCATACAGGACCGCTGTGATCAATTTTGCGTAAAACGCGTATTTCAGTCGCTGAGTAGGGTTTACGGGGATGAGTTGGATGTGATGGGGTTGCGTGCTAATGAATTAGCCATGGTACGGGAAGTGTATCTGTATTGTGGCGATACGCCGGTAGTGTTTGCGCATTCGGTGGTGGCGCATAAAAATCTGCGCGGTGCATGGCGGGGGCTGAGCGGGCTGGGCAATAAATCGCTGGGGACGGTTTTGTTTACCAATCCTAGAATCAAACGCACGCCACTGGAATTTAAAAAAGTTAGTCGCGGTCATTTTCTTTATGATCGCGCTTGTGCGCGCTTGACTGAGAAACCGACGAATCTGTGGGCGCGGCGCTCATTGTTTACGTTGCACGGGCAATCGATTTTAGTGACCGAAGTATTTTTACCGGCGATTCTGGATTTACCGTTATGAGCATGGCAGATCGAATTAAAACTTACGCGCAATTGATGCGGCTCGACAAGCCGATTGGCATTTTGCTGCTGTTGTGGCCGATGCTGTGGGGCTTATGGTTTGCCGCACAGGGATTGCCCAATTGGCAAATTTTAATCATTTTTGTTCTGGGCACGGTACTGATGCGCTCGGCGGGTTGTGTCATTAATGACTATGCCGACCGTAAAATCGATCCGTATGTCGAACGCACCAAGAATCGCCCGATGGCGGCCGGTCGAGTCAGTTCCAAAGAAGCTTTATTACTGGCCGCCGGATTGAGTATTTGTGCATTTCTGCTGATTCTGCCTTTGAATCAACTAACTATTCTGCTTTCGGTGCCCGCGCTTTTCCTGGCCGGAACGTACCCGTTTACCAAGCGATTTTTTGCCATGCCGCAGGCCTATCTGGGGGTTGCATTCAGTTTTGGCATCCCGATGGCTTTTGCCGCGCAAACCGATAGCTTGCCGCCTATTATCTGGATCCTGATGCTGGCCAATTTGTTTTGGGTGATTGCGTATGATACGGCGTATGCCATCGTCGATAAACCGGATGATTTGAAAATCGGTATCCAAACATCTGCGATTACTTTTGGGCGTTTTGATGTGCTGGGCGTGATGGTGTGTCATGCCTGTTTTGTCGCGATCATGCTGATTATCGGACAGTTGCAGCAAATGAATCTGGTTTATTATGCCGGGTTGATGGTTGCAACGGGGCTGATCATTTATCAATACACGCTGATCCGTAACCGTGACCGGGCGCTTTGTTTCAAGGCATTCCTGCATAATAATTGGGTAGGAATGGTGGTGTTTGCCGGGATTGCACTCGATTTCTTCATCTATCCGCATTAAGGATTCAATCAATGCAATATAAAGATCTGCGTGATTTTATTGCGCAACTGGAAGCAATGGGCGAGCTCAAACGCATTCAAACGGAAATTGATCCCGCATTGGAAATGACGGAAATTTGTGACCGCATCCTGAAGGCGCAAGGCCCGGCGGTACTCTTTGAGCATCCCAAAGGACATACCATGCCGGTACTGGGCAATTTGTTCGGAACGCCAAAACGGGTGGCATTGGGCATGGGGCAGGAATCGGTTGAGGCGTTGCGTGAAGTCGGTAAATTATTGGCTTATCTGAAAGAACCCGATCCGCCAAAAGGGCTGAAAGACGCCTGGGATAAATTGCCGGTATTGAAGCAAGTATTGAACATGGCGCCGAAAGAACTGAGCAGTGCGCCGTGCCAGGAGATTGTTTGGGAAGGCAACGATGTTGACCTGAGTCGAATACCGATTCAAACCTGTTGGCCGGGCGATGTCGCGCTGCTGATCACATGGGGCTTGACGGTGACTCGGGGTCCGAACAAAACCCGGCAGAATTTAGGCATTTACCGCCAGCAGGTTATTGGTCCCAATAAAGTCATTATGCGTTGGCTGGCGCACCGCGGCGGGGCGTTGGATTTTCGTGAATTCACACTAGCCAATCCCGGTAAACCTTACCCGCTGGCGGTTGCTTTAGGCGCTGATCCGGCGACTATCCTTGGCGCTGTGACGCCGGTGCCGGATACGTTGAGCGAATACCAGTTTGCCGGTTTGTTGCGCGGCGCCAAAACTGAAGTGATCAAATGTATCGGCAATGACCTGCAAGTGCCGGCAAGCGCGGAAATAGTTTTGGAAGGCGCCATTCATCCCAATGAGACCGCGCTGGAAGGCCCGTATGGCGACCATACCGGTTACTATAATGAGCAGGAAACTTTCCCGGTATTTACCATCGATCGCATTACCATGCGGCGCAACCCGATTTATCATTCCACCTATACGGGTAAACCGCCGGATGAACCCGCGATTCTCGGTGTCGCGTTGAATGAAGTGTTCGTACCGTTATTGCAAAAACAATTTCCGGAAATCACTGATTTTTATCTGCCGCCGGAAGGGTGCTCGTACCGCATGGCGGTGGTGAGTATGAAAAAACAGTACGCCGGACATAGCAAACGCGTGATGTTCGGTATCTGGAGCTTTCTACGTCAGTTTATGTACACCAAATTTATTATTGTCACCGACGACGATATCAACGTACGCGACTGGAAAGAAGTGATCTGGGCGATCACTACCCGGGTTGATCCGGTACGGGATACCTTACTCGTTGAAAATACGCCGATCGATTACCTGGATTTTGCCAGCCCGATATCAGGATTGGGTGGCAAGATGGGACTGGATGCGACCAACAAATTTCCAGGTGAGACGAACCGGGAGTGGGGAACACCGATTGCGATGACTGATGAAATTAAGAAGCGAGTGGATACGATTTGGGGGGAATTGGGGGTTTGATGATAAGTTTTTTATCTGCAAACTAAATATAAGAATTATTGCCCAACTGCTTTAAGCAACTGAGAGCTTGCTAACATACGTTTCGCGGCTATTTTCCGCTCACTGGTAATTTCACCGAGTCCTAGGAATTGTTGTTGGTGATCATATACGCGCACGGTATTACCTTCCGGCATATGGTGAATATCGGAAGGACTGGCGACAATTT
Source organism: Nitrosomonas ureae (assembly GCA_945872825.1). GTDB lineage: Bacteria > Pseudomonadota > Gammaproteobacteria > Burkholderiales > Nitrosomonadaceae > Nitrosomonas > Nitrosomonas ureae_D. Next base: position 23,807 of record CAMCBD010000031.1, read on the forward strand.
GCCCCTGCACGATATGCAGCGCTGCTTGTTCACCTAGTATGACTGCTGGGAATTCTTGTAATAAGTAATCAATGGGCAGCAAACATGCATCTTGCTCATGGGCATTCATCGCTTCCAATGCCGACAAAGTTTGCGCCTGCGATAAATCAAAGCGATCGATCGCGGTGCGCCGTAATTGAGTCAGGTAAGCGCCGCCACATCCGAGTGCACTGCCAATATCTTCCGCCAAAGTTCGAATATAGGTGCCGCTGCCGCAGTGAATGCTTAACTGCAGCGTATTGTCTATTAATGATTTGATTTGATTTGTATGGTATGAATGACGATCTCACGCGCTGGGCGTTCAATGTTTTTGCCATTTCTTGCATAAACGTATAAGGGTTTTCCTTGATGTTTCAGCGCGCTGTACATGGGGGGCACTTGCATGATTTTGCCGATGAAACGCTGAAGTACGTGTTCGCATTGTAACAAGGTTGGGTTTCCAGCATTGGTCGCGAGTTGGGTGATTTCGCCTTCCGCATCGCCTGTTGTGCTCAGAAAACCAAGCCGCAAGGTGGCTTCATAGGCTTTATTGGCGCCTAATAGTACTGAGGAAAATTTGGTTGCTTCCCCCAGACAAAGGGGTAGCAATCCGGTTGCCATGGGATCCAGTGTGCCGGTATGGCCGCATTTGGCAGCGGAGAATATTCTTTTTACAATCTGCACCGCTTTGTTGGATGAGATACCATACGGCTTATCCAATAATAGGACGCCCGTAATAGTGCGTTTAACAGGTTTAATCGGGCTACGCGATGGAGTTTCAGCGTGCAACATGCAGGCTTTATATTATGATTTTTCGGGGTCTGAATCTGTTTGATGCGATGTTTGTTCTTGGGCTATCGCTTCATCGATCAATTTTGACAGCCGAATGCCGCGTTCAACGGATTCATCATAAATAAAATGTAGTTGCGGAACAATTCTTAGTTTCATCCGGTGCGATAAGTTTGAGCGTAAAAAACCTTTCGCATGTTCCAAACCTTTTTCCACTAAGAAATTTTCTTCTTTGCTGCCTAAGGTCGTGTAAAAAACTTTGGCATGACTATAATCACGGGTTACTTCAACAGCGGTCAGTGTAATTTGCCCGACACGCGGATCTTTGATTTCATGTTGTAGCAGATCGGCTAATTCTCGCTGTATCTGGTCCGCAATACGTAATGTGCGGGAATAGTCTTTGGGCATAGGAAATTGTGTTGTTGATTAAAGCGGCGACTATAGAAACCGCGCTGTTTCAACAATCTCATAAGCTTCCAATTGGTCTCCCAGCTGAATATCATTATAGTTTTTTAGAGACAATCCACACTCAAATCCTTCTCTGACTTCCTTGACATCGTCCTTGAAACGCTTCAATGAGTCCAATTCACAACTGTGTATGACCAAGCCATCGCGTAACACCCGGATTAATGAATTTCTTTTAACAATGCCCTCTGATACATAACATCCTGCCACGATGCCAACCTTAGGAATACGATAAATTTCACGAATTTCAACCAAACCTTGTATGCTTTCCTTACGGTCTGGCGACATCATTCCTGAAAGTGCTGCTTTTATTTCATCCACCGCTTCATAAATGATGTTGTAGTAACGCACATCCACACCGCTCGATGCGATTAACTTACGCGCACTGGCATCTGCACGGACGTTAAAGCCAATAATAACGGCTTTTGATGCCAAGGATAAATTAACATCGGATTCAATAATCGCACCTACGCCACTGTGGATGATATTTACTTTTACTTCATCCGTTGAGAGTTTGTGTAATGCATATGCTAATGCTTCACAGGAGCCTTGCACATCGGCTTTAATAATCAAAGCAAGGACCTTAACATCGGCTTGTTGGTCAAAAACGTTTTCAAGTTTCGCGGCGTGTTGTTTGGCGAATTTTACATCGCGATATTTTCCTTGCCGGAATAAGGCGATTTCTCGTGCCTTGCGTTCATCGTCCAGTACAAACACAAATTCGCCCGATTCAGGTACTTCGGATAAACCCTGAATTTCAACTGGAATCGATGTTCCTGCCTGTTTGATAGATTTGCCATTTTCATCATTCATGGCTCTTACCTTGCCAAAAACTGCGCCAGCTAATAAGACATCTCCACGCTTTAGGGTTCCTGATTGCACCAGAATGGTTGCTACTGGGCCACGGCCTTTATCCAAACGGGATTCAATCACAACACCTTTGGCCGGTGTGTTGATTGGTGCTTTTAGTTCTAATACTTCAGCTTGCAGCAATATGCTTTCCAATAAGGAATCTACACCTTGACCGGTTTTGGCTGATACTTCTACGAACATCGTATCTCCACCCCAATCTTCCGGAACTACAGCATGGGCAACGAGTTCATGCCGGATTCTTTCCGCATTCGCTTCTGGTTTATCTATTTTATTCACTACCACGATAATAGGAATTTTTGCTGCTTTAGCGTGATGAATTGCTTCAATCGTTTGGGGCATAACACCATCATCGGCGGCCACTACAAGGATGACGATATCAGTAATTTTTGTTCCGCGCGCTCGCATTGCGGTAAATGCTTCGTGCCCTGGCGTATCCAAAAAGGTAATCATGCCATGATCTGTTTCGACATGATAAGCACCGATGTGTTGGGTTATGCCGCCTGCTTCGCCGCCGGCAACACGGGTACGGCGGATGTAATCCAATAAAGACGTTTTACCATGATCGACATGTCCCATTACTGTTACCACAGGGGCACGTGGAGCCAACTCCACTTCAACATCAGATGTTTCGCGGTCTACAAGGAAATTCTCTGGATTATCCAACTCAGCATGTTTTGCAATATGCCCCATCTCTTCAACAACAATCATGCCGGTATCTTGATCCAACATTTGGTTAATTGTCACCATACTACCCATTTTCATCAGTACTTTAATGACATCGGCTGCTTTAACCGACATTTTCTGTGCAAGTGCGCTCACAGAAATTGTTTCTGGTACCATGATCTCACGTACGATGGGTTCTGTCGGTGCAGAAAAACCATGAATATTCTGGTCATCTACATGTGTTGGCTTGCTATGCTTGTCTCTACGTGTGCGCCAGCCTTGACCGGCAGAAAGATCGCCGCGGGTTTTAACACCGCGTTTTTTGGTATTTTCATCTTTCCAAACAACTTGTTGTTTGGCCTGTTTCTTTTTCTTATCCGCTTTTTCTTCGGGTTTTACAATAGGCTTATGCAGTGTTCCATCAGTAGAGCCGGCATGTAATTGCGCCTCGGTTCGCTGATCAGGCCCAAGTTTCTTGGCGATTTCCGATTGCGTAGCATCATCGGATTCCGTAGATTTTGGCGTTACCGGTTTTCCCAGTGTTGATGTTTCACCAGCAGCTCGTTTCGGCTCTTCTTCTTTTTTCTTTATTTCATCCGTGATTTCGGTTTTCTTGCGTGCCTTTTTTTGATTAATTTCTTCAACTTGACGCGCAATCAGTTCTGCCTGTTTCCTCGCTTCTTCACTCCGTAGTGCTAATTGTTCTGCGTCAATTACGGGTTCTCTAACCGGCTGTTGGCTAGTGACATCGGGCGACTTGATTGCTGCCGGGGCGGGTTCTGAGTCTCCAGGAACTGGCTGTGTCAGTACACGTCTTTTTCTAACTTCCACCTGGATGGTTCGTGCTCGCCCCGTGCTGTCCGATTTTCGGATCTCGGAAGTTTGACGGCGGGTTAAAGTAACTTTACTTTTAATCTCAGTGGTTCCATGAGTCTTTCTCAGATAATCAAGCAATTGAGCTTTATCTTGCTCTGTCAAACTGTCTTCCGCCAACACTTTTTTCACGCCAGCAGCTTTAAGTTGCTCCAGCAGGACTGCTGGCAGCAAGCCCAGTTCATTAGCAAATTGTTCCACACTCATTTGAGCCATTTATAACCCTTCAGCAATCAAAACTACAAGCAGATTCTCATCAAAATAAATAATTACTACTACTACGCTATTATCATCCGATGATTTAAATCAAGTAAACCATGGTTCACGTGCTTTCATAATTAGCTGATTTGCACGTTCAATATCGATACCTGTCATCTCGACCAAGTCATCAGTGGCCAAGTCAGCCAAATCAGCTTGCGTATTAATACCTTTTGATGCCAGTTCGCGAACGATATTAATATCCATTCCTTCTAATGCAAGTAAATCTTCAGCGCCATGCTCTACTTTCTCTTCTTTGGCTATGGCATCTGTTAGCAATACATTTCGGGCTCGATTACGTATCTCATTGACAGTTTCTTCATCTAATGATTCGATTTCTAGCATCTCATTGAGAGGAACATAAGCCACTTCTTCCAATGTGACAAAACCTTCTTGCGCGAGTATTTCAGCGATCTCTTCATCAACATCCAGTTTTTGCATGAAAAGTTGACAAATCAGCGATGATTCTTGTTCATGTTTTACTTTAGATTCCTCTATCGTCATGATGTTTAGCTCCCAACCTGTTAGTTCGGAAGCTAATCGCACATTTTGTCCGCCTCGGCCGATTGCTTGTGCGAGATTATCGTCATCCACTACGATGTCCATACTGTGCTTTTCTTCATCGACCATAATGCTGCTGATTTCTGCAGGAGCCAATGCATTAATAATGAAAGTCGCAGGATCATCCGACCACAATACGATATCAACACGCTCACCAGCCAGTTCGCTAATAACCGCCTGTACTCTGGATCCACGCATGCCGACACAAGTACCAATAGGGTCAATGCGTGGATCATTTGATTTGACGGCAATTTTAGCACGTGATCCGGGATCTCGCGTTGCCGCTTTGATTTCCAGCAAGCCTTCCTCAATCTCAGGCACTTCCAGCTCAAACAATTTCATCAGAAATTCAGGAGAAATGCGTGAGAGTTTTAATTGTGGTCCTCGGGCAGCGCGATCAACTTTATACAAATAAGCACGGACCCGATCACCCACACGCAAGTTTTCCTTCGGTATCATCTGATCACGTGGCAATTCAGCCTCAATTTTTCCGGACTCGATAAGGGCATTGCCGCGCTCCATCCGTTTGATTGTGCCGTTAATCAAATAATCCTCTCTCTCGAGAAAATCATTCAATGTTTGCTCACGTTCCGCATCCCGTATTTTCTGGAATATTACCTGTTTTGCTGCTTGTGCTCCAATACGTCCGAATTCAATTGGTTCAAGTAATTTTTCAATAGGATCGCCAACCTGAACATCTGCATCAGTTGTTAAAGCGTCACTTAATGAAATTTGGCGCGCAGGGTCTTCCACGGCACCATCTTCTACAACTAGCCAACGGCGGAAAGATTGGTGACTTCCTGTTAATCGGTCAATTGAAACACGTGTTTCAATATCCTCCTGAAACCGTCTTTTTGTGGCGGATGCTAATGCAAGCTCCAGTGCTGTGAAAACAACTTCTTTTTCAACAGCTTTTTCACGTGCCAATGCATCGACCAACAGTAAAATTTCGCGGCTCATAGTCCTCCAGCCAAATCTTTATATACCTACAATTTTGGAACCAAACGGGCTTTTCCAAGGTTACTCAATTCAAGGTCTAACAATTTTCCTTCGACTTCAATTTTGATTATGCCATTATTCGTTTCCCGTAAAACCCCCACAAAATTTCTCTGTCCCTCTATAGGGACACGCAGCTTTAATTTAACCGTTTCCCCGTTAAAGCGGAGAAAATCAGCTTCTTTTCGTAAAGGCCTATCTAATCCTGGTGACGAAACTTCCAGTCGGCCAAAATCAATGCTTTCAACAGCAAACAACCGACTCAGATGATTGCTGATAGCCACACAGTCATCAATATTGATGCCGCCTTCCTTGTCCACGAATATTCTTAATAATTTGTTGTGTGCTAATCGTTCCACTTCGACCAACTCATATCCCAATCCTTGTAGAGTTGATTCCAATAATTCTTCCAGTGCCATAGCTCCGCCACAAATAAAAAATGGGCTGAAAAAGCCCATCGAATCTACCGATCGCATTTTAACAAAGATTTATAAAATAGGAAACATAAACTTCGCCCCCTAATTATGCGAATGGATTTTTACTCTCCTCCTTTAGAGCGCCGAAGTAAGGTCGAGTTAGCGGAAATAGGGAGGGTATGACGGTCATTGAGAATTTTCTATCATAACCAAGAAGAAGAGATTCAAGATGTGTTGTGGCCAAATAAAACCGGGTACTTTATTAAGTTCTTTTTCAAATTCTACTGGCATCATATTGTCGATTGTTGTATGAATATGCTGAGTATTGTAGGGGCTCATATAAGCATGGGTATCGGCAATAGCAGATTGTTTTGTTTGATAACATTCCCCGTCAGTCATTCATGTTTCAAGCTACGGAAGAACCGTTCTATCGGGGAGTTATTCCAACAATTTCCTTTACGGCTATACTCTGTTCCATTTTCATGATAGACAAATGCTCACGGTATTCATGACTGGCATATTGGCTGCCCCGATCCGAGTAATGGAGTAAGCCAGGCTCCGGTTT
>CAMCBD010000032.1 GCA_945872825.1 Nitrosomonas ureae
TATCGCAGCCAGCGCTATTTTTGCTTTGAATTCACTGGAATATTGTGTGCGTTTCTTGCTCATGATTATGATCCTCTATAGTGTCCATAACAGAGCTTAACAACCTGTCCAGTTTTGCGGTACCACTTCAAACCATTGCTTTTTCCAAACCACCCATTTAAAATGCCCCCGTTACTCGCTTTCTAAAATGCCAATTGAACGATTGACGGCATAGCAAATCAAAAAGCAGTAATTCAATGGGAAACTAGGGTTCCGGCCGGTAAAATCAACGGCGTCAGATCCAAGAGTTTCCGGTCTCGTGATAGCGAGGCTCCACGGAGGGATAAAAGCCCGGGAGGTTAAGAGTAATGTATTGGATACATTACAATCCCGGTAAACCCTTTTTGTATGGAGACTGGTTATGTCAGGTTCAACAAAACACAACGCTGCTTCGCAAAATATCCATGTGACAAGCGATACACTTAACCGCAGCATGAGTGTATGGCACAGTTTCACGCTGGGCTTTGCGGTTGTCTCACCGGTCGCCGGACTGTATGCCATCATCGGTGTGCAAACTGTAGTCGCCGGTGGCGGCTGGTTTGCTGCATTGGCTGTTTGCTTGGTCATGCAGTTATTGGTGGCGACTGTTTACGCCGAATTGTCTTCACAATTCCCGATTGCGGGCGGCGCCTATAAATGGGCACGGCAACTCGGCGGCGCGATCGCTGGGCAATATGCCGGTGTGATTTATATTTGCTCCACGATCGCCATGGTCACCACAACGGCTTATACCGGCGGCTTCTGGCTGGCTACCTTTTGCGGATCGCCGGGTGATGGCGGCGGCATGATGGTGCTCTGGGGTGCCATATTTCTGCTGCTTTGTACGCTACTCAACCTGGCTCCTGTCAGTATTTTCAATCTGGTGATCAAACTGGGTGTTTACGCGGAAGTCGTCGGGTCATTCGGCGTGGCACTCTTGTTATTTCTTTTCTTTCGCCAGCATCCTGTCATGGAATTATTCCAGCATATGGGTACCGGAACAGCACCCAGTGAAATGGCTGCTTTCCTGGCGGCACTGGCCATTGCCGGTTGGGCTTTTATCGGTTTTGATGCTTGCTCGACCACTGCGGAAGAAACCCATCAACCAAAACGCATGGTACCCCGTGCAATTTTCATGTCGCTACTCGTCGTCGGCACGGTCGTTTTATTCAATTCAGCCGCGCTGATTTTGGCCTTTGATCCTGGCACATTGAGAAATTCCAGCCATACGGCCGATCCGGTAACCCCATTGATCGCCAGTAGCATTGGCGATTGGTTTGAGCAACCCTTTCTGGCCATTGTAATGACTGCTTTCTTGGCTTGCGGCGCATCCATGGTCAAATACTCTTCGCGCATTGTTTTTTCCATGGCGCGAGAAGGCAATATGCCAGCCATGTTGAGTCAGGTAACAGCGAGCAAAACACCGCGTAATGCGATTCTCTTTACCGTTCTGCTGGCAGGTTGCGGATTGGTATTTGGACTCAATGACGATGCCGTGGCCACCATCATCGCTTTCGGTACCGGCGGCTTATACGCGATGTTCGCGTTCACCACGGGATTTGGATTGTTTGCCCGGCTCACAGGCCGCTGGAATCCCGCACTGGGCGAGTTAAAACTGGGCGTATGGGGATTGGTCATCAATATCCTGGCATTTATCTGGTCATTATTTGAACTCATCAATATTGCCTGGCCGCGTCCCTACGCGATTTCAGCGGACGCACCCTGGTGGCAATTGTGGGCCACTCCGCTGGTATTAGGAAGTATTTTAACGATCACTACGCTGTATATCCTTTGCAAAAAATGGATAGCTATTAAGTGAAATCATTTTCAACAAGGAGTTCATCATGAGTCAACCCAACACATTGATTTGGGAACAATCCATCCCAGGCGGATGCCACTGGTCTGGCATCCTGCGTCGTGGCACAACGTTACGTCTGACCGATGTACAAGGCGGTGCAAATGCGGCTGTTTTGTTCTTTAATCAGGAAGAAAAACTCGAACGCTACAATATGGCGGATACCTTGAAATCACAGCACACATTCCGCCTGACCAAAGGACATGCTTGCCATTCCGACATGGGCCGGATTTTTTGTGGTATCACAGCCGATACTGCCGGTTGGAACGACACGGTATGCGGCCTGAGTGATAGCAATTTAATCCGGCATAAATACGGTGTTGCACGCTATCAGGAGCATCGCAATGAAATGGCTCGCAGTGGGCTGGATGGCATGCTGATCGAATTGGGTAAGTGGGGATTAGGGATGCGTGACATTGTTTCCAATATCAATTTTTTCAGCAAAGTAACCACAGATGCCTTCGGTGAACTGGCATTCCAATCCGGGAACAGCAAAGCGGGCGATTATGTTGATTTGAGTTTTGTGATGAATACCTTGGTGGTGTTATCGGCCGCACCGCATCCACTGGATCCCAAGGCATCTTACCAACCTGGCGCAGTCAATCTGGCGGTATTTAACACGCCTGTGGAAGCTATCGCAGAATGCCTGCATATCGCAGAAAATGCCCGTGCATTAAAGAATACACAACATTTTTATTGTGGAGACGAAAAATGAATACGTCTTATCTCATTGCAAATCAGCTTGACCCCCGTCACGCCGTAATCGATGAAATCTGTGCGGCTGGGGAACCTTGGGTCAAACTCGTTAAGCAAGGACAAATTTTCCGCATTGTCGACCTGGAAGGCAATCAAGCCGTTGATACGTTGTTTTTTAACGCAAACCATGCATTGGAACGCTACAGCGCAACGGATACGATTCGCGCCCAGAATAAACTCTATTTAACCACTGGCAGCAAACTCTACTCCAATCTGGGTAATGTCATGCTCACGATCGTAGCCGATACCTGCGGGCGCCACGACACACTGGGCGGTGCCTGTGCGGCAGAAAGCAATACGGTGCGCTATGCGCTGGAAAAATTTCCGATGCACAGTTGCCGTGACAACTTTTTGCATGCTCTGGCGCATGATTCGCTTTGCCAGCAGTTGGAGATGAATAAGCGTGATTTGCCGAGCAACATCAATTTTTTTATGAACGTGCCTGTGACTGAAGCAGGCGGATTGGAATTTGTCGATGGCATTTCCGCATCCGGCAAGTATGTCGAAATGCGGGCTGAAATGGATGTATTGGTATTGATTTCGAATTGTCCGCAACTGAACAATCCTTGCAATGCTTATAACCCGACGCCGATCCGTCTACTGGTCTGGGATTCTCAGTAAAGGATCAATCGAGTTGGATTAACTGAGCCCAGCTAATGATTCATCAAGAAAAAGGATAACGCTATGTTCGAGAAAATCTTGATTGCCAACCGTGGCGCCATTGCTTGCCGTATTATCCGTACGCTGCGCCGCATGAATGTAAAAAGCGTGGTGGTTTATACCGAAGCCGACGCCTTATCGCGACATGTTACCGAAGCAGATGAAACTTACTGTATCGGCAGCGGCATTGCGGCGGACAGTTATCTGCGTGCCGATAAAATATTGGAAATCGCACAGCAAGCAGGCGCGCAAGCCATCCACCCTGGCTACGGCTTCCTCAGTGAGAAAGCCGACTTTGCTGAACAATGTATCGCGCATGGCATTTGTTTTATCGGCCCTACTCCGAGCCAAATGCGCGCCTTTGGTTTAAAACACACTGCACGCGCCTTGGCATTGGAAAACCGGGTACCGCTCCTGCCGGGAACCGGTTTGCTGGAAAACCTTGAAACGGCTTGTCATCAAGCCAAGCAAATTAGCTATCCGGTCATGTTGAAAAGCACCGCTGGCGGCGGCGGCATCGGCATGCGTCTATGCTGGAATCAGGATGAACTGATTGGCGCCTACGAATCGGTCAAGAATTTGGCACAAAACAATTTTAAGGATGCCGGTCTTTTCCTGGAAAAATTTGTCGATCGGGCGCGCCATATTGAAGTGCAGATTTTTGGTGATGGCAAAGGCCAAGTCGTTGCACTGGGCGAACGAGATTGTTCCATGCAACGGCGCAACCAGAAAGTCATTGAGGAAACACCCGCTCCCAACCTCCCGCCGCATTTGCGTCAGGCATTGCTGGAAACTGCGGTACGCCTCGGCAAAGCCATCAACTATCAATCCGCCGGTACCGTTGAATATATTTTCGATGCCACCAGCCGTCAATTTTATTTTCTTGAGGTCAACACGCGTCTACAGGTTGAACATGGCGTGACTGAGGAAGTCACCGGTATCGATCTGGTGGAATGGATGGTGCGGCAAGCCGCAGGAGATCTCCCTTCGCTCGACTCTTTCACCATCAAACCCAACGGCGCGTCCATTCAGGTCCGGGTTTATGCTGAAAATCCTGCCAAAGATTTTCAACCTTCCAGTGACATACTGACTGCAGCGGAATTTCCCCCCGCAGCGCGTGTTGAAACCTGGATCGAGCGCGGTATTGAAGTATCCGCATTTTATGATCCGATGCTGGCCAAGATCATCGTGCATGCACCTGATCGTGACACAGCGATCGCCAAGCTGCTAAGTGCACTGGATGACACATCGTTGCAGGGAATCGAAACCAACCTGGCGTATCTCAAACAAATTCTGCACAGCACCGTGTTTCGCAGCGGACAGCCGTATACGCAATTCCTCAATGGCTTCCACTATCAGCCACACAGTATCGATGTCCTGAATGCGGGCGTACAAACCTCGATACAGGATTATCCGGGGCGGATCGGCTACTGGAACGTCGGCGTTCCACCTTCCGGGCCGATGGATAGCTTGGCTTTCCGTCTTGCCAACCGGCTTGTCAACAATACTGAAGCAAGCGCTGGATTGGAAATTACCCTGGCAGGTCCGACGCTCCGCTTTAATTGTGACAGCCTCATCGCAATCTGTGGCGCACCCATCGACGTATTGCTGGACAGCGAACCATTGTTCCAATGGCAATCTCACTTCGTCAAAGCCGGTGCGCTCTTGCAATTTGGCAAAGTTAAGCAATCGGGCAGCCGGGCTTACTTGGGCGTGCAAGGGGGTTTTCAGGTGCCTGACTATCTGGGCAGCAAATCCACTTTTACGCTCGGTCAATTCGGCGGACATGCCGGACGTGTGCTGCGTGTTGGCGATGTATTACATCTTCAACCTTTTGAATCTTCCCACTCCCCTCTTTCGCAGCATTTGCCGCAGGAATTGCTCCCGCGTTATACGAATCATTGGGAAATCGCGGTGTTGGCTGGGCCGCATGGTGCGCCTGATTTCTTTACTGACGCGGATATCGAACATTTTTTTGCCGCTGAATGGAAAGTCCATCATAACTCCAGCCGCACAGGTGTCCGTTTGATTGGCCCTAAACCGCAGTGGGCAAGAACCGATGGCGGCGAAGCCGGATTGCATCCATCGAATATTCACGACAACGCCTATGCGATTGGCGCCGTCGATTTTACCGGGGATATGCCAATTATCCTGGGTCCTGATGGCCCCAGTCTGGGTGGTTTCGTCTGTCCGGTCACCATCGTTCAGGCGGAATTGTGGAAAACCGGACAACTCAAGCCGGGAGACAGTGTTCGCTTCCATCCAATATCGATAGAACAAGCGCTTGCACTGGAAAAACAGCAGAATCTGCTTATTCAGCAGCTTCATGCCAATGTGATTCCTGCTTCTGCCAGCGCTCATTTTGGAAATCCAGGCAACCCAGTTCTGCATTGCATTCCCGAACACACAGAGCAGGTGCAAGTGACTTACCGCCAATCCGGCGATAAATATCTGTTGATTGAATATGGACCGCCCGTACTTGATTTGAATTTGCGCTTACGCGCGCATGCTTTGATGACCTGGCTTCAGCAACGCATCGAAACCGGAGAGCTGGCTGGAATTCTGGATCTGACGCCTGGTATTCGTTCGCTACAGATTCATTTTGATTCCAACCGGCTGGCTCGCGATACTTTATTGAATCTTCTGATTGCAGGGGAAAGCAAGCTGCCCGCTATCGATGACATGGAAGTACCGTCTCGCATCGTCCATCTTCCTTTATCCTGGGATGACGCCGCCACACGGTTGGCCATTGAAAAATACATGCAATCGGTACGCAGCGACGCCCCCTGGTGTCCCAGCAATATTGAATTTATTCGCCGCATTAATGGATTGGAGCGCATCGAGGACGTTCAACATATCGTATTTTCAGCCAGCTATTTGGTTATAGGATTGGGCGATGTCTATTTGGGTGCGCCCGTAGCCACGCCGCTTGATCCGCGTCACCGTCTGGTCACGACCAAATACAATCCGGCACGTACCTGGACACCTGAAAATGCCGTCGGTATCGGTGGCGCCTATTTATGCGTGTACGGAATGGAAGGCCCTGGCGGCTATCAGTTCGTCGGCCGTACTGTGCCAATGTGGAATCGCTATCGCCAGACAACCGATTTCAAGAATGGCAAACCCTGGTTATTGCGCTTCTTTGATCAAATCCGCTTTTATCCGGTCAGTGAAAGCGAACTGCTCAAGCTGCGTAAGGATTTCATTAGCGGGCGCTTCAAACTGCGTACCGAAGAAGCGGTTCTGAATCTGAAACAATACAACGCTTTCTTGCAACAGCATGCTGTCAGCATTAGCGCATTCAAAGCCACTCAACAAGCTGCGTTTGAGGCTGAACGCCAACGTTGGGAAGCCAATGGTCAATCACAGTATGTCAGTGAAGATACGCTCGACGAAGCGGATACCCAAAGCGAATTGGATTTGCCAGAAGGTGCGCAAGCCATCAGCTCACAGGTAACCGGCACTGTGTGGAAGTTGCTGGTCAAAGTTGGCGAGCAGGTGGAAGCAGGCAAGCCGGTAGTCATGATTGAGTCGATGAAAATGGAATTCCCTGTAGATTCACCGGTTACCGGCACGGTGCAGCAGTTATTCTGTAAACAAGGTGGCTACGTAGCTGCCGGACAGGTACTTTTCATCATTCAGGAAAAAAGTTGATAATGGAAAATTTTTTCCGCTTGGCGACATTGCATCCTTGCTGCAAGGCGATATCGGTTATTCTAGTCGATAGTGCAACTACCTACGACAGTAAGAAAACCCATAATGCAGAAAGAATACTGGTTAGACCGGTGGGAACGGAAAGATATCGGTTTTCATCAAAATGAAATCAATCCCTATTTGTGTCAATTTTGGCAGAGCTTGCAGCTTGCGCCGGGTAGTACGGTGCTTGTGCCGTTGTGCGGCAAAAGCACCGATATGCTTTGGCTGCATCAACAAGGACATACGGTTCTGGGTGTCGAATTAAGTGGGATTGCGGCACAAGCATTCTTTACAGAGAATGGCCTGACACCCCAGTGCAGGGTGCACGATCAATTCACCCATCTGGAAGCAAATGATATGCACATTTTGTGCGGTGATTTTTTTGATTTGGATAAAAATGATGTAGCAAAAGTCACTGCGGTCTACGATCGCGCGGCACTGATCGCATTACCGCCGGAAATGCGTAAACGCTATACGCACCATCTGCTGCCTATTCTTCCGCACGCAACGCAAATCCTGCTCGTCACGCTCGACTACCCCCAATATGAGATGTCCGGCCCGCCGTTTGCAGTTTCCATGGATGAAGTTACTTCGCTCTATCAGCTGCACGCCGAAATCACGTTGTTGTCACAGCAGGATGTGCTTGAGAAAAATCCGCGCTTTCAGGAACGCGGCCTGAGCCGATTACAGGAAAATACAATTTTGCTGAAAACATTGATCCCATAGCATGGAATCGGATCGATCAGGATCAATAGCAGTCCTTATACCTTGATCCGGCTGCTCTGTTCGACAAGCAGTTGCTCAAACGCTTGCTGCGCAATTGGGAGCGAATAAAGAAAGCCTTGTACATAGTCGCAGCCAAAATGAATCAGCAAATCCTGCTGTTCTTTGGTTTCAACGCCCTCGGCTATGGTTTTGATATCCAATTTATGCGCCATTACAATAATGGCTTCTACCAGTGCCCGATCTGTTGCATTGTCCATCAACTGATTAATAAAAGAACGATCTATCTTGAGATAATCAATATCAAACTTCTTTAAATAAGAGAGTGAGGAGAAGCCAGTACCAAAATCATCAATGGAAACCTCTATTCCATTATTGCGAAACTCCAACAGATACTCTTGCACAACAGAAGAGTCTTTTAACAATAATCCTTCGGTGATTTCCACGTTAATGCAATTTCCAGGCAACCCCATTTGACTTAGGTGATCGAACCAGTTGCCATTATTCATGTGTTTAAACTGAATAGGGGATACATTCACACTAATTTGAATTGTATGGCCGTACTCCTGCCGCCACTGATTAATCAGGACAATCGATCGTCTAAACACCATCTCTCCGACTTCTATGATTAAGCCGCTTTCCTCGGCCAATGGTATAAAGACAGCCGGGCTAATCATGCCACGCAGCGGGTGCTTCCAGCGTAACAGTGCTTCCGCCTTGATAATACGTCCACTGGATAACTCCAGGATCGGTTGATAATAAACGTGCAGTTCATTTTTTGCGATTGCTTGCCTGAGATCATGAATAAGCAGCATTTTTTCGTGCGCTTCCTGCTGCATGGAAGCAGTAAAGTAGCAGAAACGGTTACGGCCTTGCAGTTTTGCGGCATACATCGCTTGGTCTGCATGCTTCATCAAGCTTTTCATGTCGGCTCCATCCTGGGGATAGGAGACAATGCCGATACTGGTGGAAATATAATGATTGATCTGACTGTGACTAAAATTAAACGGTTTGTTCAGTTCATGAATAATCTTCCGGGCAAGCGTCTCAGCATGCAGAAGATTGTCGGCAGCATTCGTTACAATAACCGCAAATTCGTCTCCGCCGAGACGGGCTACCGTATCCGGTTGGTCTACGCAGAATCGGATACGTAAGGCGACCTCTCGCAGCAAATCATCGCCTTTGTCATGACCCAACGTATCGTTAATATCTCTAAAATGATCCAAATCCAGAAGCAGCACTGTGAGTGTCGATTCATTGCAATAGGATCTCTTGATCTCGAGTCCCAGAATATTCTTAAACAAATTACGGTTAGGCAGACCGGTTAACTGATCATAATTAGCCTGCGACAGGATTATTTCATCTTTCTTATTCTTCTCGGTGATATCCGAAAACTGTGCAACATGGCAGTGAACATGGCCATCCGGATGGTGAATGACATTAATATTGAGCCATTTAGTATGCACAATACCATCCTTGCGCAGACTCCATATCTCTCCCTGCCAACAGCCCTCATTTACAAGCCTGCACCCAACATCCTGATAAAAAGCTTCGTCATGCCATCCTGATCGCAGCATCGCTGCATCCTTGCCAACGACATCCGCCATCTCATAACCGGTCATACGCGTAAAAGCCGGGTTAATTTGTATAATCCGGTTGTTTTCATCCGTGACCATGATGGCTTCATTGCTTGACTGATAAATAGTGGTCGCAAGACGCATCGAATCGTGCGCTTGCTTCTGCTGCGTAATATCCTGATAGATACCCAGCACCCCTATGATTTCCTGATTTGTATTCAGCAGCGGTACTTTGGAGGTCTCTATCCAAATGGTTTCTCCGGCAGGATTATTCAACGGTTCTTCGTAGTACAGTTTCGGAATTCCTGAATCAATCACTTGCCGATCGTCATTTCGATAGTGATCCGCCTGATCCTTTGTCCAACTTAAATCGTAATCCACTTTACCGATAATTTCTTGCGGCGATCCCACCCCAGCATCGATAGCAAAAATAGGGTTACAGCCCAGATAACGGGATTCTTTATCTTTCCAGAAAATACGTGCCGGCATTGTATCCACAATAGTTTTCAGTAAGTTGCGCGATTCCGCCAGTTCGGTTTCTTTCTTTTTTTGATCGGTAATATTGGTAATCGTACCCACATAACCCAGTACCTCGCCATTCTGATCCCACTCTGCTTGTGCCAGACTCAGAATCCAGATAACTATTTGTTCTTCAGTTTGCAAGCGATATTCACACCTGAACTGCTTCTGATGTTTCACGGCCGCATTCCATTCATCAATCACTTTTTCCCGGTCATCTGGATGAATTGCGTCAGTCCATCCATCTCCAGCAGCCGCTACAATATCCATACCGGCCATACTGCACCAACGTTCATTTACATACAGACACCTACCCGCCGCATCGGTACGAAAAATACCGATCGGCGCTACTTCCGTCAGACTGCGGAAAAGCTGCTCATTATTGCGTAACGCTATTTCCAGTTGTTTTTGCGGTGTAACATCAACGAATACACCGCTCCATCGCGTACTGCCATCCGCCTCTCGCTGCGGTATCGAGTGACCGCGTATCCATTTCTCACCCAGGGAAGTTTGTACAGGAAACTCATGAAACCACGGTGTCAGCTTTTCCATTGAATCACGAATGGATGCTTCCATGTCCGGCAAAGCGTAACCAGGTATCCGTTGAAACAAAGCATCAGCATCCGCCATGCATGCGGCCGCAGTACACCCAACTAAATCAACAATGCCTTCACTCATGAAGGGCAGTGTGCGATGACCGGTCACATCAACACAGAATTCATACACGGCGCCAGGTATACTCGCCACAAGATTGCGGAAACGCTTTTCACTTGCTTGCAACTCAGCGGTGCGTTGCATCACTGTAAGTTCGAGATTTTCCTTGAGTGCGAGGATTCCTGCATCTGCTGCTTTGCGCTCAGTAATGTTGCGGAATATGCCGCGCGTAGCAACGGGTTTATTATTTACGAAATAAAGACTTACATTGCCTTCCACAACGATTATCTGCCCATTCTTTGCTTGGAATGACACTTCGATTAATCCAACGCTCTCACCCGCCATGATACGTTCCATAAATTTCTGGCAATGTGCATGGCAATCCGAATGAATGATGTTAAAGATACTCAACGTGGCAACTTCTTCCACCGAGTAACCAAGTGCTTCGCGCCAAGCACGGTTCACAAAGAGAAAATGCCCATCCGGTGCAATACTCTGAATCAAATCTTTAATACCGTCGAACAATTCACTCAGCTGCCCCTCGCTCAGAATAGTGGAGACAGGAATCGTCGCCTCACGGTTAGGGAAATCTGTTGAGCTTATAAAATATCGAGTCATAGTATTGATTTATAAACAGAAAGTTCTAAAAAATAATGACGGAAGAGTTCAGATAGAATAATGAAAATTAGAAATTTACATATGAAATACAATATCCTACATACTGTATTTTACACTAAACATACAATAAATATTATAAGCATACAGTTTAAATATACATACCATCTATTGTCTGATGTATATTAGACACAATATTCTTTCTTCTTTATGTGGTTTTATGCACAATAAAACCATTAATCTACTCGAAAAAAATTGTTGAGTCAGTGCATGACATATAGCATACTAGCTGCGCTATAATTTTCAGCGCAAATATTCCAAAAAACATCACCCCGACTCTCTAAGAATTTCGAATTTTCACAGGCGATTTAATGTTCATTAGCGTTCTTGATCTTTTCAAAATAGGTATTGGTCCGTCCAGCTCGCATACGATGGGTCCTATGGTTGCAGCCAAGGATTTTCGTGACCGTATCGAGGTTTTTATTTCCAGCCATCCCGTGCCGTCCTTCCTGCAAGTGCGTTGTACTTTACGGGGATCGTTAGCTTTTACCGGCAAAGGTCACGCCACCGATCGTGCGGTAACCTTAGGCATACATAAACATACACCGCAAGGATTAGCGAAACTGAATGTGAATGAATTGTTCCAAACACTTTGGCAACAAAACACCATCCGCATCAATGAATCGACAGTGATCCATTTTAATCCACCCGAGGATATTATCTTCGATCGCGGAGAACCACTGCCGGAACATCCGAATGGTATGATTTTTCAGTTGCTGGATGGAACCGGCAAAACTCTATTGACCGAAACATATTTTTCTATTGGTGGTGGTTTTATCACCACATTGTCTGAAATTGGTCAAATTGTTGCGCCCATTAAAATGGAGGCAACCAGTTCCTGCGGCTTTCCCTTTGATTCAGCCAATCAGATGATGAAAATGTCAGCCGACAGCAGCCTATCGATTGCTGCGATGAAGCGCAGCAATGAACTGGAGCGCATCAGTGAAGCAGAATTGAATGATGGATTGGATGCCGTTTGGAATGCGATGCGCACTTGCCTGGAAAATGGCCTCGTGGCTGAAGGCCGGTTACCGGGCGGACTTAACATTAAACGACGCGCGCATTCTTTGTACCTGCAATTACAAGAAAATCCGCAAAAAGCTAATTTGAACGACTGGCTGTGCGCATACGCTATGGCAGTGAACGAAGAAAATGCTGCGGGTCATATGGTAGTTACAGCACCAACCAACGGTGCAGCTGGCGTCATACCGGCAATCATTTATTATGCTGTAAAGCATGAGGGTGCAACGCTGGAACAAGTGCGCGATTTCTTGCTGGTAGCCGGTGCAATCGGCGGATTGATCAAACACAACAGTTCAATTTCCGGTGCTGAAGTCGGTTGTCAAGGCGAGGTGGGTTCTGCTTCAGCCATGGCGGCTGCGGGCTTATGTGCGATCAAAGGTGGCACTACCGAACAAATTGAGAACGCTGCAGAAATCGCACTGGAACATCATTTGGGCATGACCTGTGATCCGGTAGGCAGTCTGGTGCAGGTACCGTGTATTGAACGTAATGGTTTTGGTGCCATCAAGGCCTATACCGCGTCATCACTGGCAATCCGCGGTGATGGCCAGCATTTTATGTCATTGGATAATTGCATCGCTGCGATGAAACAAACCGGGCTGGAAATGTCGGTGAAATACAAGGAAACTTCACTGGGCGGGCTGGCGGTCAGCGTCACCGAATGTTAATCAGTAATCACTTATCCCGATGCAACTTTCTAATCACGTGACGCAAACCACTCACAACAAAAAAGACGCTCAGTACCACGATAGGAATCGCAATACCGGTCAGTAATTCAACATTAATATCCTGCCCCGCTGCCTGGAGCGCTTTTAAACCATAGCCCAGAATACCCAGCAAGTAATAACTCAACACGACAACAGACAAACCTTCAACCGTTTCCTGCATGCGCAATTGCACATGGGCACGATGATCCATGGATTTCAACAAGTCGCGGATTTGCGCTTCCATAGACAAGTCAACTCGTGTGCGCAGTAACGCCGATGCACGCCCGAGACGCATCGACAGCGTCTCCAGTTTGGTATGCACCAACTCGCAAGTCCCCATCGCTGACGACAATCGCTGAATCATGAATTCCTGGAGCATCTGCAAGCCCTCAATACGCTCTTCGCGTAATTCGGTAATGCGTAATTTCACGATATCGTAATAGGCTCTGGATGCATTAAAACGATGGCTGGTTTGCGCGGACAACCGCTCGGTTTCCGCCGCCAAGCGCGTCAGTTCATCCAACAAACGCTGCTCATCTTCGATGCTGGTCAGTTCCACATTGTTGGCAATCAGTGTAGCCAAACGCTGATCGGCGCGCGCCAATTGTGGAATGATCTCGCGCGTGATCGGCAATGGCAGCATCGCCAGCATGCGGTAGGTCTCAATCTCAAGCAGACGTTGCACCAGCCGTCCTATCTGGCGGCTGCGCAAATTTTCATCATGGATTAGTATGCGGCCAAAATTATCGTGATGTATCTGATTATCACTCCAAACACTGGCAGCACCTCCCGCTACCTTGGAACCAATCACTGTTCCTGAAGCAAATAAAATAGACAATTCATGCAAACTGCGCTTGGGTCGTGACCGGTCTTCCAAAGCAATATGCGTCGCCACTAGCAATTCACCAGGCAAACGAATCCACCACTCCTGCGGCACGTACTCAATCGCCGGCTGCTCGAAAGGGATTACAAATGGTTTTGCGCGATAAACGGTATAGGTCGAGTATTCGGTATGCCGCTCCCAGCGAAGGCGGAATTCACCGAAATCTGCACTAAAATCATTTTCATGCGTATTGGGCGGATTAATGCCATAACGATCACATAACTCACCAATCAACTGGCGTTCCTGATCAACCCAGTGGCGCTCGGACATTAATACCAAATGAGAAAGCTGAACAGGCGGCGCCAAAAGTTCATATGCAACCGAATTGAGCTCGTTATGTAACTCCTGTCTTTGCGAATATTCAGGGATATCCAGCAATTTCTCTCTAAGGAGATCTTGGGGTTCAGTAGTCAATGAAGATCGCGGGGTGAGAGAATCCATAACAACGGCCTGATTAGATTTAACCAGTCGGTAGCATACCTAATTTTTATTACGAATAGATTAATCTTTTGACTATCGGTGAAAAAAATCAACGCTCATCAAAGAACGTTGATTTATTAACATTCAGAGAGATACTTGCTGAGCCTAACATGGTTACTGTGAAGGATTTTTGATAGTAGGAAAACAAACATTTCGTCCGGAAAATACCTCACGTTAATAGCACAAGTTCTTTTTCATACAGAGCGTGCTAATGCTAATCACTTACTGTCATCTCACATTCCAAATTGTGTCCAATAATTTCTTACCCAGCTTTATCAGTACATTTTTGATGTTGATCTGTGTATCATAAGGTCCAAGATTCTTAGCCTTTTTATGAAACCTGATTTTTATAACCGATAAACCAAATCAATACAGGAAAACCTATGGGCGCCATCTTCTTTTATATTGTTGTTTATTTCATGGGATATTACGGTTCCAATATTTTGAATATGTTGACGGTTCGTCCATTCATTACTAACCGTTACATGGCTGCATTGCTGCCTGTTTATGGCGTTGCTTTAACGCATGCTTATGTGTTGGTGAATAGTCCGCCTCCTCAAGGCTCAGACGTCACAGTGGAATATGCACTCCTGGTTTTCATTACTATGCCCGTTGTGGTCGTTACGCTAGGTGCGGGTTATTTCATGTGGAACAGCAAAAGCAAAGATGATGTTCATACCGGCGACAATTCGTCAGACGATGACAGAAGCTTTGCTGAAACGGCTACCGCTGAAACCAATGACCAAAAAACAGAAGCACAATCTAGAAATACTGAATCATCGGATGAAAAATTAGTCAGCAAAGAAGTGGAAACCAGCAAGAGTAAAGACAGCAAGGAAACTTAAAAAAAGCGCACACACAACGCTGGTTCAAGTTTTCGTTCCACATCAACAAAAAACCCTCACACCGGAAGTATGAGGGTTTTTTTTGGATCACTGTGTTTATGACTCTCTATCGACGATCACATGTTCCTTCTGCGCACTGAGTGTGCCTTGTTCAATGATCGCCAACGTTAATCGTGAAATCGCCACACGCTTCCCAGTAGCTTCTTCAACAATATCCGTTTGCCAGACTTGTGTACGGCGGCCGGTATGTAACGGCGTGCAAATACCAATAACATGACCCTTGGTAACCGCGCGAATGTGATTAATATTAAGTTCCAGACCGACCGCACGGTATTTTTCCGGATCAATTGTCATCCAACCGGACACACTGCCCAGGGTCTCAGATAGTACACAACTGGCGCCGCCATGCAGGATACCGAATGGTTGTGTTGTGCGCTTGTCAACAGGCATACGCGCCTTCAGAAAATCCGGCCCGAGCTCAGTAAACTGAATACCGATATGTTCGCCCATATTGGCATTGCGCAAACCTTCCAGATACGTAATGGTGTAATCTTTAAACCAAATAGCACTCATGAAACATTTCCTTTTTTATTCTTTTGGTAATTGGTAGCACTTAAAAAATGAAAGACCTTGTCAAGGTTTGCAATTATAGTGCAAAGACACAGATTCCAGCACATCCATGGATGGATTCAAAAAACAGCAGTATCCTTGATTTGGATTTTAAAAATGGGTTTTGCAAAAAACTCTATTATGCGATCCGCCAAACCGGTGCTTTAAAATCCGCTAAGTACTTTGATATGAGCCAGCGCGCTGCGTCCTAAGGCATGCAATGCATAGCCACCTTCTAGGGCGGACACAATTCGACCATTGGCGTGATGGATGGCGATACGCTTAAGTGTTTCTGTAATCCACACGTAGTCTTCTTCGCGCAACGCAAGCCCACCCATGTCATCTTCCCAGTGCGCATCGAATCCTGCTGAAATTAACAACAGCTCTGGCTTGAATCGTTCCAGAGCAGGCAGCCAGTTTTCTGTCACGGCAGTACGAAATTGCGCGCCCGTTGCACCAGTGGCAAGCGGCACGTTGATAATATGTTCATTGCTGCTATCAACACCCTCGTAAGGATAATACGGATGCCGGAATGTCGAGCACAACATCACACGACTGTCGTTATTAAAAATCTCATCAGTCCCATTGCCGTGGTGCACATCAAAATCGGCAATTGCCACACGGCTTAGGCCGTAATTCTCAAGCGCATGGGTGGCGGCGACCGCTACATTATTAAATATGCAAAATCCAGCAGCACTGCTACGCCCGGCATGGTGCCCGGGAGGGCGAATATTGCAGAATGCATTCTCATTCTGGCCCGACATCACTAAATCAACCGCTTTGACCACCGCACCAGCAGCATGCAAAGCAGCTTCCAGGCTATACGGATTCATTGCCGTATCCGTATCGAGATAAGCCAGTCCATTACTGGGTGAAGCCCTGAAAATAGTTTCGATATAGTCGATTGAATGGGCGCGCTGGAGTTGTTCCTTGCTTGCGGCGGGAGCGTCTTGTCGATCCAGAAAAGGCATCAAACCGGAAGCGATGAGCTGATCTTCGATGGCTTGAATGCGTGCAGGGCATTCGGGATGACCCGCTCCCATGTTGTGTTTCAGAGAAGAAGGGTGAGTCAGGTAAGCGGTTTTCATAGGCGCGTACTCTTTTCGTTTGCCGTTAACCAAACACGTGTTGATCTCAATAAACGACTCCGTGAAAGTCACGGGGAATCGCAAGTTTAACCAGAATGACAAGGCTCAGTTCTGAATGCTGCGATTATTTCTGGGGCACCTGACACCAACAGCTCTCTATGTTAGACGAATTCGAGGATCAACGAGGGTATAGGATATATCCGTTAAAATTAAGCCCATGATATACAGCACTGATCCCAGAAAAACCATTGCCCTTACAATTGCAAAATCCTGTGAATTAATCGCATCAATGGTATAGCTGCCAAGTCCGGGAATACCAAAAAACGATTCAACCAGCAAACTGCCTAAAAATAACAAAGGTACCACGACCACCGCGCCCGTCAGAATAGGAATCATTGCATTTCTGAGTACATGCTTAAATAAAACAATACGCTCGGACAATCCCTTGGCTCTGGCTGTACGCACATACTCTTTATTCATTTCTTCCAGAAAAATCGTACGGTACCAGCGCGTACTGGACCCAACGCTTCCGATTACGCCAATTAGGATAGGCAACAACAGAAATTTTGCCGCATCCAACCCGCTTCCATAACCCGATATGGGCACCCAATGCCATAGCTTGCTCACTAAAAATTGCCCCGCAATAATATAAAACAAACTGGAAATAGACATCAACGCCACACAAAAAACCACTCCCCAGAAATCAATATAAGTGGCGCGAAAAAAAACCATCAACAATGCGATAGTGATATATACAATTAATCCCAAGACAAATACCGGCAATGCGATGGCAAGGCTTGGCAACATGCGTGACTTGATCTCCAGTGCAATATCGCGTCCATCATCAGCTCGGCCGAAATCGAAAACAAACATCGAGACTGATTTTTCAAAGAAAATTGTATCGGTCAATTTCCCCAGTTTTTCTGCTTCCTGATTGAATAATAGGGGTTTATCATAGCCCCGCTCAATTTTCCATTTTTCTATTGCTTCGGGTGTGACGTATTTAATGCCCAATTGCATACGCGCCATGTCATCGGGCGTATTCACCACAAAAAACAAAGCGAATGTAATCAGATTAACTCCGATGAGAATCGGTATTGCATATAAAATACGTCTAATAATATAGCCAAGCATCGCTAATGTAATATTGTAATTTCAAGAAGATGCGCTGCGCACCGCGGTACTACTTTCATGGCGGCGAAAAGCCGCCACAGCAGGAAAAAGACTGATTGCCAGCACAACCAGCAGCAGTGCTATGGGCCATAATACCGGCTCATTCCATTCACGGCGCTTTTGCGCTCTCAAAGCCGCGTCTATTTTTAAATACTTAAGATTATTATTCGATATTCTGTTGGGTTTAATATTCTGATACCAGGCATGGTACAGCCCATAATCTTTCGGATGGTATCCCCACAACCAAGGGGCATCATGACGCAATACTTCCACCATACGATCAATTATTAATTGCCGCTGTGGCCCATCATCCATATTCTTCATCTGTTCAAGTAATTGATTGTATTCTGTATTATCATAGTTAGCCGCATTCTCGCCACTGTTGCGTACTTTACTTTGCGGTCCGTACAATAAAAACAGAAAATTCTCTGCATCGGGGTAATCTGCATTCCAACCCCATTCGAAAATTTGCGCATTCCCTTTACGAATCTTGTCTTGAAAGCGATTGTAATCAGTACTCCTTACCACCAGCTGTATATTTAATTTTTGGAACTGTTTACGCATCCAATCGAGCTTGGATCTGTCTTCAGAACTACGAGCTGTCACATCAAAATACAGGATCAATGGTGCACCGGTTCTCTGATCTATTCCATTTGGATATCCTGCCTCAGCAAGCAAAGCCTTTGCAACTTGAATTGATTTGCGCTGCGGCTGATCATTCAACCATTCATACACCACGGGGTTGATGCCTTCTTTCCCCTCACGATAACCTGCAATACCCGGGGAGATAGGACTTTGAGCTGGCATCCCGCGGCCATTCGCAAAAATCGAAATAAATTCTTCATAATCCACTGCAATAGAAATCGCCTGCCTAAGCTTTCTTGCCGACTCACGTTCGTTCGCATTGCTTCCGCCCACGACTGGATCCAACATATTAAATCCCATGTAATAAGTCGATACCGCCACGGTTGTCTCCAACCTTATCCCCTGCTCTGCCATAGCTTCAGTGACGGTTGCTTCTCCCTGCCCCACCAATTGCACGGCTTGGTCAAAACTATCAGAACCAATACCAGTAGCATCGTAGTACCCTTGCAAAAATTTATTCCACCGTGGAATACTTTCTTTCTCGCGGGTAAAAATAATTTTATCGATAAATGGCAATTTCTTTCCAGAATCAATCAATAGGCTATTCTCTGCATCTCCCGGCATGCCTTCAGTTGGATAAAATTCATCATGAAAATTAGGATTCTTTTCTAATACCATCCTCAGATTGGGATCATTCTCGGTTAGCATATATGGGCCTGTACCAACCGGATACCAATCCAATGTAATATTTTTTTGTATTAAACCCTTCTGTGAATAAAAACGATCTGCTTCCCAAGGAATCGGTGCAAAAAAAGGCATCGCTAGCCAATAGATAAACTGCGGATACTTACCGGTTATTTTTATTCGATAGGTATACCTATCAACGATTTGTACACCTTCTAATCGATAATCCCTTAGATCAAAGTATGTTCTTCCGCCGGATTGATTCTGGTCAGCTTGTTTTAATACCTTGGCATAGTCGCTAAGCCCCACGATGTAATCTGCCATGAGTCCGTATATCGGGGAGTGCAATCTGGGATGCGCCAGGCGTTTGATCTGGTAAACATAATCTTCCGCCAGCAATTCCCTTGTGCCTGTTTGAGGAAAATCAGATAGCTTAAATACTGATGCCAATTCTTGTTCATTCAGATCATGGTACAACCAGTCACCTTGCGCATGACTTGCAAATGCTGGATGCGATTGAAAAAGAATTCCCGGTTTAATCGAAATTTCGTAGACACTATGGGCAATATCTGTTGCCAGCGCATCATCCGGTAATTGATTCCCTTCATTATCAAAATATTTCACAACAGGTATTTCTTTTGCCGTTGCTGGAATTAATACAAAGGGGCGTTCTAAATAATGATATTGCAGCGGAGGTTCATAAATTTGCGCAGTGAATTGAATTTCATTCGAACTGTAGGATTGCACCGGGTCCAGATGTTTGGGCCGCTCAGTAAAAACATTATAAAGAATATTTTTCTCTGCATCCGCGGCTGAGTAGGGATTATTCCAATTATATCCATCGCAGGCAGATAAAGAAAATGCCAGCAGAATCAACAACCATGACGTAATAACTAATTTTTCCATTGCAAACCCAGTTTATCGGAATCAGCCTGTTTTAAGTAAAATAATGCGCGCATACCCTATAACTTTTCTTGCATGACCCCACCTCACTTCTCCATTCAGCTATAATTTGGCAATTTACTCAATTTTACAAGGAAATTTCATGGGATTTCTCGCAAATAAACGCGTACTCATTACCGGGCTACTGAGCAACAGGTCGATTGCTTACGGCATCGCCAAGGCAATGAGACGTGAAGGCGCATCACTGGCTTTTACTTACCAAGGTGAAGAAATCCGTGGGCGCGTCGAAAAGCTGGCTGCTGAATTTGATAGTAACTTGCTATTTCCTTGTAATGTAGCCAGCGACGATGAGATAGCACTGTGTTTTGAGAACCTGAAAAAACATTGGGATGGGCTAGATTGTATTATTCATTCCATTGCTTTCGCCCCCCGTGAAGCGCTAACTGGCGACTACCTGGAAAGTGTCGACCGGGAAGCCTTTCGCATCGCGCATGATATCAGCGCCTATAGCTTTTCTGCACTCGCCAAAGCTGCGCTACCTTTAATGCAAAATAGAAACGGCGCACTGCTAACATTAAGCTATTTGGGTGCAGTCCGGGTCATGCCAAACTATAACGTTATGGGATTAGCCAAAGCCAGCCTTGAAGCAAATGTTCGCTTTATGGCCTCCAGTTTAGGTCCTAAAGGTATACGCGTGAATGCAATTTCTGCTGGACCTATTAAGACCTTGGCAGCTTCCGGTATCGGAAACTTTGGGAAATTATTAGGTTATACCGAAAAGGTTTCACCACTTCGACGCAATGTAACAACGGATGAAGTGGGTAATGTTGCCGCTTTCTTATGCAGCGACCTAGCCAGTGGTATTACCGGAGAGATAACTTATGTCGATGCAGGTTTCAATACGGTCGCATTTAATATCGATGAGTAGAAAATCCAGTCTATCGACAATCAGATTTCAACAAAAGTAAATTTCCAAAAACTAGAAATTATCTTGTTTGATTTTTACCTCATAGCGCTGCCTGAGTGCAGCTAGATAGGAAGACATTTCTTCTTGCGTGATCATCTGCTGCAGCTGTTTAGTAAAGTTACCAAACTTTGTTGTGTCTGCAGATTCTGGTTCTATGACTTTGTTGATTCGTATCAGATTAAACCCGCCATTCGGATTAGCTGTTCCCGTATAAGCAGGTAGCTCATTGGTTTCTGCCCTGAAAATGGCACGTAGTGTTTCATGATCCAGTCCTTGCGATTGCATATAAGAGATTTGCTTTGCATCGCTCCAGGCAACATCATCAACATCTTCTCCAGCTTGTAAGCGAGCAAGCTTTGTTTGCCCTTCTTCAACAGCAATTGCTTCCGCCATTTGTTTCTTGAGTTTCTCTATGATCTGATCTCTAACAACCATCAGTGATTGTGCAGTAGCAGGCTTATGTTCAAGAATACGAGCAGATACAAACGTATCCGGTTTGACTTCAATAGCTCCAGTATTCCGTTGATTTGAAATGGCATCATCTGAGAAAATGGCTATCAGCAGCTTCTCATTTGCAAGAATGGCTGGTTCTGCTGTATTTTTAGTGATCCAGTCACTCGTCTGGATTGATAACTCAAACTTCTCTGCAGCTGCCTGCAGGTTATCGCCTTGCTCATAAACCACATTACTGAAATCTTCAGCAATCTCGCCAAAAACACTTCCCACCATCTCTATTTTGAGTTTCTTTTCAATTTGTTCCCGAACCTCTTCCAAATCGGGGTGTTTTCCTTCTTTGATAGCGGTTAATTTAATCACATGAAAACCAAAATCAGTTTCTACGATGTCACTGATTTCATCCAGTTGCATTGAGAAAATTTTGTCTTCAAAGGATTTAACCATGACGCCACGACCAAAGAAACCAAGATCTCCCCCTTGCACTGCTGAGCCTGGGTCATCCGAATGTTCCTTGGTAATTTCAGCAAATCGCTCAGGATTCTGCCTAACCAGCTCTAATATTCCTTCGGCTTTGTCTCGCGCTTTCTGTTTTTCGTCATCTAATGCATCCGCTGACACACTAATCAGAATGTGACTGGCTTTGCGCTCTTCAGATTGACCAAATTCATCCTGATGTTCTGCAAAATAAGTTTTGATCGCTTCATCACTCACTGCCTCATTCTTCGCTACCGCATCCAGCGATAAAACCAGATATTCAATGCGCGCACGTTCCGACAAATTAAAATCAGCTTTATGTCTCTCATAGTAAGCGGTAATATCCGCATCTGTTGGGATTACTTGTGATAAATATTGTTCGGGGGTAATCTGCATTTGACTGATTTCACGCTGCACTTCGCTGAGATACTGTACTCTCTCAGCAACCATTTTAGGGGCAAATGCATTCTCGCTATAGCCATCCAATAACTGCTGCAACAAAAGCTCTTGACGCACACGTGACTCAAACATTACTGGAGTCAGTCCTTGGTTTCTCAACAATTCTTCATATTGCTGCTTGGAAAATTTATTGTCCCTTTGAAAGGCGGGTATATCCCGGATCGTTTTAACTAGTTCCGAGTCCAGAACAATAAATCCATTATTAACAGCTTCCCGATGTAATAATCGTTGCTGAATAAGTCTTTCCAGTACCGAATTCCTTACTTCGAAAGTATCAAGCATTGCACTATCAAAATTAGCACCCAGCATGGCACGCATTCTTTCATGATGGTCACGTAAGGCTTGTTCATACTCACGACGTGGAATTTCTTCACCATCAACTATTGCAACATAACCTTCGCCACCTTTATCACGGTACGATTCAACGCCCCAAAACAAAAATGGCAACACTGCCAAGCCCATAATGACTTGAACGACACGTTTCTTACGGTTGACGAAATCAAACACAATTAGAACCTAAAAATACTAGAAAGTAAAAAATAAGGTTGAAGAATTTTTATACAGTTAGCTAACACAATTTTTATTTGGCGGAGTGGACGGGACTCGAACCCGCGACCCCCGGCGTGACAGGCCGGTATTCTAACCAACTGAACTACCACTCCTAGAACTAGCTAAATTGAATTGACTGGTGGGTGCTGACGGGATCGAACCGCCGACATTCGCCTTGTAAGGGCGACGCTCTACCAGCTGAGCTAAGCACCCGGTCAGAAAGTGCGCTAGTTTACTGCATCTTTGAGTGCTTTACCAGCACTGAATTTAGGAACCTTGGCTGCCTTGATTTTAATGGCAGCGCCTGTACGTGGATTACGGCCTGTACGTGCAGCTCTTGCACCTACTTTAAAAGTACCAAATCCGACCAAAGTTACACTTTCATTTTTTTTGAGCGCCCCTTTTATTGCAGTTAACGCTCCATCCAATGCACTGCCTGCTGAGGCTTTAGAAATTTTAGCCGATTTTGCGATAGCTTCGATAAGTTCGGATTTGTTCATATAATTCCCCTTCTAAGTTAATGGTAATTAAATCACAAGCAAGTACTGCAGTCGCTCTTATATCAAGCTGTCAACGCCCGGTCAAGCAAATTAAGGCCATCCAGCTACATCATTTATCTGACAAATCAGCTGGGTTAACAGAAGCAGATTATCAAAATAAGTTAAAAATTTCATAAAAACAAATCACTAGTTACAGAAAATAGAAATTACTTGAAGCTTCCCATACCGATTTTATATTAATAAATTTCTGTTTTCTGTTCGCGATTTAGCAACACCTCGACAGCTGTCCGGGCTGACACACCTTCATGCAGAATGCTGCAGATCGCTTGTGTAATCGGCATTTCTATCTTCAATCGATCACCGAGTTTAAGTACTGATTGTGCTGTGTACACACCTTCAGCAACATGTCCCAGTTCACTCAAAATAACATTCAATGATTTTCCTTCGGCCAGCATCAACCCTACTTTCCTATTTCGGGATAAATCACCAGTACTCGTCAGAATTAAATCACCAACCCCAGCCAATCCCATAAAAGTCTTCATACTCCCGCCCAAACCAAGTCCTAAACGGGTAATTTCCATCAACCCACGCGTAATCAGCGCTGCTCGTGCATTATGTCCAAACCCAATACCATCAGAAATACCTGCTGCTATGGTAATTACGTTCTTTACCGCGCCACCTGTTTCCACACCAATTATGTCTTGACTGGTATAAATACGAAGTCTTGGGCTATGCAATT
This sequence comes from Nitrosomonas ureae, assembly GCA_945872825.1. Lineage (GTDB taxonomy): Bacteria > Pseudomonadota > Gammaproteobacteria > Burkholderiales > Nitrosomonadaceae > Nitrosomonas > Nitrosomonas ureae_D. Next base: position 24,258 of record CAMCBD010000032.1, read on the forward strand.
CAGCCGCTACTCTGCTGGAAAAATCGACATCTTTGGATGCCAGCGTTAAAGCGGTCGGTAGCCCTTGCGCCACCTCCTCTGCGAAACTGGGACCGGACAATACGCCACAGTAAGGCAATATGGCGGAGTACTCTGCTTCGACAACTTGATGCGGCAAATGTGTAGTTTCTGATTCGAACCCTTTGCACCCCCAAATGATCGGTATCTTAATTTTACATGCGACCATCGCACGCAATGTTTCTCGCAAACCCGCAACGGGCACAACAATTAAAGCAAGATCCGTAGCATCCAATGCTTCACTGAGTGTTGATGTAATTTTCAAAGATTCGGGTAATGAATAACCTGGCAAGAAACTGTGATTAATACGCTGACTATCCATTTCAATCGCATGATCTGGATCTTTTGACCACAAACTGATCTGATGACGTGTAGATAAACTAATTGCTAATGCCGATCCCCATGCACCTGCACCCAGTACAGCAATTCTCATGAACCCCAGACCTGGTTGACTTTGACATAGCCAGTCTGGCCATCGAGATGCCGTACTTTTACCCAGCCTTTAACATCAGAATCTATCCATTCCATAACGATATTTTCCTCGGCTTGAAATACCAATTCCGAGCTCATATCAGCCGATTGGTAAATATTAGCTAATGGTACCGTCACAACAACATACCGTTGTTGGCTTAAAACTTTCTTTTCAACCCAGGCAAGACTCCCGCTACTGTCACGTACTTTTGCCCATCCATCTACATCTACTACGACTTCGACCGGAAGATATCGGCCTGCTACATATAATTTATCGGCTCTAAGCGATGGCGCGTCATACATAACAACAGCATTCTCAGCTAGTGAAAAAAATTCCATTTCAGCAGCTACGAAACCGGGAAGATGCAACAAGATAGTGGTCAGCAAAACACGCAGGCTGCTTTTCAACCAGAATGACTCAATCAGCAGGCTTTTTCTCATTGGTATATTCACCTCCAGGTTTCCGAGTTTTTAATTTAAATTCGTATTCGTTTCTGCTCTTTTTTGCTGATAAATGGCTTCAAAATTGACTGGATTGAGAATAACGGGCGGAAAGCCAGCTCGCGTCACAATATCCGATACCGTTTCACGTAAATAAGGAAAAAGAATATTAGGACACCCTATGCCTAGTACCGGGTCAATTTCACCATCAGGCACATGACGAATACGAAAAATACCCGCCTGCTGAACCTCAACCAGAAACATTATCTTGTCTTTAATCTTAGCTGTTACCGTTACCGTTAACAGTACCTCATACAATCCCTCATCAATACTTTGGTTCTTTGTTCCGAGCTGCAAGTTGATTTCAGGCGTATCTCTTTCCAGAAAGATATTGGGCGCATTGGGAATCTCCAAGGACAGATCCTTCACATAGATCTTTTCTATGGCAAAAACTGGTTGCTGTTGCTCACTCATATTGACTTTTTCCAGTAGTGAATTAAAAAGTTTATTTATACTATCAATTGTTATCGCATCAACCCAATCCTGCGGATCAAGTTGCCAGCAATGCTGCCAATTCGCCTTTACGATCCAGTTGCGTTAAATCGTCATACCCTCCCACATGTCTTTCACCAATGTAAATCTGTGGCACAGTACGTCGACCTGTTCTACCCATCATCTCAGCACGCTGGGCCGGCTCAAGATCGATGCGTATTTTTTCAATTTCCCGAACCCCTTTTGAGCGCAGCAAGCTCTCTGCCATTTTGCAGTAAGGACAAAAACCCGTTGTGTACATAATTACCTTGGGCATTCAATTCTCTATCGCTTAACCATAGGCAAGCCCGCACGCTTCCAGGCATCAATACCGCCCATCAGATTAATTACTTGAGGAAAACCGTTCTTCCTTAGAACCAAGCTGGCATGATTGGATCGAATACCACCAGGGTATATCACCAAAATGGGCTTGTCCTTAAATTTTTGCAACTCTACCCAACGTTCCTCAATCTTTTCAGATGGAATATGTTTTGAGTTCGGCAAATGGCCTGTCGCATACTCACTATCATCGCGGACATCCAACACCAATGCGTCCTGGTAATTTATCAGTTGTACGGCTGCGAGTGTGTCGATTTCCTTGATACCACGACGCATTACCAATGGCCACAGCAATAATAAGCCACTAATTATTGCAGTCATAAGAAAGAGGAAATTTTCTAATTTAAAAAGAAAATGATCTTGAAATAATGATAATTCCATATAAGCTTTATTCTGTTTTTTAAATGTTAATTTTATCAGAAACTGGAAAATTACGGGGTTTCCTTGATCCTGCCGTTAAAGTCCACGCATAGTAACATTATGCCTATCAATTAATAGCAATTAATCCTGGAATTAATTATACCCAATCTATTTTATGAACTATTGCCAGAAAAAATAAAAATCAGTCATCATTTTTCACAAAAAAGCACCTTACTTACCTTTTATTCGCACAAAAGAATCAGTCAGATGCTGTGTTTGCAACTAAAAATATAATAAAATATTAGTATTTTTTAACACTAATTGCAGCAAATCACCCCCCTTTTCACAAAAAGGTCAATATGAAAAAAATTGTTCTCCTGCGCCATGGAGAAAGTACCTGGAATAAAGAAAATCGATTTACTGGCTGGACAGATGTTGATTTAACACCCCAAGGCTTACAGGAAGCTCAAAATGCCGGGCAGCTTTTACGCGAGCATGGATTTGCATTTGATATCGCGTATACATCAGTTCTTAAACGTGCCATTCGCACCTTGTGGATAGTGCTTGACGAAATGAATCAGATGTGGATTCCAGTACAACACACTTGGCGATTAAATGAACGGCATTATGGCGCCCTGCAAGGATTGAACAAAGCTGAAACTGCAGCCAAATATGGCGATGAGCAAGTTTTAATATGGCGAAGGAGCTATGATGTCAGGCCACCTGCATTAACCATCGATGATGATCGCTATGCCGGTACTGATCCGCGATATAAAGATCTAACGCATGGTGACATACCTTTGACCGAGTGCCTAAAAGATACGGTCGCAAGATTTTTACCCTATTGGAATACGGTTATAGCACCTCAAGTTCAGTCTGGAAAAAGCGTTATCATTGCTGCACATGGGAATTCTTTAAGAGCACTGGTTAAGTATCTGGATAATATCTCTGATGAAGAAATCCTTAACCGCAACATTCCAACCGGCATCCCATTAGTTTATGAATTGGATGACAACCTGAAACCAATCCGCAATTATTATCTGGGGAATCAGAGCGAAATTCAGGAAGCTATGCAAATTGTAGCTAAGCAGGGTAAATCAGCAGTTTAAAGCACATCCGACTCACTTATTCAGATATGCGTGTAAACAATACACTATTTCGAATAAATCATACCAATCTGGAAGTTGATACGTTTAATTCTGCCCCTACACAATATATTCAGTTAATGCTGATGATATGCATCTTGATCTTTTTCTGTCCGCTCTCAGCGTTTTCAAACAACCAGGAAAATCTTAAGCTACTGCGTGAACGCATCCAATCCCTACAAAAAGATTTAGCAAGCAAGGAAGCATTAAAACAGGTCACAACGGACGAATTACAGAAAACTGAGCGCGCAATCAACAATATCACGCTCAGATTGAGCAAACTCATTGAAAATGACCGACAAGCCAATGAAGAATACAAACAACTGCAAATACAACACAGCCAAATCAGAAATAAAATCGAAGCCGAACGAAATCAACTAGAAAAATTGCTCTATCAACAATATGTGGGAGGCCAGCAGGATTATTTGCGACTTGTGCTGAACCAGCAAAATCCTAATCAGATTGCACGGGATATCTATTATTACCAACAACTGTCACTGACCCGTTCGGGCATCATTAAGAATCTTCACAATAATCAAGATGAAATTGAAGCACTAACGCAAATCAGCCGTCAAAAGAAAGAGGAAATCACTGCTATTCAAGCCGAATATTTCAGTCAACGCAAAAAACTTGAGCAAGAAAAAGCTAAACACCAGACTATACTCTCACAGGTATCTGGTCAAATTACCCAACAGCAACAAGAAATTAATAAGCTCGAGAATGATGAAAAGCGCATAACCAATTTAGTTAATGAGATAAATAAATTACTTGTTCAAGAAAAATCCACGAGCACATTGACTAACAATAAACTCCCTGATGCTTCTGCAACAGGTTCTGCATTCTCAACTCTCAAAGGCAAATTAAATTTACCTGTACGAGGGAAACTTGTGAACACTTTTGGTGGTCAACGCTCGGGTAAGCATATTTCTTGGAAAGGACTGTTTATTCAGTCGCCTGATGGCAGTGAAGTTAAAGCCATATCAAGCGGAAGAGTGGTATTTGCGGACTGGTTGAGAGGTTTTGGCAATCTGATAATTTTGGATCACGGAAACAACTATATGAGTCTTTATGGCAACAACGCAACACTCTACAAACAAGTGGGTGATACTATTCGCGGCGGGGATACGATTGCAACAGTTGGAAATAGCGGTGGTAATGCAGATTCAGGTTTATACTTTGAACTTCGTCATGGAGGTAAACCGTTTGACCCTTTGACGTGGATAAAAATAGAATGAACGTAGAACGTAGCAACCCATTTACATAAATTTGATCAGTGCGGAGATAGCATAAATGAGTAACGTAATCAAGAAAACAGGTTTAATTCTAATTGGTGCAATCGCTGGAATAATGCTCAGTTTGAATTTCTCTGCTATTGCCAAGAAAGATAATATCGAGGCGATTCACCCGCTGCCGATCGAAGAATTACGTACATTCGCTCAGGTGTTCGGCCGCATCAAAAGTGATTATGTCGAATCCGTTGAAGACAAGAAACTGATTACTGAAGCTATCAATGGCATGCTGGTCGGACTGGATCCCCATTCATCCTACCTGGATAAAGACGATTACAAAGAGCTACAAATCGGAACGCAAGGTGAGTTCGGTGGGCTAGGCATCCAGGTCACCATGGAAGACGGTGTCGTAAAAGTAATTTCACCGATTGAAGATACTCCCGCATTTCGTG
>CAMCBD010000033.1 GCA_945872825.1 Nitrosomonas ureae
CAGAACATTCAGGCTCTCTTGACTATGCTGTATCGCTCGACGCACCGCCGCTGTCGTCCGGGCGCTTCCGTGCAGTATCTGTCCCATAACTCTTCCCTCCGTAGCTGGTCATATATTACACCAGTACATCGTGGGACTAAACAACTAGCCTGTCATTGGATTTGGATAACGAATGGGCCTACCTGAAGACACACGGTGACCCAGCTTGGGAATCCTACCCTTCATATCTTTCTACCGTCGTTCCACGAATACTGCACGTACTTGCACGTCGCAAGCTGCTAATCACGGTATTTGTAGTTGGCCAAGATGCGGCTCTCGAATACAACCACGAAGCGTTAGCGCAAATTGCAAGTGCTGGGCACGAAATAGGAAATCACTCTCTGCGCCATGATCCCTGGTTGCATCTGTTCTCTGAACATGATCTCGAGCAGGAGCTGGCAGAAGCTGAGCGGCATATTCAAGCCGCGACCGGTCAAAAGCCAACTGGTTTTCGCGGACCGGGCTACAGTCAATCATCAACTATGTTGCGCGTGCTAGCTCGACGTGGCTATGCCTACGATGCCAGTTCATTGCCTAGTTTTATTGGTCCAATTGCACGTGCCTATTATTTTGCGACCGGACAATTTGATGCCGAGCAACGCGAGCGTTTGAATCGTCTATTTGGCAGTTGGAAAGATGGACTCCGTCCGCTCAAGCCATATCGCTGGCGTTTCAATGGAGCTTCTTTGCTGGAAATGCCTGTCACGACTTTTCCGGTCATCCGTGTTCCGATCCATTTGAGCTATGTGATGTATTTAGCCGGATTCTCCACAGTGCTGGCTCAAACTTATTTCAATACAGCACTATGGACGTGCCGGCTGTTCGGCGTAGAGCCATCGATATTGCTACATCCGCTTGACTTCCTGGGTGGCGAAGATGTGCCTCGGCTGCAGTTCTTTCCCTCCATGAGGATGAGTAGTCAACAGAAGATTGCCATAGTTGAACGATGTCTGAATAGTATGGTTCATCTATTCGATGTACGTTCCGTTGGTGAACACGCCGCTGTTGTAGCTACTCGAAAAAATTTAATAGAAGTCGAACCGAACGATTGATGATACCGCTATTACATTATGCTGAGGAAAAATGCTAGATAAAAAAATTATAGTAATGTTGCCCGCATACAATGAGGAAAAAGATCTTCCCCCATTGTTGAGCCGCATCCAACTTGCCCTTGATGGATGGGCCGATTATCGAATTCTTGTGGTCGACGATGGTTCTCGTGATCGGACCGCACAGATTGTGCGTGACGCAGCGGCACAAATGCCGGTAGAGTTGATACAACATCCTAGAAACATGGGGCTTGGTGCAGCAATGCGCACAGGCCTCAAGGCCTCGGCGCAAGAAAGTGATGTTGTAATTACATTGGACGCAGACAACTCGCAAGATCCAGGATTGATCAAAAGCATGGTAGAGCGTCTCGAGACAGGCTTTGACGTAGTTATTGCGTCTCGATTTCAACCTGGCGCACAGGAAATCGGTGTGCCGCCGTTTCGTATATTCCTGAGTCATCTCTCAAGCGCGGGAATTCGTACATTAATCCGTTATCCAGGCGTGCGTGACTACACCTGTGGGTTTCGTGCTTACCGAGCCGAGACGCTACGTAATTTGATCGACATGTTTGGTGACAACTTCATACGCGAAAATGGTTTTTCTTGCATGTTCGAGTTACTGCTGAATTTGCGTGCATTGCGTGCTCGCGCCTCAGAAGTACCACTTGTACTCCGTTATGATCTTAAAGAGGGCGCCAGTAAGATGCGGATCCTTCCTACGATGTGGCGTTACTTAATTACATTGATACGCGGATTGTTGCCGATCTCCTGGCGTGTAGCATCAGAGCGGAAAAGACACAACTATGATAAAAAATCCTAAAGATATTGGTGCTACTAATATGTCAGGCATCAACGGTTCATCATTGAACATTGCCGTGGTGGGTGGCGGAATCGGTGGCCTGGTCTCAGCTTACTTACTCGCCAAGGCAGGCGCGCGCGTAACTGTCTACGAAGCCTCTGATCAACTTGGCGGTTTGGGAACTTTCTTCCAGTATCGGAATGTATATCTTGAACGGTTTTATCATTGCATGTTGCCAAGTGATCGACACCTGCTTGGCGTGTTGCGCGAGCTCGGTCTCGAGGATGAGATTTATTGGAAAGAGACCAGTTTTGGGTTTATGCGCGATGGACAACTGTATGGCCTCAATACGCCGCTCGAACTGTTACGATTCAGTCCGCTATCCTTGGTTGATAGAATACGTGTCGGTCTGACCGGTTTGTGGGGAAGTGTTTGTTCATCAAAGGGACTAGACGATGTAACTTGTGTTGAATGGTTGAGTCGGATTTCTGGGCATCGTGCCTTTGAAACCTTTTGGAAGCCAATGCTGCAAGCCAAATTCGGTGATCGTTATCATGAAGTCCCCGCTCTCTGGTTTTGGACACGCTTCAACCGTGAAAAAGGCGGTGGGAAAAAGGAACGCAAAGGATACATCCGTGGCGGCTACCGACGCATCATAGCGGCTTTGGTTGAAGCGATTGAAGCACACGGCGGCACAATTAGACTACAAACGCCCATGGAGAAATTGGATCTTACGGAAGACGGACGACTCATAGTCCATGTCGCACAGGAAAATCCTCATGTGTATGATCGCATTGTAGCAACAACCCCTATTTTTGCCCTACGCAAAGCAATGGCAGATGGTCGATTAGCCAGCGTTGCCGAACAAATTGACGCCGGAATCGATATGCAAGGCGTGGTTAATGCCGTGTTCACCCTGCGTCGTGGATTAACAAAGCATTACTGGGTTGCTACGATTGATGAAGAAATTCCGTTTCAGGGTATTGTGGAGAGTACGACGCTGCTTGAGAAAACCGATACTGCTGGCATGCATTTGATTTATTTGATGAACTATGTACATCGTACAGACTTACGGTTCCACCAAAGTGATGCAGAGATTCTGGATGCATACATGACCGGGCTGAAGCGGCTTTTTCCTGACCTTGTGGATGAAGATGTGATAGACCGGTTTGTGTTTCGGTCACCTTTCGTAGAGCCGATTTATACCACGGGTTATCAACAGCGCAAACCACCTACAACCTTGCTTCCGGGAAAACTATATTTAGCTACGACCACTCAAGTCTACCCGGTGGTTACTTCCTGGGATGGTGCAGCCGGTTTAGCACACAAGGTCATTGACGAACTACTCAGTCAGGTATAATAGATCTGATGATTTGAGAGATTTGGTTATTGCATTGCACTACGAAATCTTGAAAATACTCCCGTTCTGATAAAAAATATTACCTGATGGAATTGGATGATTACTAGTGCAGTTTCTAGTGCGAATTAGAATTAGGCCCGATTGATTGACATGGCGGCATTCGAACATAACAATGCTCAGAGCACATTGCCCTGGAAAAATCAAAACCAGTAATACCCCCTTTCCATCATTATTTCTAACTAAATATACAGAAAAACTTGCTGATCCTGAAGTTTACATGGAGTAATCAGGGTTAATCAGCAGGAAGAAATTATCAAATCCGAATGAGAAAGATCTGTTCGGCGTTTACAACAAGACAACTAAAGTGAAGATAGCTTTGAATTCCAAGTCGTACTCGCGCACTGCCAAGGAACTTGACAATTTTTCTTGGTTCTCTTTACGCATTGCCTGTGTGTTGTTTATAGTATTCTTTACTGCATTGTTGTTCCACTCTGATCTGGCCCCACTTGAAGAGACTCACTGGGATGCAGTGATCTACGTGGACATTTCCAAAAGAGCGGCAGAGACACCAATGTTGGCCGACTATCATCAGCATGCTCATGATATCCCGCTTGAACCAAACCGTTTGCTTTGGTACTTTACACGCATTGGGCATGTTCTTTTACTCGGTGAAGCTGGCCGGCTATTTGGTACTACTGAAGCTGCGCTTGTAGCAATGCAATGGTTGTATCGAGTCTTCATGGCACTGGGTGTAACCCTTTGTGTAGTTCTTGGTTCGCGCTTGGCTGTCCTATTTCGACCTAATAAACCCGATTCTATTTGGTGGGCAGGATACTCCCTTGGAGCATTGTCTTATATTGCCTCAGATAGTTATCGTGGACTTCAAGGACACTTGCTTAGCGAACCTCCAGCGTTCGTAATCTTGGCTTTCTTCGCCGTGATGTTGGTGCGAGCTGTTGAACGCCGATCTCTAGCGGTCGGGGCTTTTGCGGGTTGTTTGCTCTTCTTGGTATTTTTCATCCGAATTGATGCAACTTTGCCGGGAATAATTTTCTCAACTGTATTGTTAGCGGCACTAATAATGTCGAGAAAGTTTGATGCTGTGCCAAGCATCATCGCTGCTGGCTTGGTTTCATTGTTCCTTTACGTGATATATGCATGGTGGTTTTCCCCATTAGTCAATCCGCAAACCTTGGCGAACTTCTCCTCTGCAGCTAAGGAATTGTTTCCTGGGGCACCAGCCATGAGTCTATTTAAAATTGTAATTGCCGGCGGCTTGCTGTGGGTAGGGGCTTGCGCGGCAGTACCGATGTGGCGCGATCCTTTGGTTCGTTTTGCAATGGTATGGCTTGTATTAGCACTGCTTCCTATGGTGGTTGATAGTTTGAATGGACGCGCAGTTCAAACACGTATGAGTTTTGATATTGTACTGCCACTTCTGGTTCTTTGTGGTGAGGGCTGGAGTTCGATTCTGCAAAATTTTATCAAGCAGCGAAAAACTCGCCCTTTGTTAATAGCATCGGGTATTCTGATAGTAATCGCATTTGCTCCTAATTCGCTGATACAGCAAGAAACCCGTAACTTGGTAATTAACTATCTGCCATCTGAAATTCACAAACATCTATTTCCTTCATTGGTGAGAAATGCCACTATCGGGCCTGCTTCGCCATATCAAGATTCAAGGCTGGGTCTCCTCGTTCGTCCGATATCTGAGCGCCGAACCTTTGAGTATTCAAAAATGCGAGCATTAGGAGATTATTTATATGTTCCTGAGAGACCTGCTTATTTATTATGGCCAGAATATAATGCGGGATATTTATTCGGACTCGAAAGCTACATAGGACTAATCCGGTTTTTTGGTAAAAAATATCCAGAAAATTCTGATATTTTTTTAACAAAACTTCCGAACCAAGATAGGTCCATCCCTTGTACTGCACGAGCTCCAACACTATTGGAACCTTTGGTATTTTGCACAACCCTTGTCTATTCGGATTTGAAGGTTTTGCGGAGAAACAAAATTCCTTTGTATATTCTTAGTGTCGATGGATACCCCTTACCAGATATGCCTCAATTAAAACTTAAAGTTCTGTTGTCAGAACCGCCATTTGTTCTGTATGGGATTGCTGAGTAGTAGTCGTTAAGCCGGGTTGTCGGTTTTTTTACCAAAAAAGCTAATAGAGACAGGATAGAAGCCCAACAAGTAGCCTGAATCTGCAAGCAAGGCAAGAAAGACAAGAAAGCACTGATTCCCATAGCGCGTTCCCACCGAAATACCCACATCGGCGGCTTTCAGGGCCGGTGCCTCGTTGATGCCATCGCCCATGAATTGTCATGCATACATCCAAAAAATAGCCTGATAATTTCAATCGATTTCGCTAGTGGTTTGCTTACAATGTGCAACGGCTACACGCACGCCCCATTTTTATCTTGCAAATATTGCAATAAATCGTGAAATTATCCTTTCCATTTCCAATTAAGGATTTCCGGCATGTCCTCGCCGTATTGACTAATATATTGTTTGTGTTCGATCAATTTGTCGCGGATCGCTTGTTTAACGTAAGCCGCGCGTGAGCCAAGTTGCGGCACACGGTCAATAACATCGGCGACGAGGTGAAAACGGTCCAGATCGTTCATCACCACCATGTCAAACGGCGTCGAAGTCGTACCTTCTTCCTTGTAGCCGCGCACATGCAGGTTATCGTGGTTGGCACGGCGATAGGTAAGCCGGTGAATTAGCCACGGATATCCGTGATAGGCGAAAATGATGGGTTTATCTTTGGTGAACAGGCCATCAAAATCCTTGTCGCTTAAACCATGTGGATGCTCGCTTTGCGGCTGGAGACTCATCAAGTCCACTACGTTGATGACCCGTACTTTCAGCTCGGGAAAATGTTTCCACAGCAGCTCGACGGCAGCCAGGGTTTCTATCGTCGGCGCATCACCGGCGCATGCCATGACGACATCCGGTTCTTCACCTTGGTCATTGCTGGCCCATTCCCAAATGCCGATGCCCGCGGTGCAATGTTTGATAGCCGCATCCATACCAAGCCACTGCGGCTGAGGTTGCTTACCGGCGACAATTACATTTACGTAATTGCGGCTGCGCAGGCAGTGATCGGTAACAGATAACAGTGTATTCGCGTCGGGCGGCAGATAAACGCGGATGATTTCTGCTTTCTTATTGATGACGTGATCGATGAAGCCGGGGTCCTGATGGCTGAAACCGTTGTGATCCTGCCGCCACACATGCGAGGAAAGCAGGTAGTTCAACGACGCAATCGGCCGCCGCCACGGAATTTCATTGGCCACCTTGAGCCACTTGGCGTGCTGATTGAACATCGAATCGATGATGTGAATGAAGGCTTCATAGCACGAGAAAAAACCATGGCGGCCGGTGAGCAGATAGCCTTCCAGCCAGCCTTCACATTGATGTTCGCTCAACATCTCCATGACCCGGCCGTCAGGTGCGACGTGGTCATCACCTGGAACAATTTCTGCCGTCGAACACCGGTTCGTCACCTCAAATACCGCGCCCCAGCGGTTCGAAGCTGTCTCATCCGGACTGAACACACGGAAATTGGTGGCATTCAGTTTCACTACGTCACGGATGAATTCGCCCTGGGTACGTGTCGCTTCCGCAGTTACGGTGCCGGGCTTCGCCACCTTCACTGCATAGTCGCGGAAATCCGGCAGGCGTAAGTCACGTAACAGCAAACCGCCGTTGGCATGCGGATTGGCGCCCATCCGGCGAGCGCCTTGCGGGGCCAATTCGGCGAGCTCGGCAAGAAGTTTCCCGGTTTCGTCAAATAACTCCTGCGGACGATAACTCTTCAGCCATTTTTCCAGAATCTTCACATACCCCGGCTGGCTCATGTCGCCCATCGGCACCTGATGTGAACGAAAGGTGCCCTCGGCTGGTTTTCCATCGACAGCTTTTGGACCGGTCCAGCCCTTCGGCGAACGCAGGATGATCATCGGCCAATGCGGACGCTTCGTGAAACCATGCGTGCGGGCATCGCGCTGGATGCTTTGGATGTTAGCGATCACGGCGTCGAGTGTTGCCGCCATACGCTGATGCATTTCCAACGGATCATCGCCCTCGACAAAATACGGCGTATAACCGTAACCACGGAACAATGCTTCCAGTTCATCGCGGGAAATACGTGCCAGCACCGTTGGCCCGGCAATCTTGTAGCCGTTTAGGTGCAGGATAGGCAATACCGCGCCATCGTGAACCGGATTGAGAAATTTGTTCGAGTGCCAGCTCGTGGCGAGCGGACCCGTTTCCGCTTCGCCATCACCAACCACACACGTGACCAGCAGGTCTGGATTATCGAATGCTGCACCGAAAGCGTGCGACAGCGAATAGCCCAACTCCCCGCCTTCATGAATCGATCCGGGTGTCTCCGGTGCAACATGGCTGGGAATCCCGCCGGGGAAGGAGAACTGCTTGAATAGCCGCTGCATGCCATCCTCATCTTGCGAGATATTTGGATAAACCTCGCTATATGTGCCTTCCAGATAAGTATTGGCGACCAGTCCCGGTCCACCATGCCCCGGACCGGTGATATAGATGATATTGAGATCGTGTTCTTTGATGATTCGATTCAGATGCACGTAGATGAAATTTAGCCCCGGCGTCGTACCCCAGTGTCCCAGCAAGCGCGGTTTAATGTGCGCCAGTGTGAGCGGTTGCTTCAGTAGCGGATTATCGAAGAGATAAATCTGTCCAACTGACAGGTAGTTTGCAGCGCGCCAATACGCATCCATCTTGTGCAGCAATTCCGGAGAGAGTGACTTGGTATTTTTTTTCATATTTAAATTTCCTTTATTGATGCATCGAATCCGAGCACATAACACACCGATCTTGCGATCATCAATTCTTCGTCGGTGCGAATAACGCGAACCGTGATGCGGCTGGTGTCCGTGGAAATCACTTGCGTATGCTCCGCGTTGCGTAATTCATCCAGTTCAATGCCGAGGAAATCGAGACCTGCACAAATACGTGAACGAACCGGCGGCGCGTTTTCGCCGATGCCGCCGGCAAAGACCAGAGTATCGAGTCCACCCAGCACAGCGGCATACGCCCCAATCCATTTCTTCGTCTGATAGCAAAACAGCGCCACCGCTTCAGCCGCTCGGATATCTTGAGTTTCCCTTGCGAGCAGATCGCGCATGTCGGAACTGGTTTCGGATATTCCGAGCAATCCGGATTCGCGATTGATCATTCGGTCAAATTGCTCCGCAGTCATTTGCTCGCTTCGCGCCAGAAATGAAACCAGGCCGGGATCGATGTCGCCGGAACGAGTGCTCATCATTAATCCCGCAGCGGGTGTCAACCCCATCGTCGTGTCCATGCTGCGTCCGTCGCGCACCGCAGCCAGGCTCGCACCGTTGCCCAAATGCGCAAGAATGACGCGTCCGTTCGCCGCTTGCGCGCCTGCCAGACGTTCAAGTTCCTGCATCAGGTAAGCACAAGACAAACCGTGAAAACCGTAACGCTGAACACCCTGCGCGTCGTATCGGCGTGGAATTGGCAACAGTTTCGCCACGCGCGGCATAGCTTGGTGAAATGCCGTGTCAAAACAAGCCACTTGCGGTAGTTTCGGATGACGCTGGCGGAATGCCTCGATCAGTTCAATTTCACGCGGTAAGTGCTCTGGATCATAGGGCACGATGTGATATAGCTCATCCAGTAATTCCTGGGTTGTAATCACTGGTTCGGTGTGCTTCATGCCGTGGACCACACGGTGTCCAACAGCCCTGACCAAAGTAAAACCATGCTGCCCTTCAAGCCAGTCAATCAAGGAATTAGCCACCGATTTGGGATCGGAAGCTACAAAGCTGCTAATATCCTGCTGATTCCTAATCGAGTCGTTGAATTCCAGACTTGTACCAGGCAAACCGATGCGATCAATCTTGCCATGCAGCGTTCGCACCAGCGGTTCGCCTATTTGATACAGCGCGAACTTGATACTCGACGAACCGCCATTGATGGTCAGGATATGCACAGGATCCGTCATACATGCCTGCTCGTCGCTACCGCTATCAATCGCCATACCTGCGGTAAAACCAAGTTTTCACCAACTAAGTCAACACCACATAGCACACCAAAATAACCGCCAGCAGCCCCCAGTACAAAGGAGGAAGTGGAACAAACCCAAGCGTATCGGCCAAGGGAGAAACCGTTAACCAAGCACCCACCGCGACGATGATGATCGAAGTAAGGATAAGCGGCCAACTGGCCCGGCTCTGGAAAAACGGGATCTTGTTGGTGCGGATGACGTGAATGATCAATGTCTGCGTGAAGAGCGATTCGACGAACCAACCAGTGTGAAACAAGGTCGGATTGTCCCAACAATTGAACACGGATAGCATAATGAAGAATGTCAGGTAATCGAAGATTGAACTGATCGGCCCGATGCATAGAATAAAACGCAGAATTTCATCAATCTCCCATTTGCGCGGCTTGGTTAGCCATTCGGCATCCACTTCGTCGGTAGGAATGGTGGTCTGCGAGAAATCGTAGAGGAGGTTGTTGATCAACACCTGGATCGGCAGCATAGGCAGGAAAGGCAAGAAAGCACTGGCTCCCACAACGCTGAACATGTTGCCGAAGCTAGAGCTGGCCGCCATCTTGATGTATTTGACAATGTTGCCGAACACCCGCCGGCCTTCCAGCACGCCTTGTTGCAGCACGAGCAGACTGTTTTCCATCAGGATAATATCGGATGATTCCTTGGCGATATCCACGGCGCCATCCACCGAAATACCTACATCAGCGGCTTTCAGAGCCGGCGCGTCGTTAATGCCATCGCCCATAAAACCCACCACGTGCCCCTTGCTTTGTAGCGCGCGGATAATACGCTCCTTGTGCACCGGAGCAAGCCGGGCAAAAATACTGGTCGCACTGACCGCCTCGGCCAATTCTGCTTCATTCATCCCCTCAATTTGTGGGCCGAGCAAGAGATGCTCTACGGGAACACCGACTTCCTTGCAAATGTAGGTCGTAATGATTTCGTTATCGCCAGTCAGGATCTTGATGTCCACATTCAACTGGCGCAGCTGCTCTAAAGCTTCCGTCGCGGTGTCTTTGGGCGGATCAAGGAAGGCCAGAAAACCCAGCAGGATCAGATCCGATTCATCCTTGATTGCATAGGTCGGTTCATCCGTTGCCCCCGGCATTTGTTTATAGGCCAATGCAATCACGCGAAAACCCTGACTATTCAGATCATCCGCTATCTGTCGGCGTTTGGCGTCATACTCGGGCAGAATCTCGATCACCTCTCCCTTGATTTCCACCCGGGTGCATAAGCTCAGCACTTCATCCACGGCACCCTTGCAGATCAATGTATTTAATCCGGTTGTATCTTCCACGATCACCGACATCCGCCGCCGCACGAAATCAAAAGGGATTTCATCAATCTTGCGGTATTCCTCATTGGCTTTTAAGTGTTCCTCGAGTTCCTCATGGGCGAGAACCGCTTCGTCGAGCAGATTTTTCAACCCGGTAGGTGATAGCTATTCAAGTAGCCATATTCGAGCACCTTTTTACTGGGATCACCGTGCGCATCCAGATATTTCTCGAGTACGATTTTGCCTTGGGTGAGCGTACCGGTCTTGTCGGTACACAGCACATCCATCGCCCCGAAGTTCTGGATCGCGTTCAGCCGTTTGACGATCACTTTCTTGCGCGCCATCGCCAGAGCGCCCTTAGAAAGGTTAACCGTCACAATCATCGGCAACATCTCCGGGGTCAATCCGACGGCCACTGCCATCGCAAACAGAAAAGCTTCCAACCAATCGTGCTTGCTCAATCCATTGATCAGGAAAACCGCCGGAACCATGACGGCAATGAAGCAGATTATTAACCAGGTGAATTTATTGATACCCTTGTCGAAGCTCGTCAACTGACGCTGCCCAACGATACTGGTAGCCAGAGCGCCAAAGTAGGTCTGATCCCCGGTGTGGATGACCACGGCAGTGGCGGAGCCGCTCTCCACATTGGAGCCCAGAAAACAGATATTGGTCAATTCCAGCGGGTTTTGAACATCGGTGGAGGTGGCTTCGGCTTTTTTCTCGATGGGCAAGGATTCACCAGTCAATGCAGACTGATTCAGAAACAAATCTTTGGCGGAAAGCACGCGCACATCGGCTGGAACCATATCACCGGCAGACAGCCGGATGATATCACCCGGCACCAATAGCTTAAGCGGCACCTCGGCTTCCTTGCCTTCACGCACCCGCGTCGCGGTATTGCTGACCATCGCCTTGAGTTTTTCGGCGGCGTTATCGGCCCGCATTTCCTGGTAGAAACGCAAAACCACACCCAGAACCACCATGATGAGAATAATCACCGCTGCGCGCAAGTCGCCGGTTAAAAAGGAAATCACACCGAGCGCCGTGAGCAGAAGTACCAATGGATTCTTGATGTTACTCAAAAAGCGCATTAAGGCGGATTGGTGCTTCTCGCGGGCAATCTCGTTCATTCCATACTGCCGCAAGCGTGAATCGGCTTCTCCCTGGTTCAAGCCATCCAATCGAGAATCGAGTGTTTTTAGGACAGCTTCGGTACCGGCACGCGCCGTTTCCAGCAATTGCTCTGAAACATGCTTCCCGTTTTTGTCATTGAGTTTATCTGAGTGTTGAGCTGGATTCATGGCGATTTCTGGCAAACGCATTCACCCCTTCGTCGATCGGATCACTTTTGCGCTTTCATGCTATATTTTCCTTATCAACATGTCGATACCTCTGACTGAGCATTTATCGCCACATTACGCCACAGCCTGTTTTGGCTGCATCAGTAAAAAAATTAATTAATAGTAATCCTCGATTTGCCTTACTCACCCATGATTCATCCGCATCTTCATCATTAACCGGTAACGAGATTTTTTTCGCATCAATAGCGGCTGTTAATCGGCTTAGTGCCTGAGGAACATCTGCCGCCGGAATAGCGCCTGGCTCGGCAGCACTGTATCCCATTATTTTCAGCAAGGTAAGCGCATCGCCTTTAAACATGGTGATATCGCGGTTGAAAAGATTGTAAATGTCAAAAGCATACCGTTTCTCCTTTTAAAAAATAGATCGCTGCCCGTTCAATTGCACAAACCCGTTAATGCGATGCTTCGCACAACTGTTCGGCTTCTCCTGCGGCTGCTAGGACTTAACCCCACTGGGTTGAGATTGTTTGCGGATGACATTTTTTGTTGCAATGCAATCCATTAGATCGTTCCAGGATTCTGCGAACGACTGCACACCTTCACGCTGGAGTTTAGCCGCGAGCACCACATCATCCACATTAACCCGTGCAAAAACGGCAAGCACCGCCTCGGCATCACCGCCATCGCTCGGCATAGTTGCTTTTACTTTGCCGTGCTCGGCAAAAGCAAGCAGTGTCTTATCGGGCATCGTGTTGATGGTATCCGGCGCCACGAGCGCCTCGATGTATAAGGTGTCCGGCGCACCAGGATCTTTGCTGCCCGTGCTTCCCCAAAGCAAGCGTTGTGGCCGTGCACCGGCATCAATCAGTTTTTGCCAGCGGGGTGAGGCCAACAATTCCCGGTAGGACTTGTAGACGCGATTGGCGATGGCGATACCAAGGCGGTTATGCAGCACCTGTGGGGTTTTATCCTTGATGGCCGTATCCCAGCGACTGACGAAAATTGATGCAACAGAATACACTTTTGGATCGAGACCGGCAGCGATTCGCCGTTCGATACCCCGCATATAGGCTTTGGCAGCTGCCATATAATGCTCGCACGAGAACAACAGCGTGACGTTTACCGGCACGCCCGCGAAGATGCTCTCCTCGATGGCAGGAATGCCTGCACGGGTGCCTGGAATTTTGATAAAAAGATTGGGACGCTGTACACGTTCATGAAGCGCTGCTGCGGCCTTGATGGTGCCGTCCGTGTCATCCGCCAGCAAGGGAGATACCTCCAGCGACACCCAGCCGTCCATTCCGCCAGTGGCATCGTGGATCGGACGTAACAGATCGGCAGCCTGAGTTAAATCCTCCAAGGCCAGCTCGAAGAATATCGTCTCACCCGATTTACCCTCAGCGGTTTTCTGATCGATGGCGGCATCGTAGAAATCCGCACCCTTGATCGCTTTGTCAAAAATCGTCGGGTTGGAAGTCAAGCCAGTCACTGAGAGTTTGTTGATGTAATGGCTTAGTGTGCCGCTCGTCAGCAATTCGCGGGTGATATTATCGAGCCAAACACTTTGACCGAGATCATGCAGTTGTTGCGTCGCTTTCATTGTGTTCCCTATTCAACGCATGAATGGTTGGATTTGGTTCGACCGCTTTGTGTATTTCTATTTCGACCGTATGCTCCTGGCGATCGTCGATCAGTGGAATTATTTTATCGGGGCGTTCGATGCCATCCACCGTTACGTGCATCGTGCTATTTTGCATCGCATCGTCAGAATCCGTTTGCGATACAGCGATATGGTAGACAGTCTCCCGATAGCGGTAATGCAACTTGAATGCTTGCCAGGTTGCAGGCAGGCAAGGCGCGAAGTGTAGTTTGTCCACTTCCAGCCTCAAGCCGAGCAGGGATTCCACAATCAGCCGGTACATCCAGCCGGCGGAGCCTGTATACCAACTCCACCCGCCGCGGCCGGCATGCGATGAAACCGCATACACATCAGCAGCAACGACATAGGGCTCGACTTTGTAGACCGCCACACCTGCTGGGGATTTTCCATGATTCACCGGGTTAATCATGGCCAATAATTCCCACGCGCGCTGGCTGTCACTCAAGGCTGCAAATGCCATTGCGGTCCAGATGGCGGCATGCGTGTATTGCCCGCCGTTTTCGCGTACACCGGGAACATAACCTTTGATATAGCCGGGATCCAGATCCGATGTGTCGAACGGCGGATCCAGGAGCTGAATCAGTGCGTGATCGTGCTGCACCAAACGGGCATATACAGCATCCATACCCATACGCGAACGCACATTATCACCTGCGCCGGAGAGTACTGACCAGCTTTGCGAGATCGAATCAATCTGACATTCGGTATTGCCCGCCGACCCCAGCGGCGCACCGTCATCAAAGTAAGCGCGGCGGTACCATGCACCATCCCAGGCGGTTTGCTCAATACGTTGGCGCAATTGCACGGCTTCAGTCTGGCATTGTTCGGCAAATGTCACGTCACCCTGCCGCTGTGCTAGCTCAGCAAAGCGCATCAATACGTCATATAGGAAAAATCCGAGCCAAACGCTTTCACCTTTACCGTGCAAGCCCACCAGATTCATGCCGTCGTTCCAATCTCCGGAACCGATCAGCGGCAGGCCATGTTCGCCAAATGTTAAGCTATGCCGGATGGCGCGGACACAATGCTGATACAAACTGGCCGATTCGGCGGAGTATCCGGGCAGATCATAATAGGAATCATCCTCGGGACTGACTGGGCGGCCTTCGAGGAAAGAAATGGATTCATCGAGCACACTGGTATCACCGGTGCACAGTACATAGCGGCACACCGCCAGCGGTAACCAGAGATAATCATCGGAACAACGGGTTCGTACGCCGCGGTTTGATGGGGGATGCCACCAGTGCTGCACATCCCCCTCCACAAACTGATGCGCGGCGCATAGCATTATTTGCTCGCGCACGCGTTGCGGCTCGGCATGAACCAGCGCCATTACATCCTGCAATTGGTCGCGGAAGCCGAAGGCGCCGCCCGATTGATAATAACCGCTACGTGCCCACAGACGGCAGGCAAGCGTCTGATAAACGAGCCAGCCATTGACCAGCACATTGAGAGATGCATCAGGTGTTTCCACCTGGATTGCGCCAAGGGTATGGTTCCAATACTGCCATACCGCTTTAAGGGCGATGTCGACCGCTGCCGATCCACGGAAACGATGTATCAGTGCGCGTGCGCCATCAATATCGTGATTTCCAGCTTGGCCTAAGCGGAAGATAATCTCGCGTTCCTGCCCTTCCGCCAAATTGAAGTTAACCTGGATCGCGGCGCAGGGATCGAGTGCCGCGCCTGTCTTGCCAGAAAGCCGTGTGCGCGCCATCGCCGCCGGATCTTTAAGCGAGCCGTTACGCCCAATGAATTCAGTTCGATCGCAACTGATCGAACGGTTGGGTTCATCAACATCGAAGAAAGCAATCCGGTCGGCGAATTCTGTATTGTAAGGATTGCGTGCAAACAACGCACCGCTAACCGAATCCACTTCAGTCGTCACGTGCATGGTCGATTTCGGCCGTAAATCGCCCAGCACCCACTCCACATAGCCGGTCGCGGAGAGCCGCCGTGACCGGCCGGATGCATTACGTACCTTCAATACCGAGAATTTGACGGCAGCATCCATGGCCACGTATACCCACAGCTCGGAGATGATACCGCCTTCGGTATGCTCAAACACACTGTAGCCGAATCCATGCCGGCTGACATACGCATCTGCGCCGCGGCAGGGTAATGGTGTGGGCGACCAGAAATGCCCGCTCTCTTCGTCGCGCAGGTAAAAAGCTTCGCCGCTTGCATCGGATACCGGATCATTGTGCCAGGGCGTGAGACGAAACTCGTGCGCATTCTCACTCCAGGTATAAGCCTGGCCGCTCTCGGAAATAACCGTACCAAAATACGGGTTCGCCAGCACATTCACCCACGGTGCGGGCGTCACTTGTGCGGCTGTAGTAGTAATGATGTATTCGTGTCCGTCCGCAGTAAAACCGCCCAGCCCGTTGTGCAGAATCAAATCGCGCCGCGGCAACACACTACCGGCCGGAAGATCGGCGCGGCGGCTTCGGCTTGGCCGGAAACGCGGTATTTGTACATTCCTTATGCTACGGTGATTAATCTGTTCCGCCAACGTTCCCCGGCTGTCAGCTATGATGACACGTGCGACCGATTGGAACAAAATACGATCTTCGTTGGATATTTGTTCCGCGTGCCGCACGAAAATACCGCCCGGTCTGTCAATAACATGCGCTTCGATGCCCACCGCAATCAAACCGATAATCTGATCCTGAAGCAGTTGCCGGTAGCCGGCACGATCTTCGTTCCAGATCACCAAATCTACCGCTAGCCCCTTCAAACGCCAATACGCGTGAGCTTGCACCAATTGCCGCACCAGTTCGATATTGCTTGCGTCGCTGATCTGCAACAGTACGATCGATAGGTCGCCGGAAATGGCATAACCCCACAAACCGGATTGTCCGCGGCGATTCTGCAGCAAAATTTCGGCATCAGCGCGCAGCAAGGCGTTGGTATAAAGCACAGAATTGGCTAAACGTCCATAGAGTTGCGCATCGGCCTCACTGGCATTGAGCTGGCGCAATACCACTTGTGCATGTGTCCAAGCGACATCAAAAACACGATCCGCGAAGCGGCGGTCCTGATATTTTTCCACCAGGCCTAATGCATTAGCCCGCGTTTCTGCCATGCCGCTTATCATATCGATGGTAAGCGTTTGATCTGGGTCGAGTGTAATTGTATAGCGAATGGCGGCAACCGGATCCAGCACCGAACCCTGGCTACCGGAGAGCTTCCGGGATAGCGCGCCGACTAACGCTTGTGGATCGGCGGTAGTGCGGCCGCGACCGATGAATTGTGACCGATCCGTCTCGTAGGAAATGGCATCGATGTCTGTTCCGTTTGCCGTCATCAGGTGAAACATCCACGGCGTTTGTTCGCTACGTGAACGCGGACGGCGCGTGCAGAGTATGGCGTGATGTTGCTCGTCAATCTCGGTCTGCACAAATAGCTTACTGAAAGCGGGATGCAGTTCATCGGCGACGGGTACGGTCAGCACCACTTCGGCGTAACTCGTCACCGTGATGGTTCGACGGGTGCGGGCGCGGTTCGTGATGCGCAAGCGGCGTAGTTCGATATCATCTTCCGGCGATACCACGATATCAGTATGCGTCTCGAAATCGTTATCGCGGCGGCGAAATTCGGCACGGCCTTCGGAGAAAATCACTTCGTAATGCTGCGGCTGTTTCAATGTCGGCTGATACGCGGTAGACCAGAATTCCCCGCTGCTCTCGTCGCGCAAATAACAGAACGACCCCCAGTGGTCGCAAGTCGTGTCTTCGCGCCAGCGGGTAACGGCAAGATCCTTCCAACGGCTATAACCGCCGCCGGAGTTAGTGATCATCACGTGATAGCGGCCGTTGGATAGCAATTGCACTTCCGGTGTTGGTGTATTGGCGCTGTTAAAAACACGAATCGATGCTTCCGGCGCAGTAAAAGTCGGTCGAATGTCAGAAAATTGTGCCGTACGCGGAAAGAACGCCATAGCCCTGGGAATCCGTTCCTGGAGCAGCAGCAAAGTTGCCTGGAACAGTGGATCCGACTCGAAGCGCTTCTGCATCGGGCGATCCAGCAGCAGATAAGCCAGGGAGAGCAGGCTCATCCCCTGGTGATGTGCCATATATGATCGCACCACTGTGCCTGATTCCCCACGTCGTTGACGTGATGGTGTGTAATCAATGGCTTCATAAAAACCAAACTTTCCTTCCAAACCTTCCATAGTCAGTTGCTGCAGATTCAAACACGCTTCTTCGGGTGCCACCATCAGCGCCAACACGGTGGCATAGGGTGCAATGACCAAATCATCGGCAAGTCCGCGTTTTAATCCCAGACCCGGCACACCAAATGCCCGGTACTGGTAGTTGAGATGGACATCGACCAGGTTATAGCCCGACTCTGACATACCCCACGGTATGCCGAGCTGCCGTCCATATTCGATCTGCCGCTGAACCGCCGCCTTATAGGTCTGGTCGAGCAACGTATTATCAAAGTTCGGCATCACCAGGAGCGGCATCAGGTACTCGAACATCGAGCCGCTCCATGATAAAAGAACGGGTTCGCCGCCGACGGTCGTGAGCAGACGCCCCAAGGCAAACCAGCTCTCCTGCGGCACTTGTCCTTGTGCGATTGCGACAAAATTGATCAATCTGGCTTCCGAAGCTAACAGATCGTAGCAACTTGCATCCCGTCGCGAATCATTCACGTTATAACCGATCGCCAGCAGACGTGATGCCTTGTCGTACAGGAAATCATATTCCATGTAGGAGAATTCTCCTGTTTGTAGGACTAATCGTTCGATTGCTGAAATCCTTTCGTTGGCGCGTAAAGCGGCTTGTGTGACAGATTGTTGAAATGCGTGCAGCCATTCGCGTTCTGCGGGTGCCGTGCTACTAATGATTCGCTGTTCGATGATCGGCAGCAATTTTCCCTCGATGCTAGTCAATTCCCGCAATGTAGGGATTGCGGTCATACCCAGATCTTCAGTAGATCCACCTGGTGCAACCGGCAACGCTAGCCAAGGGGCAAGAAAAGTCAACTCGTCAAGAGCAGTGCGGCTTTGCCGGACCAATGCATGTGCCCACCAATTCGCATCATTCTCGGAAGTTATCTCAGAGACGACTGCGCTGGCATGATCCAGCGTTGGGTGGTGCGTGGAATCTTCATCTGCCTTTAGGTATCCCCCAGTTTCCGCATGCAGTCTGCGTTCCCGTTCTTCGGCTGATGCTTGTGCGCTTCCTGTTTGAAACAACGCTGCCGAGGTAGCGTCCAGGCTATCGGCAAGTTCCTCCGCGCGTCTCGCCAGCCGGTCAAGGTATTGCCATGTCAGTGCCAGCGTGGTTGGCGGAGAATTGCAGGTCGATTCGATATCAGTTTGTAATTGGGTGAGCAGGTCTGATGGAATGTTTCTCATCGCATCCGCCAAAATTCTCAGTGTGTCGCGGAGTCCATGGCACCAGCGAGTATTAAGGATTTTGTCATCGACAAGTGCGGCCAGCCCGGGCCGCAAGGTTAGTAAATGGCCTGCAAGGTTGCCGCTATCCACCGTAGAAATATACGCCGGGTGCAGCGGTTTCAACGATTGGGTGTCGTACCAGTTGTAAAAGTGACTGCGATGGCGCTCCAGTACTTGCATGGTGTCAAGCGTATGCGCAGTACGCTCGATGAGTTGTCCGGCCGGAATATAGCCGAAGTCATAAGCCGTTAAGTTCGCCAGAAGTGCCATCCCAATATTGGTTGGCGATGTGCGATGCGCAACCGCGGCGCCGCGATATTCCTGATAATTATCCGGCGGCAACCAGTTATCTTCCGGGCCGATAAAAGTTTCGAAGAACGCCCAGGTTTTGCGTGACACTTTGCGCAGAAAAATAGTTTGCTCACTTGTTAACCGTGCTTTGCGGCGTGCAATCGGCTGACCTATCCACCAGGCAATCGCGGGCGAGCCCAACCACAGCAGCAGTATAGGCGCCGCGACCGTGAGCACCGCGAATTTGAACAGCAGCAGATAAGATGTTGCGGCCATAGCGATCAGCGGCGCAATCCACATCGTCCGTAAAGTAGCAGGAAAATCCGTGCGGCTGCTACGCGCCACC
This sequence comes from Nitrosomonas ureae, assembly GCA_945872825.1. Taxonomy (GTDB): domain Bacteria; phylum Pseudomonadota; class Gammaproteobacteria; order Burkholderiales; family Nitrosomonadaceae; genus Nitrosomonas; species Nitrosomonas ureae_D. Next base: position 19,615 of record CAMCBD010000033.1, read on the forward strand.
TCGCCCGATGGATTCCATTCGAGTAGCCGTCTACGCGTGAACAACATGCGTCCGACTGTACGTACAATCGCATCGATGCTGAAATAGGCCTCGTAGGGAAGGCAGGTTAGGTTAAAGGCTGCTTGTGCCACGCGTTGGGTCGCCGTGTCGAGAGCGACAGCAAGATGCTGCCTTAACAATACATCGCACGGTTTGTTAAATAGATCCAGAATTGAGGTGATCAAGGGCGGAATCAGGATAATACTGATCACTGCCAGAGTCCAAAGCCAGGGTGATACCAGCACTGCCCAGCCTAGCAGCAACAGTACTGTCAGCGCCATCGGCACGAGACTACGCCGCAGGTTGTCGAATAATTTCCATTGTGACAGCCGCGAGAGCGAGTTATTCAGCCGCAGCGTACCCGGACCGGGAATGCTTGGCAGCAGCCAACCCAGCAATTGCCAATCGCCCCGTATCCAGCGATGACGGCGGCTCACATCCACGCTGTAATGTGCAGGATAATCCTCATACAAATTTACATCGCTCAATAAGCCAGCACGCGTATAACACCCTTCCAGCAAATCGTGGCTGAGAATCTGATTCTCAGGAAAGCGTGCATTCAATGCACGCTCGAATGTATCCACTTCATAAATGCCTTTGCCGATGAACGAGCCTTCGCCAAACACATCCTGATAGACATCGGAGATGGCGTGGGTATAGGGGTCAATGCCGACTTCGCCACCATGCAATCGCGCATAATGTGAGCGGTTGGTGCCTTCCAAGCTCACGCTGACGCGCGGCTGAAGAATGCCGTAGCCCTCGCACACGCGCTGCTGCTGCTCGTCATAGCGCGGACGATTCAATGGATGCGCCATGGCGCCGACTAACTCCCGCGCGACATCACGCGGCAGCTGCGTATCCGTATCCAGGGTAATGACGTACTTCACGTTCGCCAGGCAAGCGGTATCGCCGACGATGCGTGAAAAACGTTTGTCAGCATTGTGGTTCGTCTCATCGCGCAGCAATGCATTCAAATCCGCAAGCTTGCCGCGTTTACGCTCGTAGCCCATCCACATACGTTCTTGCGGATTCCAGCGGCGCGGGCGATGAAACAGGAAAAAAATACTTTTTCCTGCCGTGCTATATTTTACATTCAGCGTCTCAATCCCTGTCTGAGCCAGTTGCAACAGTGATTCGTCATCAGCGAGGGTTTCTTCGTGCGCATCGCGAAAATCGGTCAATAGAGCAAAATACAGATTGTCGTCCTGGTTCGACAGAAAGCGTACTTCCAATGCTTCGACCAGGTTATCGATGTTTTGCGGATGCGTAAGCATTGTTGGTACAACGACCAACGTTCGCGATTGCACTGGGATACCGGTGGAAAAATCCATGCGTGGCAGTGGTTGCGGGTGCACGAATAAAGTCGCTATCCAATTCACCAGTGCAAGCGCCAATTGACTGGTAGCCAGCAATCCGAGTATGCCGATCAGTACCAGCAATACATCGGGCACACCTTGAGTGTGTGCGATGATCATCAAGCCGGCGCTGAAAAGCAGCGTAAGCAAAGCAATTGCGCCAAGATATACGCTCAATGCATGTTGCGACCCCATTTTCATGATTTTTTCGGCAGCAGAAGGACGTACCTGTACCCGTGCTTCAAGTTCGTGCAAACCACGGTCGATCAGATAGAAACCGACATGCGTTGCACGTTGGTCGCTGTCTGGATGTGCCATTTGAGCCGCTTGCGCGAGTTGAATCGCGCATCGAGCGACCTCAGTTTCAGTAAAAGAGCTCCGCTTTGCAATTTTTTCAATCGCATGACGATAACGGTCGCGACTGGCAAAATCCATCTTGGCGTGGGCATCATTCGGATCTTCGCGCAATGTTTGCTCGACAATACTCATGCTTTCGACAAAATCGCGCCAATCCATCGCACCCAGAAAGCGCAAGCTGCCAATGCTGTTGCTGATAGAAACCTGGTCGGCAGCCTGAAGTTGGTTTCCGGTATGCACCAATTGTTCGATGGTCAGCCCTGATTCGGCAAGCACCTGCTCGATCCAGGTCAGTGGCAGTGCCAAAGCAAGGCTTTGTCCTTGCAGACGGCGCGTAAATTCGGATACGAATGGATTCGACATTGGCGGTTGCGAGCACGCCATGTCTGCGATCACCAGCACCAGGCTCTTCGGATCCTTCTCCGCTACCGCCATCATTTGCTCCGCCCACGCGCAAGCCAGGTCGCAATCAACTCTGTCGGCGGCGATACGAACGGCAACACGGCGCAGATTCTCAATCAGCGCCAACCGCAGCATGATGGGGATAGCCCATAATTCACCTAATTTGAGCGCGCTAACGGTTTGATAGGCCGCGACGAAACGACTGAGATTTTCCGAGTCTATCCGCCCATCTCCGTGTGAAATGATCTCCAATGCGATATCGTATACACGCGGCAAGCCAGCTGAAGAGCCATTTAACAAACGTGGTAGTTCCTGGTTATATCCCTTAGGCATGTGGCGCCTGGCGGTGCGGATCTGCTCTTCGATCAGATAGAAATTATCGAGCAGCCATTCGCTGGCCGGCGTAATCTGCTGGTTGGCTTTTACCACCGCTGCGAGTTGTCCACAGACGCCGGTCAAAACGACTTCATTCGCCGCCAATCGCGTCATCAGTTGATCCCGCGGGCGCTTTTGGGTTAATTTGTGCATGGCTGCGAGATGCTTGCCATGCTGCTCCATTTGATCGGCACTGAACAATTCCGATCGAAGCGGCGGTTCATTAAAAGAGTGCGTTAGCGGAATACCGCCATCACGCAAATTCGCCCTCAACTGACGCAAATACTGGAAGATACGAATATCTTTGGTTTCCATTTAGAAAAATGTTCCGCGTTGAAAAAGGACTTCACCACACATCTCTCGATAAAAACAATGATTTAATGGATAGGTAACTAACTTAAAGTCTCTTGAAAAACTATATATCCAAGCAGAATTAAGTGCAGAAATGAAGGGGAGCTGAGTAGTCTTGTTGGCAAAATGTGAATTACAGATCTTTATCATACACAAATATCCTAGAAAAAATCGCTCGTCAGGTAGCTAGACAACGCCTCACTTGCAGTGATGCTGGGTCAAAAACCACACGCACACGGCTCTGGGAAACTTTAAAAGTTCCAAGCAGTGTGGTGTGGATATGGGAAAGTAATTCAGCCGCTGCGGCTATGGGGGTCTAAACGTTGTGCGGAAAATCTTTCTGCTTGCGCCTCTCCGCACTCATCCCGATAACGCGCTACCAATGACAACACCTCGGCGCGGTGATAAAAAATACATGGGCATTTATCTGCAGGATGATTAATCAATGCAGCGACCTATCATCACTTAACCCGCATGTCGTTCTTGACAGACTTCACGCCATTGACTCTACGTACCACTTCGACTGCTTTATTGATATCAACCTGGGAATTGACGAAGCCACTAAGTTGAACGACACCCTTGAAAGTTTCGACATTGATTTCTGCAGATTTCAGCGAAGGTTCGTTGAGAATTGCCGCTTTGACCTTTGTGGTAACGACAGTATCATCAAAATATTCTCCAGTTCCCTCTTGCTTGGACGTTGAAGCGCAACCCAATAATAAAGCCATGAGCGCAATTAAGAAGAAAGTGGAAAAACGGTTATTAAGTTGTGTCATGGTAAAGTTCTCCGGTAAGTATTCACTAAAATCAAAGTTGAAGTATTACAGGGATAGCACAACCAGTATGTGCGCTAGCACACAAAGCGCTCCGCTTCTCTGGTTTGTGTGATGTTTCGGAACTAAGGTTGACGAAAGAATGTTAGGAATCAAGCTTATTTCATAACATTTCTTAGGGCGTTTTCCCATCGGGAGAGAAATTAGCGCGATGGAGTTATAGAAGGCTTTCCATCCAGCCCGTTATGTAAATCGATATTCCTTGTGCTATTACTCTATCGTCATAAGGCTATTCAATCGATGACTGCAATAACTTATCACTTTATTTTAAAAGACACGCCTCTATAAGACTATTACCAGCCATCACAATGATTCGTGTAAAGTGTGATTGAATCATTAACTCACTTGGTCAAGGAGGTGTAGAATAATTCTGGATGTAGAGTAACACATACTCGAGCATCTACCTAAAAGCCCGAGAGGTTATCCTTTACAATAAATACTTATTCAATATGCGAACCGTTCTTTTATTGTTATTGCTGGCTCTATCCACTCCAGTTTGGGCTGACACGGCAACACAAATACAGCAGCTAGAGAAAACATTAGCCCGCATACAACAAGAATCACAATCCACTTATCAACAGTTTCTGATGATTCAAGAATTACGCCGTAATGAAGTAGATGCGCTGCTACCAATAACAATACCACCCAGTCCAGCCTCGAAAAGCATACCGATTCCAAAATATGAGGAATTAATTCAGGAAAAACAGGAAAAAGCTGATCGGATTAAAAAATATACCGATGATTTGGATCGCCTAAAAGCACGCTACACAGAACTGGAGGATGAAAGACGAGCAATCTCAGAACAAATTAATTTACTGGAACAGAAAGCGGGAGAATAAATTTGTATACTGGTCTATTAATTTGATTGTTTATTTTGTTTCATCCATTTGCCGTAACAATCGAGACACACCGCACTTAAGATAACGTCCATGTCTCGGATTGCGAATATAAACTGCTACTGACTACTTACCCTCAAAATTCTTATACCAGATATCATAAATCTCATCTGACCATAAAGACTTTATCCAGACAATCACATCGTCGACTTGCTGCTCCGTCAACTTGCCTTCCCAGGCCGGCATGGAACCAATATCAGGTGGCGTTCCTTTGAGTATGGTTCTCTTCAAAACTTCTGTCGAATGATGCCAGGCATGTGCGGTACTATCCAATGGCGGCGGCGGATATTTTCCGCCCGGACCGGGTTTGCGCCAATCCGGTGTTGCCTCTCCATTGAGTCCATGACAGCCGACGCAATTTGCAGCATAAACCATTTCACCCCGTTTGATTTGCGCTTGATCAAAATTTGGTTTGACCAAACCCGTTTTACTATCGATCTGAGGTTGCCCGGATAGCGCGCTGAATGGTGCAGAATCGCCACAACCCAATAGCAGTGCCGCTACACCACACAGCAAAAAATTACGCATTGTCATGAAAAAGTTACGATTATTACTTTAAACGCATGATTGAACCGCTCTTCTCGGGCTCGGGCTCGGGATCGGCTGGCTGTGATTGCTCTGCTTTTTTGGCATAGGGATCATAGCGGTTATAAATGGTTGTATCCTTGCGTGCCTCGTTGCGTTCTTTGATCAATAAAACATTATAAGGATCACTACGAGCACCTTCCATACCAGGGGTTCCGTGCGGCATATCCGGTACAGCCAATCCAACTGCTTTAGGTTTTTCTTTGAGTAAACGCAGGATATCAGGCGCTGGCACATGCCCTTCGATCGCATAACCATTAACCAAAGCCGTATGGCACGAGCCCAGTGACTCAGAAATGCCAGATTTTTCTCTTATCTCTTTATTGCCAACATCATGCGTTTTTACGGTAAAACCGTGCTCGCGCATATGATCGACCCATTTAGCGCAACACTTGCAGGTTGGGCTTTTATAAACGTCAACGGTCGCTGTAGCAGCCGCTTGTGAAGCGACGCTCAGCAAACTGACAGCAATGATTGATCCAGCTAATAGAGTACTTACTCGCATTTTCATTTCTTCTCCACAGTTATTATTCCACGCATCTTCTTAAAATGACCCGGCAACGGGCAGGCAAAATCAATGGTTCCCGCATTGGTAAACTGCCAGATAAATTCTTTTTGCTCACCCGGTTCAAGTTGTACCAAATGTGCTTCAGAATGATCCTTATCAGGAAACATGCGCCGCATATTAGCGGCTTTCTTCAGGTCTGCCATTGAACCCATCAACATCTCATGCTTTCTGCTGCCACCATTTTTTATAACAAATTGGATCGTTTCGCCTTCACTGACCTTAATTTCAGAAGGTAAAAACATATTATCCACCTGCGTCAACTTAATGGTCCGCGACACCTTACTTGAATCACCCGATTTACCAATATCAACTTCATTATTGGGGTAGCTTGCACTCGAATAACAATGGGTTGAAAACAAGATCAAGGTTACAAATGGTATAATCCTGTTCATAGAACTCTCCTGAAAAATAATTCCCGAACTTGTTTATCCGTCTTGTTTAGAATCTAGCTATGCTAAATTGTTCCATCTCATTTGTCTAATATTCTGCCACAAGACTCGCGGCGTCTGTTTAGTGCAAAAAATAATCCCTATCTTACTCACAACTTGCCAAGATAATGCAAAAAAAACAACAACATAATACCAATAAGCTCCACAAACGCTTAAGACGGCAAGTAGGAACAGCGATTGCTGATTTCAACATGATCGAAGCCGGTGACCGGATCATGGTGTGCTTGTCCGGCGGTAAGGATAGTTATGCCTTGCTGGATATTCTACGCAATTTACAAGCCCATGCTCCGTTAGAGTTTGAGCTGATAGCGGTTAATCTGGACCAAAAGCAGCCTGGTTTTCCTGAACAAGTGCTGCCGGGCTATCTGACTGATATCGGTATGCCTTATCGTATCGTTGAACAAGATACCTATAGTGTCGTAAAACGTGTCATTGCAGAAGGAAAAACCACTTGTAGTCTTTGCTCACGCTTGCGTCGCGGCGTGTTATATCGCGTTGCCAGTGAATTGGGCGCCACCAAGATAGCGCTGGGCCATCATCGGGATGATATTCTTGAAACCTTGTTTCTTAACATGTTTTATGGCGGAAAACTTAAAGCCATGCCGCCCAAACTGGTCAGCGATGACGGAAAACACATCGTTATCCGGCCGCTGGCTTACTGCAAAGAAAAAGATTTGGCCGCTTACGCTGAAGCAGAAAATTTTCCGATTATTCCCTGCAACCTGTGCGGATCGCAAAAAAACCTGCAGCGCCAAGCCATCAAAGAAATGATGCAACAATGGGATAAAAAATTTCCCGGCAGATTGGAAACGATGTTCCGCTCTATACAAAATATTCAGCTATCGCATCTAGCAGATGCATCCCGGTATGATTTTTTCAACTTAAAAGCACGGGGGGAACCGGTAATCGACGGCGACACCGCATTTGATGAAGAAATGTTGATTCCCGACTCAGAAGAAACAAGCGACAGTCGCCTTGTTTCAGGATAATCAGGGAAGATTTCTACGAGGTTCCGGCGGTACCCATTTGAAAGTTGCGGCAACCAAGCCAGCAAACAGAACATAAACTACCGTGAACAAGCCTTCAGGCACAGTATAAAACATGATTCTATGCAGCCATTGCTGTATAAAACTGCTGTTTGTTTCAACCTGGCGCAATGTATTTTCCCATAATGTTAACGGGCACACGACACCCAGCAAGGATTCCGCCACGACGAATAAAATGGCGGCAAGATGTAGATAACGAAACCAAGGGTTTCTGACAAACGCCAGCTTAAACCACGCACCCAACCAGATGACAGGCAAGCTGGCAACGACAAACAACACATAGAAAAAGTGGATAATTAGTACAAAATCAGCCAACAGCATATTTAACCCGGTTTACTTATATTGACAGTTATCAATGCAACAACTGACGTCACTTGGGAAATGTCGATTAATTTACTAGCAAATTGAGTGCACATAAAAGCTATACTTATCAATAGATAAATTTTGTGTGCCGCTCAATTTACAATTCACTTATAGCGGCAATTAGTAATCACCGGCTCCCGGAATTCGCATGTCATTCTTGATAAACTTTATGCCACTGACACTGCGCGCAATCGCAATCGCTTTGTACATATCGTCGCGGGAATTGACCAAGCCGCTCAGTTCTATGACACCTTTTATAGTTCTGACGTTGATATCGAAGGGTCTCAGGGAAGGTTCATCGAGAATTGCTTCGTGAACCTTCGTGGTAATGACAATATCGTCATATTGTTCTCTGGCTCCCTCAAACTGCGGTGTTGACGTGCAGCTCGAGAAAAGAGCCATTTGAATAATTAAGATGAGTGCGATGAAACTGCTTTTTAATTGTGTCATGATTAAGCTCTCCCAAATGATTAACGGAAAATATCCCTCGTTACATTTGATTAAAGGCTCTTGCTTTAAGCTACCTTCAATACGTTATTAATCTGAAATTTACGGAATTATTGAATTCTCTGGTTAGTATTTGCAAAAATCAGAATGCGGTATTGCATGGACAGAGTAGCTCGTGTGTACGCTTGTGTACAAAGCATTCCATTCCTATGTGTTATATTATAGATTATCGCTGACAGAAACTAGCTCGATTCATGAGTTCATTGATCCACGACTTAAAAATGGTCACGATAAAGCCGCGCAAAACTAAAGGGGTATTTTTAATCGACCAGAAGTAAATAGTCGGTCCAAAATATCTACAAGCACTTGATATCAGATAGGAATATTCTTATTCTTAATGATCATCAGGACCAGGAATGTTAAAATAGCGTCTTATTTCTGGTCGAACTGGTGATTAAAAATGCTAAGACGTAGCAGTACGATTCATCAACCGAATTTGTTTGGAACAGTTATAAATTCAGGGTATATCATCTTTACTATTCCGACACACCAATCAGCTTTGCCAATCTTGGTTTGAGCGTTTTAATCATTAGTTCTCAATGTAAAAAAACACTTCTTCCTCAATATCTAACATGTTAATAAAAATAGGAATGTCCGATTTTAGTTAAAACGCAGTAAATCCGTATCGCGCTCATTGCGAAGCTGAGGTAGCGGATTTACGCATCAGATTTTCCTTTTGTTTTTTACCTGTCCTGCTTCGTCAGAAATGGCAATTTCTCGTGGCCCATGCAAGACTGCTAGTGCCATCTCTATAGCGTATACCATCCACTTGTGTTGTGTAACTCAAGGTAGAGCCCCCGCCATTCTAAAATCTAAGCGGGCTTACCAGATTATCACTAATCTTATTGACTTGAATTAGAAAGGAATCGTAGCATCCAACGAGAACAAGAATTGTGAAGTGGTCTCCTGCAACTGTCCAACCTGAGAGTAGAATTAAGCTCTGATATGGGTAGTTAATCAAGCTCAGGCAGCCTGATGAATTGCTTGATATTGATAATAAACCTCATTGGGAGTTTGGTTATCAAGACCTTGATGAA
>CAMCBD010000034.1 GCA_945872825.1 Nitrosomonas ureae
TGGTTTCATCGCCCCGTATCGCAGCCAGCGCTATTTTTGCTTTGAATTCACTGGAATATTGTGTGCGTTTCTTGCTCATGATTATGATCCTCTATAGTGTCCATAACAGAGCTTAACAACCTGTCCAGTTTTGCGGTACCACTTCAGTGTGATTCACAGCGCACTAACAGATTGGTTTTTAGATTCCACAATTTGTATCTGGGTTAATCAATTATCGAATTTATTCGTTCAAAAGGAGCACAAACCATGGCATCAGCAGATGAATTTAGCAAAGAGATGGATCAACTAAGAAAGGAATTTATCACCCTGCGGCATGAACTAGGATCGCTGATGACGTCAGTGAAGGATCAGGCAGGAAAGCAAGGTGAGAAGGTTGTCGATTTGGCTCAAGACACGGGAAAAGCTGTGCGCAATCAGACTAAGGCGGCAGGAGAAAGTGTGGAGAAGTATATCGAAGAACGTCCGCTTACCAGTGTACTTGTTGCTTTCGGCAGCGGTTTCGTGATCGGTATGCTATTGAGTAATAAACGTTAAACAGTTGACATAAGTGCTGCCCAAATTGCTTGCAGAAATTGTCGCTGCGGAACATGCCAAACTATGGCGAAGTTCGGTCAAATTAGCCATTGTGATGTCCCTATTGGGGTTGGTCGTGATGGCCGTGGTAGTTGGCATGGTTTTCGTGCTTTATGGTGTTTGTACTTATCGTTGGTAGAGACATTCCCGCCCTGGCAAGCAGGCGTAATTGTGGGGGGTGTTGTGGTGTTCTTTGCGGCAATCTTGCTAATGGTTATTGCCCAACAAAGCCGGGCAGTTACGATTAAAAGCAGTAATCCCCCTGAGCAAGCTGTTGATGATCCCTCCGCTCAGTTGGGAGCCGTAATTGGCGATATTGTTGCTAAGTCTAATGTTAAAAGCAGCGACTTTGTGCTGACGGCATTGATCGCTGGAATAGTGCTTGGTGCTAGTCCGAGTCTTCGACAGCGGATACTCACTACGCTATCAGATCTGACCAAACCTAACGATAAATAACTTTATGACGTTGAACTTCTGTTTCGGATGGATGGGGTTTCTCAAATGATTCATGAATCCTTTATTCTTTAATTCTCATCTATCTTTTTCACCGCATGAATTGAAGTTTTTATCTCTCAGAAGGTTTGGTGCGAATGGCCGTCGCGCGTATTGGGTGGATATGGGTTTTTTTGATTTATTCTGGAGGTGATTCGAGTATGCGTCAGATATGGATTGTAACCTGCCTTGCGACAAGCCTTCTCTTAGGCCAGGCAGTCGCGGCTGATCAAGCACGAAAGGCGGAAATCGCCGAGAGCAAGGCGGAGGTGCTGGAGGAGAAGGCCGCACCCGATGGCAGCAAAGTGCCTCCGACTCCAGCCCAACTCATCTCTAAGCCCCAGGCGCAAGCAGTCGATCCGATCGGCGAAGAGCCGTTGGACAGTGCAGTCACTTGCCTTGCCCGCAGCATCTACTGGGAGGCCAGGGGACAGGGTGATACCGGCATGGAAGCCGTCGCCAATGTGGTTATGAACCGGGTAGGCCATGAGGGCTTTCCAAACACCATCTGTGGCGTTGTCAAGCAAGGCCATGAGCAAGGAGCCTGCCAGTTCTCGTGGTGGTGCGATGGCCGTTCGGATGACGCAAAGGAGGACGAATCCTACGCGATCGCCAAGGAAATCGCCCGCAAGGCCCTCAATCGTCAACTTAAGGACCGAACCGGTGGTGCCTTATACTTCCATCATCGGAAAGTAGTTCCCGGTTGGTCCAAGGAATATGCCAAGATGGCCGAGGTCGGCGAGTTTATCTTCTATAAACCGGCTGGCGGCGTGGCCAAATAGGCTCTGTAGATTGATATTGGCGAGAGTTCGTAACACGAGACGGTTTTATCCATCCAGCTTTTTCTTCAGCATGGCGTTGACTTGCGCCGGATTGGCTTTGCCTTGCGTGGCTTTCATGATCTGGCCGATCAGTGAATTGAAAGCTTTTTCCTTGCCGTTCCGATAATCAGCGACTTGTTGGGCATTGGCGGCCAATACTTGATCGACCAATTTCTCAATGGCGCTGTCGTCGGAAATCTGTTTCAAGCCTTTGGCTTCGATGATGGCATCGACATTTTTGTCCAGTTCGCCGTTCCACATACTTTCAAACACCGACTTGGCGGCTTTGCCAGAAATGGTGCCGTCACTGATACGTGCGAGCAGTTCGGCGAGTTGGGCAGGGGTGATCGGGCAGGCGGTCATTTCAATGCCTTCCTTGTTCAATTGTCCGCTGATCTCGCCCATAATCCAGTTGGCGCACAGTTTGGCTTGTGTGGGTAATTGCTTGAGCGTGGCGTCAAAATAATCCGCCATTTCGCGAGAACTGATCAGCACGGAAGCGTCATAGGCGGACAATGCAAATTTGGAGATGTAACGATCCCGCCGCGCTTGCGGCAATTCCGGCAAGGTTTGCTTGATTTGATCAATCCAGCTTTGCGGAATTTCCAGCGGCAATAAGTCCGGGTCGGGGAAATAACGGTAATCATTGGCGTCTTCCTTGGTGCGCATGGTGCGTGTTTCGTCTTTGTTGGCGTCGTACAGACGGGTTTCTTGTCGGATCGCGCCGCCGTCTTCAAGGATTTCAATCTGCCTTCTGGCTTCATAATCGATGGCTTTTTCCAGAAAACGGAATGAGTTCAGATTTTTAATTTCGCAGCGCGTGCCAAGTTTTTCCGTGCCGAGCGGGCGTACCGAGACATTCGCATCGCAGCGGAATGAGCCTTCCTGCATATTGCCGTCGCAAATACCGATCCAGCGCACCAGTGCATGCAATATTTTCGCGTACGCTACGGCTTCCGCGCTGCTGCGCATGTCCGGTTCGGAGACGATTTCCAGCAATGGCGTGCCGGCACGGTTCAGATCAATACCGCTCATGCCATGAAAATCTTCGTGCAGCGATTTTCCGGCGTCTTCTTCCAAGTGCGCGCGAGTCAGGCGGATGTTCTTTTCAGTGCCATCGACTTGAATCTGAATGTTGCCGCCTTGCACCACCGGTAATTCGTATTGGCTGATTTGATAGCCTTTGGGCAAATCAGGATAAAAATAATTCTTACGCGCGAAAATGGAAGGCGAATTGATTTCTGCCCCCACCGATAATCCCAGTTTAATCGCCCGTTCCACTGCGCCTTTATTGAGTACCGGCAAAACCCCCGGCAGCGCCAGATCGATCACGCTTGCCTGGGTATTCGGCGCAGCGCCATAGGCGGTGGATGAGCCTGAGAAAATTTTGGATTGCGTTGAAAGTTGGGCATGTACTTCAAGGCCGATGACAATTTCCCACTGCATGATGTATTTTCCGACTAAATTGATATTTTCAGGAATGAACTGTTGGTTTAAACGGGCGACTGCAAATGCCAGCCGGTTGCCAGTTGATATTGGTGCGCGACATTCAGCATTTGCGCTTCGCTGAAGTAATTGCCAATGATATGCAAACCAACCGGCCGGTTTTTGTCGCCAAAGCCGACCGGGATCGACATCGCCGGCATTCCGGTTAGATTGGCCGCGCTGGTATAGATGTCCGACAAATACATCTGGATCGGATCGCCGCTTTTTTCTCCCAGATTAAAAGCCACGGTGGGGGTGGTGGGTCCCATGATAATGTCGCATTGTTTGTAAGCTTCGGCAAAATCCTGCGCGATCAGGCGGCGCAGCTTTTGCGCCTTAATATAATAAGCATCGTAATAACCATGCGATAAAACGTACGTGCCGATCAGAATGCGCCGTTTCACTTCGGCGCCAAAACCTTCCGCGCGCGATTTGCGGTACATGTCGGCCAGATCACCGTATGATTTGGCGCGATGACCATAGCGCACACCGTCAAACCGGGATAAATTGCTTGATGCTTCTGCCGGTGCCAGCACATAATAAACCGGAATCGCCAAGGGTGCGTTCGGCAGCGAGACTTCAACCGTTTGTGCCCCTAGTTTGCGGTATTCATCCAATGCTTTTTCAATTGCGTTTTCGACATCCTTGCTCATGCCTTCGGCAAAATATTCCTTCGGTAGGCCGATGCGCAAGCCAGCTAACGGTTTTTGCAGGTCTCGCGCATAGTCCTCGGCGTCACGCTGCAAGCTGGTTGAGTCGCGCGGATCAAACCCGGTCATGACATTCAGCAGCAGCGCGAGATCTTCTGCCGATTTGGCCATGGGTCCGCCCTGATCCAAGCTGGAGGCGAAGGCAATCATGCCGTAGCGGGACACCAGTCCGTAGGTCGGTTTGATGCCTGAAATGCCGCACAATGCTGCGGGCTGGCGAATGGAACCGCCGGTATCGGTACCGGTTGCTGCGGGTGCCAGTCTTGCCGCAACTGCGCAAGCTGCACCGCCTGAACTGCCGCCAGGCACTGCGGCATGATCCCAGGGGTTTTTCACCGGCCCATAAAATGATGTTTCGTTGCTCGACCCCATGGCGAATTCATCCATGTTGGTTTTGCCGATATTGACCGCACCCGCCTGATTGAAACGTTCAATGACCCCGGCATCATACGGTGAGACAAAATTTGACAGCATTTTTGACCCGCAGGTGGTCAGCCAACCTTTGGTACAAAAAATATCTTTCTGCGCAATGGGGATTCCGGTCAACGGGCCTGCTTGCCCGGAAGCGCGCATTTTGTCCGCGGCCTGCGCTTGCGCAAGGCTTAGTTCTTCATTCACTGTAATAAACGCATTGTATTCAGGATTAAGCGCCTTGATGCGTTTGAGAAATTCTGTTGTCAGTTCAGTGCTGGAAATCTTTTTTTCGGTTAGCTGAAGGGAGAGCTGTTTAAGACTGGCATTAAACATGGTATTTACTGATAGAGAAAAATAAAATGTTGCGTATAATTATCGTTTTTAGATTCTAAGATAGTTCTTCCGGTTCACTTTGTTGAAGTGGTTTTTGGTCTATTCAATAACTTGCGGAACCAGATAGAGACCCGCTTCGACTTGTGGCGCTATCGATTGATATAATTCGCGCTGGTCGGTTTCAGTAACCGCATCTTCACGTAAACGTTGTACGACACTTTGGGCGTGAGACATGGGTTCTACTGTTGAGGTATCGACTGCTTGCATGGTTTCAATCAGATTGAAAATACCGGATAACTGAATCAAAGTTTCTTTTGCTTCGTCTTCATCAATCTCAATATAAGCAAGATCAGCTACACGTTTTACATCGCTAACAGACAAAGTCATTTTATATGGGTAACCTTATATTCAAATAAGTATTAGGGTATCATGCCCCGTTTAACTGGCGTATCATTTTTTGAAGGTTTTAATTATTATTCGCTCTCATCATAATTACTAATAACGGATTCTGCCACTATGTTTAATTTCTTGAACAACAATATTCTTGGAAGCTATTTCTCAACAGATATGGCGATTGATCTGGGCACAGCAAATACGCTGATTTATGTCCATGGCCAAGGAATCGTGTTGGATGAACCCTCTGTAGTAGCAATCCGCGAAGAAAGCGGGGCCAATGGCAAGAAAATGATTCAGCAAGTAGGTCTCGCAGCCAAGCAAATGTTAGGCCGCACACCGGGTAATATTACAGCTATCCGCCCGATGAAAGATGGCGTGATTGCGGATTTCACAGTGACTGAGCAAATGCTCAAGATGTTTATCCGGAAAGTGAATCCGCCCCGCTTGTTTTCAGCCAATCCGCGCATTGTGATTTGTGTGCCTTATGGTTCCACGCAAGTGGAACGCCGTGCGATTCGTGAAGCGGCCTACGGTGCTGGTGCCCGCAAAGTTGAATTGATAGAAGAGCCCATGGCAGCCGCATTGGGTGCTGATATGCCGGTTGAATCGCCTACCGGTTCCATGGTGGTTGATATTGGCGGTGGCACCACAGAAGTCGGCGTTATCTCGTTAGGCGGTATTGTTTATTCGAATTCTGTGCGCGTGGGCGGGGACAAGTTTGATGAAGCAATCATTAATTATATCCGCCGTAACTATGGCATGTTAATTGGCGAACCTACTGCAGAAATCATCAAAAAAGAAATTGGCTCGGCTTTCCCAGGATCTGAAGTACGCGAAATTGAGGTGAAAGGCCGCAACCTTGCAGAAGGAATACCACGTAGCTTCACCATTTCCAGTAATGAGATTCTGGAGGCGCTGGCGGAACCGCTGAACAGTATTGTCAGCGCTGTTAAATCAGCTCTGGAACATACCCCGCCGGAATTGGGTTCGGATATTGCCGACAAAGGTATGGTTATGACTGGTGGCGGTGCTTTGTTGCGTGATATTGACCGTTTGTTAATGGAAGAAACCGGTTTGTCCGTCATTGTCGCCGATGATCCGCTGACCTGTGTGGTGCGTGGCGCTGGCATTGCTCTGGAAAATATGGATCGGTCGATTGGTATTTTTGCCCGTGACTAATAAGTTGAACAATTAATCTTTTTTATTCTAAGACTGACTCAGAGACAAAACCAGATTCGTAAATACTGGACGTAATGGAAACAGCTCCTCAGTTTTTCAGACATGGCCCAGGTCCGTTTGCACGGCTGTTTGTATTTGCTTTGTTATCTTGTTTACTGATTGTTGGAGATACGCGTTTCAAATATTTTCCGCAATTGCGTCAGGCTATTGGTGTGGTTATTTTCCCATTGCAGCAGATTGCCTATATCCCAGCCAGTATTCATGATCAAGTAGAGGAATTTATTGCCAGTTTCAACCTGCTGGAAGAGAACATACAACTGAGACAGATCTATCTCGAGAATCGGGAGCAATTGCTAAAATTAGCTTCACTAGAAGCTGAGAACATTCATTTACGCAATTTACTCGGAGCGGTGCAGCAAATTGAAACCAAAACCAGAACCAAGGCAGTTCTGGCTGAAATTTTGTATACCCCACGCGATCCGTTTAATCATAAAATTACCCTGAATAAAGGCGGTCAGCATCATATTCAACTCGGCCAGGCAGTCATTGATGATAAAGGTATCGTTGGACAAGTCACGCAGTTATATCCTTGGTCATCCGAAGTGACACTGTTGACCGACAGAGATCATTCCGTTCCGGTGCAAGTTGTCCGTAACAGCTTGCGTTCTGTCGTGTCAGGAACCGGTAAAAATGATCAACTGGAGTTGCGTTATCTATCGGTGAATACGGATATTCAACAAGGCGACCAGTTGGTCACTTCTGGAATCGGCGGGGTTTATCCGCCTGGTATTCCTGTTGCGACAGTACTGCGAATTGAACGAGACCCTACGGGTGATTTTGCTCAGATTATTAGTACACCGGTTGCTGGCGTGGATCGGAATCGGCAGGTTTTAATCTTATCCCTGGTGCAGCCGGAATCCCGTGATGCTTTAGAGATGCCTAAAATTGAATCCGGAAAGAATTAAAGACGACAGGTCAAATAAGGACAATTACTTCGGACAGGATGTGTATGTTCCTGCCAGTAATTGGTTTATTGCGGTAAGTTTGGTTCTGGCTTTGATTCTGAATTTCCTGCCATTGCAAGGAGATATACTAATATTTCGTCCTGATTTCGTAGCCATTGTAATAGCCTATTGGAACATTAATCACCCGCATAAAATGGGAATGAGCGCGGCTTTCGGCATGGGATTGCTGATGGATGTCGGCAATACCGGTATACTGGGACAGCATACATTAGCCTATTGCGTCATTATTTATCTGACATTAATCTTCGGGCGGCGATTACGGTTATTTAATTCGATGCAACAAGCCCCTCAGATTGGTTTGATACTATTGATCATGCAGATAGTCATTATTCTGGTTGCAATCTCAGGCGGCTCTGCCTTACCTGATGGGCAATATTTCTTTGCGACTGTGACGGGTACCTTGCTTTGGGCACCCGGTTCCTTTCTGTTAACGATGCTCCTGAGGCAAAAACCAGATCCTGATGCGTTATGAGAAGACATGTAGAACTGCGAAATCATTCTGTCGAATTACATAAATTTCGTTTTCGTCTCGCCATTAGCGCTGGTTTTGTACTCGTCCTATTCTTGATACTCTATGTGCGCTTCTATTATTTACAGGTTTCTCAACAAGAACACTATCACACGCTGGCGGAAGCAAATCGTATTTCCATTTCACCGCTGGTTCCCAATCGCGGTTTGATTTATGACCGTAATGGACGGGTTTTGGCGCAAAACTATTCAGCGTACACGTTAGAAGTCGTACCCAGTAAGATCCCGGATCTTGAATCGACGCTGAATGAACTGGCGACAATTATTGAAATAACTGCCACTGATCGTCAGCGATTCAAGAAATTGCTGAAGGAAAGTAAACGATTTAAAAGCCTGCCTATTCGTAGCCGTTTGACGGATGTGGAGATCGCAACCTTCGCGGCTAATCGCTACCGGTTTCCTGGTATAGAGATCAGGGCGCGTGTGCTGCGTCAATATCCGGAAAAAGAAATCGTGTCGCATATCATCGGCTATATCAGCCGCATTAATGACCAAGATCTTGAGCAACTTGAACGCAATGAAGAACTCAATAATTATCGAGGTTCTCAGCATATTGGAAAAATTGGCATTGAGCAGAGTTATGAGAAGCAATTACATGGTGTTACTGGTTTTGAAGAAGTGGAAACCGATGCAGCAGGCCGTTCCATTCGTGTTCTGTCGCGTACACCATCCATTCCGGGCAACAATTTGATCCTTTCACTGGATCTTGGATTGCAGGAAGCTGCAGAAAAAGCTTTTGGCGATCGTCGTGGCGCGTTGGTTGCATTGGATCCGAATAACGGCGAGGTGCTTGCCTTTGTCAGCAAGCCGGGTTATGACAATAATCTTTTTATTGGTGGTATTGACCAGGAAAACTGGAATCTGCTTAACAATTCGATTGATAGACCGCTGAACAACCGGGCATTACGGGGTGTTTATCCACCTGGATCAACCTTTAAACCTTTCATGGCATTAGCGGCACTTGAACTGGGGAAACGTACACCGGAATATAGTATGAGTGATCCCGGATACTTTTCATTGCCTGGTGTAGAGCGCCGCTATCGCGATTGGAAACCGGGCGGCCATGGCCGGGTTGATTTGCATAAGTCATTAGTCGTTTCATGCGATACCTATTATTACAGTCTTGCCAACGATCTGGGGATAGACAATATACACAGCTTCATCGGCCAATTTGGATTGGGGAAGAAAACAGGTATTGATGTAGAAGGTGAAGTTTCTGGACTTCTGCCATCGTCCGCCTGGAAAATGAGCCAATATAAGCAGAAGTGGTATGCCGGAGATACCATTTCTGTTGCAATCGGTCAGGGCTATAACCTGACTACACCTTTACAGCTCGCTTTTGCCACCATGGTTATCGCGAATAATGGAAAAGCTTATGTTCCCCGTTTGGTTAAACAAATACAGAACAGTGATACCGGAGATGTCGAGGATATTCCTGAAAAGCTGCTCTACAGCCTGAATCTAAAACCCAGAAATCTTGAAGTCGTCAAAAGTGCATTGGTTGATGTTACCCGTCCTGGTGGTACCGCTGCAAAAGCCGGTGCCAATGCAGCCTATACTTTTGCAGGTAAAACCGGTACATCACAGGTGATCGGCATTAAGCAGGGAGAGCGGTACAATGAAAAATCTATTAATGAGCGTCACCGTGACCATGCCATGTTTATCGCTTATGCGCCAGCAGATAACCCTAAAATTGCGCTGGCGGTACTGGTTGAGAATACTGGAACCGGCGGTTCAACCGCAGCGCCTATCGCCAGACAAGTATTTGATTATTACTTATTAGGGAAATTGCCTGAAGCGACCGTTGCAAAATTAAATGAGCTTGCCGAAGAACATGTCCATGATCATCTCTAAGGGGGTAGGGCTGACGATTGGTAAAACAATCTATTCAAAGATGGCAGCTGACAGAATCAAAGCATGATAGAAATTAGAAAAATCTGGCACTATTTCACACGCTACATGGATAGTTTCCTGTTGATCGGGATACTCACTTTAATGGCGGTGGGGTTGATCGTGCTCTACAGTGCTACAGGCGCAAATATGAGTAGAGTCAGTAATCAAATCATCAACATGCTGGTGGCCTTGGTGATCATGTGGCTGGTTGCCAATATCCCTTTGCAACAAATCATGCGTCTTGCAGTACCCATGTATATATTGGGACTCGTCTTGCTGATCGGTGTTTCCTTGTTTGGAGAAATCAACAATGGCGCCAGGCGCTGGCTCAATATCGGGGTAACAAGGATTCAGCCGTCTGAATTGATGAAGATTGCTATACCGTTGATGATGGCCTGGTATTTCGACAAACACGAAATCACCTTACGGCTGAAAGATTATCTTGGCGCAACGGTACTGTTAATGTTGCCGGTTTTATTGATTCTGCGGCAACCGGATTTGGGCACTGCTTTATTAATTGCGGCCAGCGGTTTTTATGTGTTGTTTCTGGCTGGATTATCCTGGCGCATCATTGCCGGATTGGTGGTAACGGTTTCAGCTAGCTTGCCAGTATTTTGGTCAATGATGCATGATTATCAGCGCCGGCGTATTATGACATTGCTTGATCCTTCACAAGATCCGCTTGGTGCTGGTTATCACACCATACAATCATCCATCGCGATTGGTTCTGGTGGTATTGTTGGTAAAGGCTGGCAGAATGGCACACAAGCGCAATTGGATTTTTTACCGGAACAGAGTACTGATTTTATTTTTGCAGTTTTTTCCGAAGAGTTCGGCCTCATTGGTAATACCATACTACTATTTCTATATTTAGTAGTCATTGCACGTTGCATGGTGATTACGGCCAATGCCTCGACACAGTTCACTCGCTTGATTGCCGGATCAATTACACTGACTTTCTTTACGTACATTTTTGTTAACATGGGAATGGTTAGTGGTATCCTTCCCATTGTAGGCGTTCCGCTTCCACTCATCAGCTATGGTGGTACATCCATGGTGACAATGTTGCTTGGTTTTGGTATTTTGATGAGTATTCAAACACATCCTAAACTAGTCAAAACATGACAAACACTAATTCCGCGTCCCAGAAAGCTCGAAACTATTTGTCTATATTATCAACACCAGTTAATGGATTAGCATCGGCAATGATCTTTGCATTGTTGGCAGCTTGCAGCAGTACGCCGCAATACACAGGCACGCTGTCACAAAAAGATGCATCTTCTGCTTCAGTACCTGACTCAGGCTTGGGTCCTGGTCCGGTAGCCAGAAAAGGAGGGGGGTATTATCTGGATGATGGCCCAGGCGATAATCCACCGCCAAATCTGCATTTAGTTCCAGATGCGGCACCCAGAGTTGAACCGTTGCGTCCGGCTAATATGCAGCCGTATGTCGCACTAGGGAAAAATTTTAAGCCCATGACCGAACTACGTCCCTATAAAGAGCGTGGAACCGCTTCATGGTATGGCCGGCGCTATCATGGAAACAATACGGCATCGGGGGAAGTTTACGACATGTATGCAATGACGGCGGCTCACCCGACGCTGCCGTTACCCAGCTATGTCCGGGTAACCAATCTGGAGAATGGCAAATCCGTGATTGTGCGTCTGAATGATCGTGGGCCATTTCTATCCGATCGCTTAATCGATCTTTCTTACACAGCAGCTTATAAACTGGGAATACTAGCTGGTGGAAGTGGTCGGGTTGAGGTTGAAAGCATATTGCCTGGTGATGGTGACACGGTCAGACTGGTTGTTTCCAAACCATCGGCATCGTTGCCCGTTGCAGAAAGTAATACAGAAATGAATATGGTTTACCTGCAATTGGGTGCATTTGGCTCATCGGATAATGCACATAATTTTCTTACACAGATACGGAAGAAACTTCCGTGGCTCAACGATACGGTCAGTATTACCCAAAATAATGGGTTGTACAAAATTCACGCAGGCCCCTATCCCGATCAGGTTGTTGCTCAGCTGGCAGCCAATACGATTACGCAACAGCTTGCGATAAAGCCCGTGTTGGTGATCGACTAATGGAGGCAAAAAAAATCCCTATTGCAAGCAATAGGGATTAAAGGGCCTCGTCATAAAATCATTGATCGCAATCACAGGTCAAATGTAAAACATCTTCCTCAGTAAAGGTATCACTACATTTTTTACATTCTGACTTCGATATTCTCGAATCAATTGCGATAACATGATTTCAAGTTTAATACCTACTGAGAATTTTGAAGATGAAAACAGAGAGGGAATATACCGCTATATCTAAATTATACCTCTGACTTTTAGCACACGTATGTAAAGGTTTTTTTTGCTATGGACTCAGTAGGAGTTAATTTACTTTATTTTAAAAGAGTTAAGCGATTATTTTCAGCATTCTTGATTATATTGGGCGCGGGATTATTGTGCTAACTCTGTTCTCCATTTCATGGAACTATGGACCCCATGAAAATCAGCATATGTTAATGATCAGATTTTTATTGTATTTTGTATTTAGACCTAATGATTGATTAGGCTGTTGAGTAGCCTATAATCAACCCACTCTTTATCAAAAGTTGTTGTGTGTTGGATTTGGATGAATGGTTGGGATGGTTCGCCAAGATCTGATAAAACTGCGGCCGCGCCGTTAAAGTCTTGTAAACGCGTATAACCACTTACCGTGATGAGGGTAGGGAGATTTGCAGCCAGTGCTGACTTCAGCCCGTTTTCCGAATCTTCTATCGCGATGCATTGTTGCGGGGTTAATTTGAGTTGATCGAGCACCCATAGGTAAATATCAGGTGCCGGTTTTTTCATCGGTACAATGTCACCGGCACCGATCACGTCGAACCAGCCAATCGATTCTTCGCCTAATGTGGATTTTAGCAGGGCAGTGACATTCTCCATTGTCGTTGTTGTCGCAATCGCGAGTTTTATTTTTTCTTGGCGCAACTCATGGATTAAGCGCGCGACACCGGGGCGTAACGGGATGCTACCGGTTTCCATCAGTGACTCGAAAAATTTGGTTTTGGTTTTGTGTAAGCTGAGAATCCAGTCCGTCAAATCGCTTTTATTCAGTGCAGCCGGAGCGTATCTTTCCATGAAATAGCGAATTCGTTCTTTTCCGCCGGTGACTTGCAATAGCTCACCATAAAGATCGATATCCCAATTCCAGTCGAGATTAAATTGTTTAAATGCAGCATTGAAGGCAAGACGATGACCATCTTGCTCGGTGTCGGCAAGCGTGCCATCCACATCAAAAAGAACAGCTTGTAGTTTATTCTGTGTATTTGTCATTTTAATTCTGTTTGTTATCAAATGGATTATAGCTGGCACGTTGCAAGCGATCCGTAATGGCTAACCAGCTAGGATGCTCAGGCGGTGCCTCTATTATCATATAATCAAATGCTGCCTGATCAAACTGGCGTAATTTAGCATAGAGTTGCTGGCCATAAGTGATTGGATCTGCGGGCATGGAGAATTGTTCGATAGATTGATTCGAAGGTTGCGATTGGCCGATATCGGACCATGTTATGATCAGCACTCGCAAACCTTGCGCAGTTAGGGCTAAAGCACGATTCCATAGGTGCTTTGTCGAATATATTTTTAGTGGTGTTGCGGGCGCGTAGTGTGCTAGTAATGATCCGGATGTGCGTATCGTCTGGCTTGTGTTATGCGCTAACAGAACTGGGCTATCCAGTACGGATTCCAGTGCAGATAACGTAATTCCTCCTGGCCGGAGTATCTGCGGCGATTGATCATGAAAACTGATGATCGTACTTTCCAAGCCTACTTCACAGGCGCCGCCATCCAGGATCATATCAACCGCTGCGCCCAATTCCTCTTGCACATGTGCCGCCGTGGTCGGGCTGATTCGTCCAAAACGGTTTGCGGATGGTGCAGCCAGGGATTTTTCCGGTCCTAGTGCTTCCAGTAGAGCCAATGCAACAGGATGCGCCGGTATGCGTAAACCCACGGTATCTTGGCCGCCGGTAACGCTATCGGGTATGCGGCGGCTGCGTTGCAGAATCAGTGTGAGGGGGCCGGGCCAGAAGTGACTGGCTAGCTGCCAGGCGGAATCCGGTATTGCTTGTGCCCAGGTGTCCAAATGGGAAGCATCGCCAATGTGAACAATGAGCGGGTGATCAATCGGCCGCTGTTTTATTTGGTAAATTTTATTGATGGCATCCGGGTTGGTGACGTCTGCGCCGAGACCATAAACCGTTTCAGTAGGGAAAGCCACTGTGCCGCCTTCGCGCAATATCTGAGCGGCTGCAGTAATCTGATCCTGCTGCTCCGCTGTCAAATTGGGTTTATTTTGCTTGTATTGTGTGTGTTCCATTCGTGTGGTGATATTTTTTGATTGCCGAATCAAACGAAAGCGGTGAGTGGTTCATTAACATGAGATCACGGTATATTGTCATTCCAGTCATAACCGAGCACGCCTTGCATCATCCGTACGATATAAAAACTCAGCCAGTTTACAATATAATTGCGCCATGAGAAGAAGCCTTTGTGTGCGGGCGTTACCGGTACGGACTCTTCTGCAATCGCAGTTTTTAAACTTGTTTTGAGCTCAAGCGCGAATTGATGATCTTCAATGATGATATTGGCTTCGCGCGCCAGCAGTAAACTGAAAGGGTCTATGTTGGAAGAACCCACGGTTGCCCAATGCTGGTCAATAACCGCTACTTTGGCATGCAAATAACTGCGATTATATTCATAAATTTTTATCCCGGCTTTCAACAAATTTTCATACAGTGCCTGGGTTGCATGGTGTTGCAAACGATATTCAATTTTACCTTGCAATAAAAGCTCAACCGTTACGCCACGTTGAACGGCATTTTTCAGCGCGTTACTAAACTCTCTTCCTGGTAGAAAATAAGCATTGGCAATGATGATTTCGGTATGTGCCTGGTTGATGGCTTCTAAATAAGCGTGCTCAATGTCATGGCGATGCCGCCAGTTATCGCGTATCACAAATGCGGCTTTTTGATCTCCGCAAGGGTTGTCTGTCGGCTTTATGGTTACCGGGCTAACCCAGCGTTTCTTTAAATGCACCCATGCGACTAACATCCATAAATGCTTCACAGCCTTATGGATCTGAATAAGTAACGGGCCTTTAATAACAACAGCATAATCAAAACGCGGTGTTAGTTTTTCCGGATTATGCTGATCATCAATGATATTAATACCACCGGCAAAAGCGATTTGTGCATCAATAATCACGAGCTTGCGGTGCATCCGTCGCAAACGATAACGACGTGGCATTGAAAAAATAAATTCAGGCCGGAATATGAGTAACTTTATGCCGGTCTGAAGCATGCCGTCAATTTCTTCTCGCGGAAAATCTTGTGAGCCGAAACCATCCAACAGCAGGTGTACGGCTACCCCCCGTTGTGCCGCACGTTTTAAGGCTGCTGAGATTTTGTTGCCAATCGCGTCGTATTCAAAAATATACGTTTCAATATGTATTTCAATTTGTGCTTTTTCTATTGCTGCTTCTAATTCCGGAAAATATTCATCGCCATTGTGTAGCAAGGTTATGTGGTTACTGTCAACAAAATGGGAATTTCTCATGTGCGGATTAAATTTTCTGACAATGCCACATGTGTCATTATGTACTGGTTAGCTCCGGAATAATCTCTGGGAGCGTATAGCTAGCGATTTGCAGATTCTCAGGCACTGGTTATATGTGTGGCTATGAAATCTTCAACATTCTATCTAATGCTAATTTTGCAAGCTTGGCTTCATCCTGAGGAACTTTGATCTGATTCACGATATTGCCATTGACCAGATTTTCCAGTACCCAAGCCAGATGCTGCGGATCAATTCGTGCCATCGTTGAGCACATACAGACCATGGGTGACATGAACTGAACAATTTTTCCTTGGGATTTGAACTCTTCAGTGATCCGGCTGACCAGATTGAGCTCAGTGCCAACTAACCAGCGTGTGCCGTTTTTTGCTTCTGCAATGGTTCTAATGATGTACTCGGTTGAGCCGACATAATCGGATGCCTTGCAAACCTCAAAGCTACATTCCGGGTGAGAAATGACGATGCCATCGGGGTACTGATTGCGGAAACGAATAATATGTTGTGGTTGAAACATTTGATGAACTGAGCAATGACCTTTCCAGAGTAAAATTTTTGCTTTCCTAATTTGTTCAACGGTCAATCCACCCATTGGCTCATCAAAATTCCATACCGGCATTTCATCGAGTGGAATGCCCAGTTGATGCCCGCTCCAACGACCGAGATGCTGATCAGGGAAGAATAAAACCTTTTCCCGCTGATTAAATGACCATTGCAGAACTTTCCCGGCATTGCTGGATGTGCAGACAATGCCCCCATGCTCGCCACAGAAAGCTTTAAGATCGGCCGCAGAATTAATATATGTGACCGGAGTGACCGTTTCATCGGGATCCAATATTTCCGCAAGTTCGCGCCAGGCACGCTCGACATTGGAAAGATTGGCCATATCTGCCATCGAACAACCAGCAGCCATATCGGGTAAAATAGCAATTTGCTCCGGGCTGGAGAGGATGTCCGCCACTTCAGCCATGAAATGAACGCCGCAGAAAACCAGATAATCGGCGTCCGTTTGTGCTGCAAGGTAAGAAAGTTTTAAAGAATCACCCGTCAGATCAGCATGCCGGTATACGTCTGCGCGCTGATAATGGTGCGCCAGAATAACAGCGCGTTTTCCCAGAGTATTTTTGGCTGCAATAATACGCTGTGCGCATGTTTCATCCTGCAACTGATCATATTGTTCAAATTCAAAGGCTTTTTGATGCATTGCGATTCTTTTCTTCCCAATGGTTTATCAAGTAATGCACATTACTCTATCCTAAGATATGGATTCATGCATGACATTTAAAGACCTACTGAAAGAATGGTACAAGAATCGATTCGTTAAATGGAGATTAGTGTTCTGTTATAATTTATAAAAGTGCATTTTTTAATCAATAGGGCTAGATTGATACTCAGTATTCTGGGATTAATGAAACGAGCAATATTTCTAAATGGTTAATCGCCTACATATCAGTTCTCCTTTGATTCTCCTAATTCTTTTGGCGTTATTGACGTTCTGGCTGGACCGGATAACACGGCCAGCGGAACAGATTGGGGGTGAGAACTTGTACGTCAATCCAGACTATATTGTAGAAGACTTGTCCGGTATTCGTATGGATCACGAACAGGAAATTCAACGTAAATTCACAGCAAAGAAACTACTTCACTACCTCGACGAGGAAGTGACGCAGATGGAACAAGTAAGTTTTATTAATATCGATCCGGAAAAACAGCTGATGCGATTGCATGCAGATAGAGCTGAAGTAAGAAGTAAAGGTAAAAATATCACATTAACAGGAAATGTGACTGCAATCAGAGGAGCTGATGATGAAAAGAGTAAGATTACTTTGATGACTGATTTCTTATATCTAATTCCGGATGACAATCTGGTTAAGACAGATCATGCGGTGACTATTTCAAGATTGAATACCACGATTCATTCAACCGGACTGGAATTCAATAATCGTATCGGAGTGATACAACTCCTATCAAAAGTAAAAGCTGTGAATACAAAATGAAACGAATTATCGCTATAGGCCTGTTTGGTTTGTGCTTTACTCAGTTTGTCTGGGCTGAGCGGGGTGATCGTGAAAAACCGATCTATCTGGAAGCTGATCGTGCAACCGTTGAAGATGTGAATCGTAAAGAATCTAACCGGGTCAGTGTATTTGCCGGAAATGTGATCCTAACGCAGGGAACCTTGCGGATTACTGCTGACAAAGTGATTATGAAAGAAGATTTGCATGGATTCCGGTATGCGACAGCGACTGGAGATCTTGTTAGCTTTCGACAGAAACGCGATGGTCTGAGTGAGTATGTTGAAGGATGGAGTCAACGAGCTGAATACGATAGTAAAACAGATAAAATTGAATTATTCCGGCAAGCACGATTGAAGCGTGGTTCCGATGAAGTGCAAGGCGATTATATTTCCTATGATATGAAAACCGAGTTTTTCAAAGTGATTGGCAGTAAGGAACGTGGAGATGAAACGGGTCCTGACAAGCGAGTGCGGATAACTATTCAGCCAAAAAATAATTCTGAGTAGCACAAATAGCAACACCAGATTAGAAACGGATATGATTGTAGAGAATGAGTGAATTAAAGGCCAGTAATTTAAGAAAACGCTATAAATCACGCACTGTGGTGCAGGATGTCTCTTTCTCAATCAGCAGCGGTGAGGTGATTGGATTACTCGGACCCAATGGTGCCGGAAAAACAACCTGTTTCTATATGATCGTTGGTCTGGTGCCTCTTGATGGTGGCGGGATACATCTGGATGAGCAAGATTTAAGTCAATTGCCGATTCATCAAAGGGCAAAGCTTGGATTAAGCTATTTGCCGCAAGAAGCATCCATTTTCCGGCGTTTGACTGTTGAAGAGAATATTCTTGCGGTATTAGAGTTGCAAAATTTGGATGAAGAGACGAAACAGGGGTATTTAGATGACTTATTACACGATTTGCATATCGGTCATTTGCGTAATAATTCTGCAATCAGTTTATCGGGAGGTGAGCGCCGTCGTGTCGAAATAGCCCGCGCATTGGCATCGCAGCCGCGTTTTATTTTACTGGATGAGCCGTTTGCAGGCGTTGATCCGATCGCTGTCGTAGATATACAGAAAGTCATTTCTTTTCTTAGAGAGCGGAAAATTGGTGTACTGATTACGGATCATAATGTCCGAGAGACATTAGGGATTTGTGATCGAGCTTATATCATCAGTGAAGGTCATGTGCTGGCGAAAGGTAAGCCTGATGAGATTATAGATAATGAAAAGGTCAGGGAAGTTTATTTGGGAGAACACTTCCGGTTGTAAAATAACGAATGAATTGAAATCAATTCATTTAGCAATTGCTGTTTTTCTAGGATCATGAAGCCAACACTCCAACTCAAGTTATCACAGCAACTTAGGCTTACTCCCCAGTTGCAGCAATCCATCCGGCTGCTGCAATTATCAACGCTTGAATTAAACCAAGAGATTGAACGAATCGTGCAGGAAAATCCATTGTTGGAGCTGAGTGAGGAGTGGAATGCGCCTGTGGCTGAAAATTCATTCGAGCATTCAGAATCAGAAGATTCTGCAGATTTTGATAGTATGCAGCCAGAAGTAGCAGCATCTGAAGTTAAAGAAGAATCGGGAGAGAATATTGATTCGGATTCTGAATGGTTGCAGGAAAATATTTTTTCTCATGGCACTTATGAAGATGATGATCATGAGGCGCCGCAAATACCTGCCAGATCATTAAGTTTGCGTGAACATTTAAATTTTCAGATTTGTTTGGGTCAAATTTCTGAGCGTGAGAAATGTATTGTTAGTCTGTTGATTGACAGCTTGAATGAAGATGGCTATCTGTTACAGGATTTGGATGAGCTGCTGGAAATGCTGCCCGCAGAACTGGGCATTAATCTGGATGACTTGCAGGATGCACTCGAATGTTTACAGTGTCTTGACCCATCGGGTGTGGGAGCACGTAATCTACAAGAATGCTTGGTGCTGCAGTTGCAAGCGTTGCCTGATGACGTCTATCGTGATCAGGCAATAAAAGTTGTGCAAGAATATTTGGAAATTTTGGCGTCGCACGATTTTGCTCAGATTAAGAGATTATTGGCCTGTGATGATCAAAGTTTACGAGCTATTCAGAAACTGATTGTTAATCTGAATCCTAAGCCAGGTGCGCAGTTTAATTCTCAAAGCGAACGCTATATTGTGCCGGATATTACGGTTACTAAAAAGAATGGGGGCTGGAGGGCAAATCTTAATATGGCCGCAATCCCACGTCTCAATATTAATCATCTCTATGCTAACATTCTGAAACAGGATCATCATTCTTCACGTGGTTTAGTAAGCCAGTTGAATGAAGCTAAGTGGCTGATTAAGAATATTCAGCAGCGCTCAAGTACTATTCTGAAAGTAGCCAGTGTGATTGTGGAACGCCAGCAGCAGTTTTTTGAACATGGAGAAGTAGCTATGCGTCCGCTTGTATTACGAGATATTGCGGAAACCTTGAGTCTACATGAATCAACAGTATCACGGGTAACTACACAAAAATTTATGTATACTCCGCGAGGTATTTTTGAACTTAAATATTTTTTTGGTAGTCATGTCTCCACGGATTCAGGGGGAGCTTGTTCAGCGACGGCGATCCGTGCATTGATCAAGCAACTGATACAGGAAGAAAACCCAAGGAAACCACTCAGCGATAACAGAATTTCAACTATTCTTGAACAACAAGGTATTGTTGTTGCTCGTCGAACCATTGCGAAGTACCGGGAATCGATACAGATTCCTGCAGCAAATCTTCGTAAATCATTTTAATCAGAAGAAAAGGAAGGATATGAACCTTAAACTTACCGGCAACCATGTGGAAATTACCGATGCCATGCGTGAATATGTCATTTCAAAAATCGGTAAAATTACACGCCATTTTGATCATGTCATTGACGTCAGTGTCATTCTGTCGGTAGAGAAACTTAAACAAAAGGCGGAAGCAAACGTTCATGTGCGTGGTAAAGATATTTTTGTCGAAACTGACAGTGAAGATATGTATGCATCGATTGATAGTCTCGTGGACAAGCTGGATCGACAGATACTCAAACACAAGGAAAAGAATCTTGAACGCCGAAACCATGGCGCATTGAAAAATCAAGAACTTGATGAGCAATAGAAGATGATGGCATGTTTCTATTGCCAAGCAAGAAATGTTGATTCTTCTGGAATGCTGCATTAGTTGTAATCAAGAAATTGAACGCTTCATTATCATTTGAACGAAATAATCCTATTTTCCATGAATCAAATTTCGCAATTATTACCGCTGTCTAATGTTATTGTCGATCTGGATGTCACCAGCAAGAAACGTGTTTTTGAACAAGCTGGATTATTATTTGAAAATACCAATCAGATTGCGCGCAGTCAGGTTTTTGATAGTCTGTTTGCGCGGGAGAAACTCGGCTCAACAGGTTTGGGGCAGGGTGTGGCTATTCCGCACGGCCGTATAAAGGGATTGCGCGAAGCGGTTGCTGCGTTGGTAACCATGAAAGAGGCGATCCCCTTTGATGCGCCTGACGGTCAGCCAGTCAATATTGCCTGTATTTTACTGGTCCCGGAGAAAGCTACTGACAAGCACTTGCAGATTCTCAGTGAACTGGCGCAGATGTTTAGCGATAAGCAGTTTCGTGAAGGAATATTGCAGTGTAAAGATGCTGCGAAGATGCATAAACTCATTGTTGATTGGAAACCGAATGTCGAAGATTAGTATTGCTCAGCTATTTGAAGATAAGAAGGAGAAACTTAAACTAAACTGGATCGCGGGTCAGCGTGGCGGCGATACTGAACTCAGTGATGAGGCTGTTGCACAGTCTGGGCAAGGTATGATTGGTCATTTGAATTTTATCCACCCAGACTGGATCCAGGTGATTAGTAGTGATGAGATTCATTATTTAAACAAGCTGGATGCTGCCTCACTTGAGAAAAAAATAAACCAGCTGACGCAAAGCAACCTGGCATGTATTATCGTGGCGGATAATGCCGAAATACCTGTGTCTATCCTGAGTATGGCCAATGCATTTGATATCCCTTTACTGCATTCACCTTACCCCGGTCTGGAAGTTATCTGGCTGATTCGCTCTTACCTGGGAAGCGTGTTGGCTCCGTCTTGTAGTTTGCATGGGGTACTTCTGGATGTGTTGGGTATGGGAGTCATGATAACTGGTGAAAGCGGTGTTGGTAAAAGCGAATTGGCCCTAGAATTAATAAGCCGTGGTCATGGTTTAGTAGCAGATGATGTCGTAGAATTACGACGTGTCGCCCCGGAAACATTGGAAGGCCGCTGCCCCCCAATGCTCAGGGATTATCTCGAAGTACGAGGTTTAGGCATGTTGAATATCCGTACAATTTTTGGAGAAACTGCAGTGCGGCGTCGTAAAAATATGAAGCTGATTGTTCACTTGCAGAATAGCGGAGGAACAAATTCTGGCTTATTGGAACGACTGCCTATCAGTGATCTTAATGAGAGCATTATGAATGTTGATATCCGTAAGGTTATTATTCCTGTAGCAGCTGGCCGGAATTTGGCCGTTCTCGTGGAAGCAGCAGTACGAAATTATGTTTTGCAATTACGTGGTATTGATGGCACGAAGGAGTTTATTGAGCGTCATGAACGGGAAATGAATAACGAAGGCGGATAAAAGCCAGTACTAACCCGAATGATTTGTTCATTTTCTTTTAATAACAATCACCTCGGAGTTATTTCCCGAATCAACTTGGATTAAGATGAAAAATTCTCAGACGATTACCTTGGCATTGACCGGTGCATCTGGGATGCCTTATGGGATTCGTTTGCTCGAAATGTTGTTGCGGGAAGGCAAGCAAGTTTATCTCCTGTATTCAAAAGTAGCGCAAATTGTTGCGCAACAGGAAATGAATCTGGCACTGCCTTCCAGTGCTAAGGAAGCAGAATCCTTTTTTAATCGTCAGTATCATGTGCCGGATGGACAGTTACGTGTATTCGGACGCGAGGAGTGGTTTGCACCGGTTGCTTCCGGCTCTAATCCGGCCGACTCGATGGTGATTTGTCCCTGTACGATGGGGACCTTGGCAGCGATTGCTGCAGGTCTGAATCAGAAACTGATCGAGCGGGCGGCGGATGTCATGTTGAAGGAAAATCGGCAACTTATTTTAGTGCCACGGGAGATGCCGTTTTCTGCAATTCATCTGGAAAATATGCTCAAGCTGGTGCGTAGCGGCGCTGTTATTCTACCTGCGAATCCTGGTTTTTATCATCACCCGCAGACGGTACAGGATATGATTGATTTTGTTGTTGCTCGCATCCTGGATCATCTGGGGATCATACATACCTTGATTCCTCGCTGGGGAATAGAAAGCTGACCGATGCGCTGCATCGGTATGATATTTTGGCTAAAATCCGACAATTTCATTCATACAACAGATAGCATCTTTCTGCGTATGAGCGCATGACAACATCAGGATAAATAGCCCATTTTTCTATGCTTATTTGTCAGATAGAATGCTCCCATATTGATGTAATTTATCAAAAAATGTAATTTCTTTACATTTTACTTTAACTGGATGGAAAATAGAAAATGACGCGAATACTAGTGGTTACACTATTGTTGATCAGCTCGCATGTGTCAGCCTTATCCATACAATGGATACCTTTAGAGGCAGCAACACGTCAAGGAAATCCAGTTGATATTAATGGGAATGCAGTTATTGAATATAGAAATGCCGGGCGAGGTGGAATCGACTGGGATGTTTCAGGCATTGGGCCAAGAGGGGGTTTGGGTGCGCGAGAATTGTGGTTGTTTGATGATTCGGCAGCTGGTATACCTGGGACGAGCGAAGCGACCACAGCGTTTTCCGTAATCAGTAATAGTGTTGGTTTCATCATGGCGGGGGATCATAACGATGGCTTTGCACAGTTTTTTGTCGATAACATTGATGTGGGTACATACGATATGTATCGAACAGGAAATAGGATCTTAGTAGTGACAGAATTGGATTCTGTGGCGCATTCATTAAGAATTGTACAACTCGGTCGGCATAATCCAAATTCAACCAAAGGCGATGTCGCAATTTTTGGTGGCGCAGCATTTAATACTCCTGCCATTCCAGAGCCAGAAACATATGCGATGTTGTTGGCTGGGTTGGGTCTGATAGGTTTCGTGGCACGCTACAGAAAGCAAAACACTTAGCTAGATTTATCTATCTTCCAGTTAACCTCATCTTTCTGTCGGGGTTATCTTTTGTGGTAACAACTTGCGATTCTCCATGGTTTTGCCGCAGGGCGCGTGGAGAAGATTGTTGCTATTATACTGTTTACTCATCAGCGCACTGAGATGCAGGGATGAGCTTGAGTTCATGATCTTCAGTTCGGAAAATACCAGCCTCCGTCACAATATAATGCATCGCTATATCATGTGGCTGAGCGTAAACATTTTCTAATCGTTGCATTTCAAAAGCTATTCCAATAGTTAAGGGTTGTGGCTGGGACGTAGCCAAAGTACGATCAAAATAACCGCTGCCATAGCCCAAACGATAGCCATGTTGATCAAAGCCAACCATGGGAATAATAATCGCATTAACCCTAATAGCCTTGGCCTCTACAGGGACAGGGATACCATAAGCACCTTCTTTCATGGGTATTCCAGGCAACCATTTACGAAAACAAAGTGGTTCATCCTTACTGACTACTTCCGGTAGTGCGATCGTTGCGCCATGTTGCATAAAATACTGGGCAATTGATCGCGGGTCGTATTCACCCCGAAATGGCCAATAAATTCCAATATTCATTTTCTGAAGTTTTGGGAAACCTTGCTTGAGAAGATCTGAAATTGCTTGACTCCATTGCTGATGGGTCTTTTCAGATAAAGTTTCACGAGCTGCAATTAACTGTTTGCGTTGCTGTTTCCTCCATTCCAGTAAATTATCCATTTTTCTTAATTTGTGTTCAGAGGGATAGAGGTATCATGGTAATCCAATAAGAAAGTTTGTTTTAACAGTTCTCTTACGGGCGCTGGAATAGCTTGTCCAAGCGCATCGGATGGTTTAATCCAGATAAATTTCTTGTGTGGGTTGAGGGTGCTTGAGACAACTTGCAGCAGCTGCGGATGAATACGTAATTTAAAGTGGGTGAATTGATGGTCTAAAATTGGTAACTCTACCGGAAATTGAACTGTTATACCTAATTGATGCTCGCAGTAACTAACAGGATCAACTCCGATTTTGATCTCAGGTGGACACCATAATTCTCCCCAGATACCGGGCGAAGGTCTTTTTTCTAAAAGTAACTTCTGATGTTGCATGAGTAGTAGAAAGACTGTTTCTTTTTTTGGTAATGGTTTGCGAAGTCTTGCAGTTGGAAATTGTTCTACGCGTTTTTCTTTAAATGCGACACAGTGTTGTTGAAGTGGACAGATTTTACAAATAGGAGTGTGGCGTATACATACAGTAGCACCCAGATCCATCAGAGCTTGCGTATATGTTTCAATCTGGTTCTCACGATAGGTAACAGGTAACACTTCTTCAGCTTTTTCCCAAAGCAGGTTCTTTATCCTGCTTTCTTCAGGATAACCTGCAATTCCAAAATAACGCGTTAAGATTCGCTTAACATTGCCATCCAGAATGGCTTCACGTTTGCTAAAAGCAAAAACTGCGATGGCAGCGGCTGTAGAGCGTCCAATTCCCGGTAGTTTCTGAATCACTGCTCGGGTGTCAGGAAATTGCCCCTGATAATCCTGCATAATCATACGCGCCGTTTGGTGTAGATTGCGGGCGCGCGAATAATAACCGAGGCCGCTCCAGATGACCAGCACAGCATCAAGTGGTGCTCGTGCCAAACTGCTAATGGTAGGGAATTCTCGCATGAATCGCGCATAATAAGGGATAACCGTATTGACCTGTGTCTGTTGTAACATGACTTCAGATAACCAGACAGCATAGGGATCACGATTCCCTTGCCACGGAAGGTGATGACGGCCATGATCTTTATGCCAGTGGATTAACTGGGTTGCGATGGGTGACATATTTAAGGTGGTAGTAACTCTCTGGTGTGTTAGAACGAACGTCTGAGATACTTGTTGTGTATGGATACAGTGCGCTGCTGGTCTTCTTGCAAGATTTTACTGGAAAACGACTTCGTTAAATTTAGCATTGGGTGTAAGCACTTCCATTTTGGCAAGCTGGATTAATTCGATATGTTCCCTCGAATCATTATCAATTATCAGATATTCACGTTTTTCAGGAGAACTGACAATATCAACGGCTTTGCCTTCTATGATTTGGTTATTTCTTAAGATGAGTTTAAGCCGATAGCCGTACATGCAAGCAACTTCCACAAAGTCATGGAGTTCACACGAAATTGTATCTTGTGTCATGATTATAGATTCCTTTAAGAGGTGTAATAAGCATAATATATACGATACCAGAATCAAGATAGTAGCAATAATGGGCATGAATTCTTTGAGATATCGTTTTAAAACTAAATGATGGAAATATTAAAAACCTTGGGTTTATTTGTTGTTACTGCATTGGCCGAGATAATTGGCTGTTATTTGCCTTATCTCTATTTGAAAGAGGGCAGATCTTTTTGGTTGCTGCTTCCCGCGACAATTAGTTTAGGGATATTTGTCTGGCTACTCACACTTCACCCTCAAGCAGCGGGACGCGTTTATGCCGCATATGGTGGTGTTTATATTTGTGTAGCGCTAGTGTGGTTATGGGCGGTGGATGCTATCCGCCCAACTGTCACTGATTGGGTTGGCGTGAGTATCTGTTTAATAGGCGTGATTGTTATTATGTATGGAAAGCAGCTTATCAAGAATATCTGAAGAGGTTGACTCTAATCTTAGGTGAATTTAAAGTAATTATTGTCTTTTTCTGTTTAATTTTAGAAGCTTATTTTATTTTTCTTACTTGTTCTTGCTTGATAATATAACGTTGTATTATAGCTTCCATACTGGTTGCTAGATCAATAAACTGACATCCGGCTCGCATACAATTTTGTCCGTTTCGCAAAGTGATTTCATAGGTATTTTTTACCTGAATGGTGGCATTGATTGTGCCAATTTCTGGAAGCGCAATTTGACAATTGCTATAGATTATTCCCGGATCAAAATTGATAATAGGATGTTGATCAATTACAGCAATACCGCCGCAACTGATATCAAGTAGTGCTACTTCAGCTTTGGAGGTTGTGTCTTTTCCAGTAATTGGAATTACACATTTAAGCGGTTTAACAATAGGGGTGGAAATGCGGAAATGATTCCTTCGTTGTATACGGAGAAGTGATTGGGGTATGTTAACTGCAAAGGCGTTTTCACCTTTATATTGTATTTTCTTGATTTGATCGCAGACGAATTCTATTTTTACTCTATTTTGTGTGGTAACAAAGACTAATGATTTGGATTGGAGTGCCTTTTGGCAATTTCTTTCATTAGTGCCATAATCTACTATCATTTCTTTCTTATCAGTATCTATCGTTATTATTGATGTTAGGATGAAGTCATTTTCATAATCAGGATAGAGCGTGATTAATGAGTTTGTTTGCATAATTCCGCGAAGAATAAAGACAATATCAATTTCCGAATGAATACGAAAGTTTTCATCTATTTCTTCTTGAGAAAATTGGGTGGGCTGTAATACTTCAATACTTTGATCGGATCCATGCATCATTAATTACTCCAGAATTTTTTGTGTGGTTTTCGTGTCAAGGTTATTCGTGATGAGGGGATTTGTGTTTCCTTGTTCTAAACGATAAAGCCATGCCAGTAGCTCGGCAACTGCAACATAAAGTTGCGGCGGAATGCGATCGTCGAGATTTACTTGCATTAATAATGCAACCAATTCACTTGATTCATGAACATAGATTCCTGCTTCTTTAGCACGTTTAATAATCTCCTGAGCAATCAGACCGCGACCTTTAGCAACAACCTTGGGTGCAATTGTCCTTCCCGATAGGCGAGTGCTACTGCGGTGAGATATGATTCACTCTCTGCCATCGTGTTGAACCTCTACCGTTTGAATATTTAATCCGGCTGATTGCATATCCATTGTGAGCGGTAATTGATTGTTTTTTAATAAGCAAGTAGTTTCTGGTTGTGAAGCATTTATTTTAATATTAATACCTTGCGCATTTAGTGCAATAGTAGCGGTAATATCTCCAAGTTGCGGCATTGATAGCCGGAGTTGTGTGCGCCATTGTGCTGCTTGATCAGATTCATTTTCCTTTTCTTTTCCTTGGGAGTGCTCATAAATATCCCATTCCATGGGTTGAGCTTGCCAGATTTCTCCACGCCAAAACAAATGCCCAGTTTCTAGGGTAGTATGAAGTGGTACCGCAAAACTGGACAGGTTGTTAAGCTCTGTTATGGACACTATAGAGGATCATAATCATGAGCAAGAAACGCACACAATATTCCAGTGAATTCAAAGCAAAAATAGCGCTGGCTGCGATACGGGGCGATGAAACC
>CAMCBD010000035.1 GCA_945872825.1 Nitrosomonas ureae
CATACCTTCCTGATGGCCTACAACTTCGCCAGACGCCTGAAAACTCTCAAGGGACTCACGCCCTACGAATACATCTGCAAAATCTGGACAAATGAGCCAGAACGTTTTATCTTTGATCCATTCCAGCACATCGTGGGACTAAACAAGTAACGGGTGTTTTTATAATACTGTATTGCGACATAGATTAATCAACCACCTTGCCACACCATCTTTTCACCTATTCAACGAGTAACGAATGCAGCCGGATAACAGCATCATTGCATTAGGTTAAGCATGGGTAGCTCTAAGCTATAATACCGACTGTATTTTTGATTGATCAATTCATCCGAGGCTTATAAATGAGTAATTACGTACAGCGCTTCCTTCTGGAAAACCTGGACATCCGGGGTGCAGTAGTGCATCTTGATTCGGTCTGGCAACAAATGTTATCGGGTCGTAATTACCCGCAACCCGTAACCCAATTACTGGGAGAAATGAGCGCAGTCACGTTATTCCTAGGTGAAAACCTCAAGCAAGCCGGACGCCTAACCGTCCAAATGAATGGCAGTGGCCCGGTTTCCATGCTGGTTATCGACTGTAATGACAACTTGCACATACGCGGCATGGCCAAATGTGCGCAAAATATCGAAGCGCAACCGCTACCCGATTTACTCGGCCATGGTCAACTACTATTGACCCTGGATATGCCCTCCATGCGCGAATCCTACCAAAGTATCGTACCACTCGACGGCGACAACATCGCCGAACTGTTTGAACATTATTTCAAACAATCCGAACAACTGCCTTCGCGTCTTTTTCTGATCACCACAAACACTGCCATTTTCGGTTTGCTGTTACAAAAGCTACCTGCCGCCGATCAACAAGATCCCGATGGCTGGGTGCGTGCCGAAGCTCTGGCAGCAACAGTCTACGATCAGACACCATTTGATCTGACTGCGGAAGAAATACTGACTCGACTGTTTTACGAAGAAACCATACGTATCTTTGACGCACAAACTATCCAATATGGTTGCGAGGAAAACCCGGCCAGAATTTATGCCATGCTGTACGCTTTGGGACGAGAAGAAGTATATTCAATTCTGCAAGAATTTGGCGAAGTGGTTGTCAGTGATGATATCTGTAACCGCGAATACCGCCTAGATGCATTGGCGATTGATACCATCTTCTGTGAAGCCAATCCAACTATTCATTGATTGAGTAATTCCAATCCTATTTAGAAACAGTATTAATAATCCAATCCCATCCGGTTGTGCATAGTTTCTTGTTTTTATTCAAGGCTTTCTAGTGCGTATTCCAGATGTATCTCAAGCACATCCAGGCTATCGAAGGCGCGGTTATGAAAGAATTTTTCCCGTGATTCGTCCCACACATGTTCCTGCGGGTTGAGTTCTAGCGAGTAAGGCGGTAGAAACAGGATTCGTATATTGTCAGCCAATTTCATGGCCTGGCTTTTGTGCCAACCTGCGCCGTCCATTACCATGGTGATATTTTCATACGGATAGTGTGTCGCGATTTCATCCACGACGAGTTGCATGCAGTCCCCATTTACCAAGGCAGGATCAGGGAATCAAACATCCATCGAGTGGACCGATCGCACCATAGGCGTAGGTGTGTTATTGCGTCAGCATGGGGCGATGGGGTGTCTTGTCCCAGCAGCGCCACACATCGCTGATGCGGCCGAAACGTGCTTCGTCCTGAAACATTAGCCGCAGCGGGTACGAAACCGAAAAAGCCGCCATTTCCTCGGTTAGCCGCTCGGGGAGTTTTTCCCACCTCATTGGAATTAGGCATCGTGCTGATACAGAGCGTGTACGGGAAAATGCTCCCCTTGATTGTATACATCAAGGGGAGCATCAGAACCAAACTGAAAGTGATTGTGAATCGGACATTACGGCAATTCGACTACCCGCCCGATATGCAATTCTCGCTACTGAAACCGTGCTGAAGCAGGCAGAGATGATCGCCGATGCACCGGCACAGCCTGTACCGGCAAGCAGACATGCAGAGTCGTATAACTGACTCAAATTATAGTGTTATACTCGCAAGCCTGTTGTATGCTTGGAAGGAACGGCTGATTCAGTATCTGAGGTTAAATTCCGGCACACATGGGTAATACCGGACACCCCCAAAAATAGGTTCAATTATTTCTTCAATTCCTGTTATTACAATCTTCAAACCGAAAATATAATGCTGAAATCTGTTGTGACCACACCCATCAATCATGTTCTACGCGGAGAGAACTGGGCATGCCGACGATTGCAATCTTTTACCGGGAAAACAGTGTGTATCCGGATACCACCTTTGGTTAATTTCAGTCTGCTGATTGATGCAGAGGGTGAGGTACAACAAGTGAATAGTAGTAAAATGGATGCTGATACGACACTCACGCTATCACCATTGGTTCTGCCCCGGCTACTTGCACGAGAATCCATCGCGCTCGAGCAGATAGAAATCATCGGAGATCCATCGTTTGCTGATGAATTAATCAATATTGGCAAGCAACTTAATTTGAGTGCGATCTTTGAGCATGATCTGAGCACAGCCATTGGCGATATACCAGCACATCGCATCACACAAGCCGGCGAGCATCTGCTGCACTGGCAGGTAGAAAATGTTCACCGCGTTGCTCAAGCATTAGCCGAATACTGGACAGAAGAAAATCATTTTTTGACAAAACCCGCGACTGTCAATCAGTTCAACGAAGAAATAAAGGATTTGCAGCATAGCATCGAGCAGCTGGAGCAACGTTTAAACCGATTAACCCAGCGAAGCACCTTAGCGAACGAATAATTGAACACGACATATCTTTTCTCTCAAAGTGTAGAACCAATGAATACTTGTCGACAAATAAACATGTGCTGTTTTAACTGAATCTCTTAGGCTCTCATCGCTCGTTACCAAATTTAGATAATCCATGCGCCTATTTCGCCTTTTAAAAATACTACACATTGCCTTCAAATTCGGATTAGACGAATTTATTCTGAGCCATAGCCGCTTGCAATTTTTACGAGTGACTGTCAGAACGTTAACTTTCTGGCGAAATTTGGACAAACCGCGCGGAGAAAGATTACGGCTGGCTTTGGAAACATTGGGACCTATCTTTGTTAAATTCGGGCAAATGTTGTCTACCCGACGCGATCTTTTGCCCCATGATATTGCTGATGAATTAGCCAAGCTTCAAGATCAGGTTCCGCCTTTTTCTTCAGAAGTTGTCATATCATCATTGGAAAAAGTATATGGCAAGAAGATTAGTGAAATATTCCTTAAGTTTGATGAAACACCCGAAGCCAGCGCATCGGTAGCACAAGTCCATTTTGCCGTGTTACATGATGGCACCGAAGCGGCAGTAAAAATATTACGTCCTAACCTAGCGCCTATCATTAGGCACGACGTTGCCTTGATGGACACCGGCGCATGGTTAGCTGAAGCGCTCTGGATGGACGGAAAGCGTTTGAAATTACGCCAAGTCGTCTCAGAGTTTGCCCGGCACTTGGACGATGAACTGGATTTAATGCGTGAAGCGGCTAATTGCAGCCAGTTACGCCGAAATTTTCTCGATTCTCCCCTATTATTTGTCCCTGAAGTCTACTGGGATTACTGCCGCAGCAGTGTGATGGTCATGGAGCGCGTCAAAGGCACACCGATCAGCCATGTCGATACGTTGCGCGAACAAGGTATCGATATCCCGCAACTGGCGCGTGTTGGCGTGGAAATATTCTTTACGCAGGTGTTCAGAGATGGCTATTTCCATGCCGACATGCATCCGGGAAATATTTTTGTTGGCGCAAATGGTCAGTATATTGCAGTTGATTTTGGCATTATGGGGACACTCAGCGATGAAGACAAAAATTATCTGGCGCAAAACTTTCTGGCGTTTTTCCGCCGTGATTATGGGCGTGTTGCACAAGCACACGTTGAGGCTGGATGGGCACCCAAAGATACCCGAGTGGATGATTTTGAATCCGCCATACGCGCTGTTTGTGAACCGATCTTTGACAAACCGTTGAAAGAAATCTCGTTCGGACGAGTCCTGCTGCAGTTATTCCAGGCCTCGCGGCAATTTAATGTAGAAATCCAGCCACAATTGGTTTTACTGCAAAAAACACTATTGAATATCGAGGGACTTGGCCGTGATCTGGATCCCGATCTGGATTTGTGGAAAACAGCCAAACCCTTTTTAGAGAACTGGATGGCCGAACAACTCGGTTTCCGCGGACTAGCCAGCCGGATACAAAAAGAAGCGCCCAATTGGGCAATCATCCTGCCCGAATTTCCCCGCCTGATCCATCAGGCGCTCGCTGAAAATCGCAATGATATGCTGGAAAGGAAAATGACCGATCTGGTCATCGAAGAAAAGCGCCAAAACCGCCTGCTGGCACTTATCGCTATCTTACTGGCTGGATTGCTGGCTTGGCAAATACTCCAGTGATTTGAAATCCGGTTAGCGTTATCATTCATTGAGCCAATACCTTCAGTTTTAAAACTTCACAGGAATGTGGTCAGATCTATAACACTGACAAAAGCTTTTCATTCTGCCACTTCAGCTGCTTTGGTATATTTAAATCGCCTTTTTCCTTCCCGATTATATTCTGCATTTCAGATACGGAAACTTCACCTCTCCAAAAAAGTGGACCGCTCAGATTTGTGACCTTATCAAAAATGTTTTCGCGACGATCTCCCTGCGATCTTGCGTGATAAAGCACATACGAAAACTCCAAACGGAGTGGTCTGATTATAGGCCTACGGCACACACTCAATACCCTTGTATTGAGACCTTTTTTGCTTTCTCCGATTCAGCGCAGTGATTACACAAATTACATACCGGATTCTGGTTTTGTGGGTTTATTTTCAGAACACAGGGTATCCGAGCGCATTACTATGTTAAAGTCTCCACTTATCCCTATGGCAAATTCTATTGATAAAGCTGAGCTGAAGGCACTCTATCAGCATCGTTGGCAACCCAATCTAAAAATTCCTTTATTCTATGGGATATGGATAGGGCTTGGAATAATGGCCTGGCATGCTCCGCATTGGACCATCGTTTGGCTCTGCTATCTTGCTATGGGTTACATGCAGATGGGCATTGTGACTTTTATGCATGATTGCACACACAGCGTTCTATTTAAGGCCAAGTGGAAGAATTGGGTATTTGG
Source organism: Nitrosomonas ureae (assembly GCA_945872825.1). GTDB lineage: Bacteria > Pseudomonadota > Gammaproteobacteria > Burkholderiales > Nitrosomonadaceae > Nitrosomonas > Nitrosomonas ureae_D. Next base: position 5,154 of record CAMCBD010000035.1, read on the forward strand.
TGTTTTTGCCATGATACCGCTGTTAATTTCATACACCGCTTTCAAAGAAGATCATCTCCTCCATCATCGTTTTAATCGTTCAACTAAAGATCCGGATGCATTTACCATGGGTAAGCGAGGGATCGGCGATTACATCCTCTTTTATGCATATGCTGTAATTGGCGTAGTTCTGACAGCCATCCAGTTTGTTATTATTTTCCCCCTGCAAAAATTACGAGGGGTAAAAGTACTCATTCACTGGAGTGAAATAGCTCTGCACGCAGTGATTACCGTCATTATTTTTGAATGGGCTAATAATCAGGGGATTGCGTCTGAGGTTTTTGCACTTTGGTTCTGGCCGCTCATTTTCTTTGGATTCTTCAATAGCGTTCGTTTTGTAGCAGAACACTATGGAACACCCTGGAATGCTGGTCAGCTTGCCGGTACTCGTACCATTATTAGCAATCCAATGAATTCATGGTTCTGGAACAATATTAACTATCATATTGGACATCACGTATACCCTGCGGTGCCTTGGTATAATCTTCAGAAACTACATGCTTTAATGCTGCCAGAAATTAATCGTCAGAATGCAATTATCGATAAGAGCTATTTTGCTGTTTTCTTTGATGCCATGATCAATGGCCCAGAAAGTCTAAAGCGGAATATAGTACGTAATAAAAAACGGAACGCTAAATTAGAAGACCCTGATTCACCGTCTACCTCATCAAATGGCACGTCCCTAAATAATTAATCGATCTTAGGTGGTTTTCCTGTGCACTCGACAGCGAAAAAATTTTGCTCGATGGTGAAGACATCGCCGGTTCTCCTCTGGAGAAATGTCTGTTTCATACTGTTTTCCTGAGCTATGCGTTATTTCCGCATATGAAAGTGACTGAAAATAGCGAGTTCTCGCTAAAAATTCCGGGTAAAACACCGGAAGAAATTAAAATCAATGCCGCCGAGACATTGAAAGAATTTGAGCTTTCCCAATTCACCGATCAATACTCCCATGAATTACCAAGCAGATAAAGTCAATGGAGAGAATTACCCGGGGAACTAATCAATCAGCGGCACTCACTATTACTGGATGAACCACTGGGTGCTCTCGACGAGAAGTTGCGCGAGACTATGCAAAGGGAGTTTATCAATCTATAGGCGGAAACTGGCGCCGCATCATTTTTTAGGTTACACACTCCCAAAACCAAACATTGGCTTTTTCGCATCGACTAACCGCCCGACAATCCCTTGCTCAGTATGATCTTGCTGGTACCACAATAACCTTTTCGTCGGTTTTCTCTGGAACTACGATAATCTTTTCATTGGTTCCCGCTGGCCCTTGGTTACCCTGCGGTCCTTGTGGACCAGGCGCTCCAGAACTAAACGATAAACAGCCGCTCGTTCCCACGATAATCATCACTACCACTGCACACAATTTTAAGGTTTTCATTCGATTCTCCTTTTCAATACAGATCTACAATCAAAAAATCAGCATAATTTTTTGTCGAACTTATGTCTGTCTGTTACCGCACATAACCTATTAAGATCTAATCAGGAATTTTCAGTTAATCCACCGGACACTCTTCTGTATCCGCATAAACGATAATTTGTCAGACGTAGTTCTCCAAGCGATTGAATTTCATAAATATCGAATGACAGGTAGCATTCCCAGAGCAATTGCCGGAAATTTCCAGGCCAATGTTCAAACGCCTTGCGCAATTTTTTCGAAACCCTCAACAGGTAAAGGTTGGCTGAAAAAGTAACCCTGATAAGCATGGCAACCTGAAATGGCCAAAAAATTCCGTTGCGCTTCTGTTTCAACGCCTTCTGCGATTACCGCCAATCCAAGGCTCTGACCCAGAGCCACGATAGTCCTGGCAATCGCGGCATCGTTGGGATTGGTTAGTATGTCACATACAAACGACTGATCAATCTTCAATTGATCCAGCGGCAAGCGTTTCAAGTACGACAAGGATGAGTAACCTGTCCCGAAATCATCCAGCGAGAAGCATACCCCCTTGGTCTTCAGGGCATACATTTTTTCGATTGTGTCTTCAACATCAGCTATCAGCAAGCTCTCTGTCAGTTCAAGCTTCAGTCGATAGGGATTGGCGCCCGTATTCTTGAGTATGTTTAACACCTGATCGACGAAGTCGGATTGACGTAATTGATTAACGCTGACATTCACTGCAATCGTGAGATCTGCCATCTCAAGCTGGTCAGCCCAGACAGCCAAACGAGTGCAGGCAGTTTCCAGAACCCATTCTCCCAGAAGCAGGATCAGTCCGGTTTCTTCGGCCAATGGAATGAATTCGGCGGGAGGTACCTTACCGCGCTGCGGATGCTGCCAGCGCAATAGGACTTCAGCCCCCGTAATGCGGCTCTCACCTGTTACCTGGGCCTGGTAGTGAAGCACAAACTGTTTCTCGTCGATAGCTCGTCGCAAATCGTTCTCCATCCCCGCACGCTTCATTACGGCCAACTCCATGTCAGGATCAAAAAAACGCAGTGTATTACGTCCGGCTTCCTTGGATTTGTACATGGCCAGATCGGCCTGCTTCATCAGATCGTCAGTATTAATCAGGTCGCCTTTAAAAATCGTTACGCCCATGCTTGCCGTGCTGTTATGCAACACACCGCCAATTTGGTAAGGCTGATTAAGTGCAACGCTTATCTTTCTGACAACGGTTTTGATGCCCTTGGCCGCCTCCGCTTTATCCTGATTCAATCCGGCAAGCACGACCACGAACTCATCACCGCCCAATCGGGCAACGGTGTCGCCTTCACGCACGCACAAAGTCAGACGCTGCCCGATCTGCTTGAGCAGCGCATCGCCCATGTCATGACCCAGGGTATCGTTAAGATTCTTGAAATTATCCATATCCATGAACAACAGCGCGCAAAATATACCGCTGCGCGAACTGGCGACCATAGTCTGCTTCAGCCGATCCTGCAAAAGTAGCCGGTTGGGCAGGCCAGTGAGTTGGTCAAAGAATGCCAGCTCTTTGATCCTTTCGTCTGTCTTCTTTCTCTCAGTGATGTTGCGGATGTTGCACTGAATGACGTTCGTACCTTCACAGTCGTAACTATTACTGACGAATTCAACCGCGATTATTGCACCCGCCTTTGTTCTGAGCGGAAGATCATCGTAACGGACATAACCTGTCCTTTTTATCTTCGAAAACATTTTTTGGCTTTCAGTAATGTCGGTAAACGTACCAACCTCCCATAACTTTTTTCCTAGGAACTCCACATGCGTATAACCCAACATCTCGATCAAATAAGGGTTAACGTCTTCAATCTGCCCAGTATCCGCATTGAGAAGCAGAATCCCATCGCGAGCGGATTCAAACAGCCGACGGTAGCGGCTCTCCGATACCCGTAACGCTTTCAGAGCAAGATTGCTCATCGCATTGGAGGTGGGTGTCTGCGTTGGCGTCGAAGGCGAAGTTTGCAAGGTATTTTTTGGGTTGCACATAGCTTGTTTAATGAAGAGTGTTAAATGATCGACAGTATCCTGTGTAAGCACAACGGCAACATAAGATTCCAATCCGTTATTTTTCAGATATGCCGTGAATATTTATATCAATAACTTTCCGTCCGGCAGTTGTCTGTGCGCTGAGTAACATAAGCCAGCAGCCAACCAATTATCGGCTGCCGGTATTCATAACCCAATCTGCTGTTTTTAGTGATATGAAGCTTGTTAACAACAAATAGAAATGTTCAGTTTTGTAGCAAATAGCTTGTCTGCTTTTGTCCGCATTGAATTTATACATTCAGTACATCAGTAAACTTTGATAAAGTGTAAGCTTTCTCTATGAGAGAAAAAATGGCACTACTTGAAATCCGCAATGTAACTAAACAGTTCGGGAATTTCATTGCTGTTGATAACGTCAGCATTGAAATTAGGGCCGGTGAATTCTTCACACTGCTGGGTCCATCCGGTTGTGGTAAGACGACATTGTTAAGGATGATCGCCGGTTTTGATGCGCCCGATGGTGGGCAAATTCTATTGGATGGTGAAGATATTGTCGCCTTTCCTCCGGAGAAACGTCCTTTTCATACCGTTTTCCAGAGCTATGCGCTATTTCCGCATATGACAGTAGCCGACAATATCGGATTCCCGCTAAAAATGTCGGGTAAAGCGCGCGAAGAAATTAAAACTCGTGTCGCCGAAACATTGGAAGAAGTTGAGCTTTCCCAATTTGCCGATCGATACCCTCATGAATTATCTGGCGGACAAAAGCAGCGGGTGGCTTTTGCCCGGGGACTCATCAATCAGCCGCGCTTATTATTACTGGATGAACCACTGGGTGCTTTGGACGAGAAGTTACGCGAGAATATGCAAAGGGAGTTGATCAATTTACAAGCGGAAGCCGGTGTCACATTTATTTATGTTACACACGCTCAAAATGAAGCATTGGCTTTGTCGCACCGCATTGCCGTGATGAATCAAGGCAGAATCGAGCAGATTGACGAGCCATCGAGAATTTATAATTTCCCTGTTAATCGTTTTGTTGCGGACTTCATTGGAAAAATAAATATGCTGAATGCATGGGTTACTGAGGTTTCTCCCGTACATTTAAAATTAAAAGTTGAAGGATTGGGAGAAGTCGCCGTACCGGCAAAAGATCGTATCAAAGTGAACGATCACGGCGTGTTTGCTGTGCGCCCCGAGCAAGTTCGTATCGTTCCGTTGACAACAGCAATCCATACTGAATTCCAATTAAATGGAAAAATAAAGGATTTTCTTTATATCGGTGATGTCACCACTTATATTATTGAGCTTTCTAACAGCACACAAATTGAAGCATTACTTCCCAATTCAGTACCGGGTCATACCAAGCCTTTTGAGGTAGGAGACACGGTTGCCGTCAGTTGGCAAGAGCAATCCGCACAGTTTTTTCCTGATTAGCCCAGCCCATCATGAAATATTAAAACATGCAAACCTCAAGCCGTCTCGTCAAATGGCTCATCAGTGGCCCCCCGCTATTATTCTTGCTGATTTTCTTTGTAACGCCGAGCTTGATCATGATATTCACTTCTTTTCGCCTTCCGGGCGAATTTGGCGGTCTGGCTCCCGTTAAACTCTTGCCGGGAGAAGTGGCTGGAGATTCCGGTTTGACGATTGAAACCTATCAATTCTTCTTTAGTGATTTTATTTATATCGAGATATTTTTAAAGTCATTTGCGGTAGCAACAATCACCACCCTCATTTGCATCGCCATGGCCTACCCGCTTGCTTTACTGATTGCTCGCAGCCGGAAAAAATTTCGTAATCTGATGATCATGCTGGTTGTGTTGCCGTTTGCCAGTAATTTTCTGGTTCGTATTTATGCTTGGATGATTATCCTCGGCCCAGAATCCGGGCTAAGTCACTTTATCAACGGGATTCTAGTTTTTTTTGGTATTGCACCGGTCACACTGTTATTCTCCCCTTTCGCGGTTCTGATCGGGATGGTTTATGTTCACTTGCCATTTATGATACTGCCGTTGTATACCAATCTGGAAAAGCATGACCCTATTTTGCTCGATGCGGCACAAGATTTAGGTGCGAATAGCTGGCAGCGCTTCTGGTATGTCACCTGGCCGCAATCTCTGCCCGGCATATTTTCCGGATCAGCTCTGGTTTTTATTCCTGCTCTGGGCATGTTTGCAATTCCCGACATCTTGGGTGGAACAGGCGATATCATGATCGGCAATCTGATTAAAGATCAATTTCTGGGAACCAGAGATTGGCCTTTTGGCTCGACACTGTCAATCATGCTGACATTGGCGGTATTAGGCATCGCAGGATTGTTTTCCTGGTTTGCCAAACCGGCAATCCGAATGACATAGACCTCGTCCATTTCCGTTTTTGAATGATTAAGATACCGCACCGTCAGACAGTCTTGTGGATAGCATCGATTCTGGTCTATGCCTTTTTGTATATTCCACTAATTATTATAGTCGTGTTTTCATTTAACGACTCAAAACTCAATGCCGAGTGGGTTGGTTTTACCTTACATTGGTATAAAGCGTTATTGAATAATCATGAAATGTTGCTGGCTGCACGTAATTCATTGATCATTGCGATCAGTGCCAGTTTTCTGGCAACCACGTTGGGAACCATGGCAGGCTTGGCGATTCATCGTTACAAACTAAAAGTATTGCCGATCCTGGCATTTACTCCGGTTGCCATGCCTGAAATCCTGTTAGGTGTTTCGCTGCTCTTGTTTTTCCTGCAAGTACTCAACCTGACGCTGGGTATGCTCTCCATTATTATTGCTCACACAACTTTCTGTATCGGATTTGTCGCCATTATCGTGCGCGCGCGTTTGCAAGGAATGGATGAGTCCATTTTTGAAGCTGCGCGAGATTTGGGTGCAACACCCTGGCAGACCTTTCATCAAATCACCTTGCCTTTAATAAGGCCGGCCATCATCGCAGGGGCTTTAATGTCATTTACTCTTTCAATTGATGATTTTGTCATTACTTTCTTCACTAAAGGTGTCGGCGAACCGATTCTGCCGATTCAAATTTATACGATGATCAAAGTAGCTGTCACACCGGAGGTGAATGCCATTTCAACATTATTGATGCTATTGACATTAACGCTGATTATCATCGCAACGCGATTTGATACCAGCATGTTGAGAGGTGAATCAAAATAGTCATGGTGGATTCGCTGCCAATATCAGTTCGTTTGAGTTTAGCGTTACTCATAACAATCTCTGCAATTGGTTGCGTGCAACAAAACAATTCTACGGGTTCCAATAAAACCCCTGCCCGCATACTGCAAGTATTTAATTGGAACAATTACATTGCTCCAGAGACTATTCAACGTTTTGAAGCTTCATGCGATTGCCAGGTAAAACAAGATTATTTTTCTGACAATGAGGAGATGCTGGCCAAACTGGCTGCCGGTGCATCCGGTTATGACTTAATTGTACCAACAGGCAATGCCATGGATACTTTGATACGACAAGGTGTTCTCATCCCCTTGGATAAAGCGTCATTGCCGAATATCAAGAATATCCATCCTGCTTATCTCAAAACGCTATTCGATCCTACGAATCAATATTCTGTCCCCTATGCTTATACGCTCACTGTACTAGGATTTAATACGAATAAAGTGCGAGAACTCGGTTTGCCGACAGATACTTGGGCGATTATCTTTGAACCGGAATACCTGCAGAAAATAAAAGGCCGCGTTACCGTGCTGGATAGTCCGCGTGAATTGATGGCGGCTGCATTGCTATACCTGGGTTATGCGGCGAATGATCAAGATGAAACCCATTGGAATCAAGCCAAGGAATTAATCATTCGTGCCAAACCGTATTGGGCTGCATTCAGCAACACGAGCTACATCCGCGAAATTGCCATAGGCGATTTATGGGTGGCGCACGGTTATTCAAACGATTTATTTCAGGCTGCGCTGGATGCCCAAAAAACCGGACGCCATTTCGCAATTGATTATGCGATCCCCAAGCAGGGTGCGGTGATGTCGTTGGACAGCATAGTGCTACATCAAAGTGGAAAACACCCGGATCTTGCGCATCAGTTTATTAATTTTATGCTGGATGGTAAGAATTCCGTTGAGCTGACCAACTTGATTGGATCAGGCAATCCCAACATGGATGCCAAGCCATTCATCCGGCTTGAATTACTTCAAAATAAAGTAATATTTCCTGACGAGGAATCGTTATCCCGTCTGGAAATGATTACGGACCTGAATCATAAACAACGCCGGATACTCAGCCGCATTTGGACAGAGATCAAATTACGCTAAACTAACGGTCTATCAATTTTTTATCGAGCACCTATGAGCTACTATCAATATCATGTCTTTTTCTGCACCAATCAACGCGAAGGCGGTGCCAAATGTTGTAACAATTTCTGCGCTCAGGAATTGCGCGACTACGCCAAGCAACGTATTAAATCGCTAAAGCTGAGTGGTGAGGAAAAAATCCGCATCAATACTGCCGGTTGCTTGGATCGCTGCGAGCAAGGGCCGGTCATCGTCATTTATCCCGATGAAACCTGGTATACCTATATCGATAAAGACGACATCGATGAAATCATCGATGAGCATCTGCTTAAAGGCAATATCGTTGAACGCCTAAAAATTTAATAGCAACCGAATTTGACACGCTTTTAAGGTAAAAAAACTTGCTTACTGTTACGCAAAAATTTTTCATTGGTGGCCCTGCTGGGAAACTTGAAGTCATTTTGGGGGAACCAGAATCCATTCCGAAAGGAATTGCCATCATCGCACATCCGCATCCGTTACATGGCGGAACAATGGATAACAAGGTTATTCATACATTATTTACTACCTTGTTAGCGCTTGGATTTATCACAGCTAAATTTAATTTTCGGGGTGTGGGCAAAAGCGAAGGTGCTTTTGATCATGGCATCGGCGAGATAAAAGATGTAACGGCTGTCACGCAAACAATCCGCAATCAATTCCATGCGCATTCGGCGGATCTGCCGCTACTCCTGGCAGGTTTCTCATTTGGTGGCGCAATTCAGTTACATGCTGCTGAGCAACTGGCTCCAGAATTTCTCATTCTGGTTGCGCCATCAGTTGTTAACTTAAATGCACCGGCAGTCCCGGAAACAACGAAATTAGCTTTGATTATTCAAGGTGATCAAGATGATATCGTCATACCAGGCGATTTACTGGCATGGGCAACTCCCCAATCTCAACCCATCATTTTCATACCCGGCGCCGAACATTTCTTTCATGGAAAACTGGCATTACTCAAACAAGTAATATTACAATCCTTTTCCCCACAAATTTAATGTAGCCATCGCATACAATCTTATTCAACCAGCTGGTGTTGAATCGCATACCGGACCAATTGTGCATTATTCTTCATCTTCATTTTTTCCAGAATTCGCGTTCGATACGTACTGACTGTTTTAACACTGAGTGACAATTTATTGGCGATGGATGTTAAAGATTCCCCGCCAACTATAAGTTTAAAAACATAGAACTCCCGGTCTGAGAATGTTGTGTGAGCCAATTTCTCAGCATCTGGAATAGGACTAAAGAAGAGCTTCTCTGCCAGCTCAGGATTTACATACTTCCCTCCCTTGGCAAGTCGGCGAATCACACTAATCAGCTGATCGGTCGGGCTGTCTTTCGTCAAATACCCAGATGCTCCGGAACGAATTGCCCGAATCGCATATTCCTCTTCCGGGTACATGCTTAAAACCAGAACACGTGAAGCAGCATTCGCTGATAATATTCTTTTCAGAATATCCAGTCCATTGCTATCGGGCAAATTAATATCCAACAGCGCAATATCCCAATCACATTCCTTCGCTTTCTTTAAAATATCCTTCCCATCAATGGCTTCCGCAACAACATCGATATCGTCTGTTTCATTGATAATTCGTTTAAGTCCGTCACGAAATAAAGCATGATCATCTGCAATCAGAACTTTAATCATTGATTAATTCCCCAACATTTGTTGTTGCTATGGTAAGCGGTATTTTAAGTGTTACAACACTACCCTGTGAAGGTGTACCAGTTATTTCCAGTTTACCGCCGAATTGCTGTATCCGCTCATTCATACCGATTATTCCAAATGACTCAGGATTCAGCATTTGTGATTTGGTGATCCCAACACCATTATCTTTAATGGCAATCAAAATATCATCCTCATCTTCAGAGAGTTCAATATCGACTCTGGTAGCTTGTGAGTGCCAGACTATATTGATAAACACTTCCTGTATAATTCTAAAAATACTGGTTTCAAAGTTCTTATTATTAAAAGATAAGCTTGATATCGTTGATTCTAATGCGCATCGAATATTGGTGCGTTGCTCAAATTCACGTATTTGCCATTCGATGGCACCATACAATCCTAAATTGTCCAGTACATTGGGACGCAGATTTATTGAAACCCTTCGTGCTGTTTCGATGGCTTCACCCGTTAATTCATAAAGTGATCTGATCCGTTCATACATTGGATTCGCACTTATTTTCTTGGAAAGCCAATCCAGATCCATTTTCAGAACAGTTAAGGTTCCACCCAGAACATCGTGTATTTCTCGGCCAATCCGGGTTCTTTCTTCTTCCCTGACATCCTGCAAATGTGTCGTTAACTGGCGGAGATTTTCGATCATCCGCTTACTTTCCGTAATGTCTTCAATCATACATAAATGGCATACTTCCCCATTCCCCATGATCTCAAACGGCACGATAGAAATTTCAATCCAGATAATGGACATATCCGGGCGCAGGACTCTTTTTGCTAGCTTGCAATCACACGACTGATGATTGATGAATTTCTCAATATCATTCCGGTAGGAGGATACATCATCCGCATGAAGAATATCCGACTGATTGGTACAAAGAAGTTCATCCACACACCTTCCGACAATGGATGCATACTTTGGATTCACATCGTAATATTTTCCCGTTGATAAATTAATCAACGCAATGCCCAGAGGTGCTTTTTCAAAGATAGTCTGAAACCGTTTTTGTGCTTTCCGGTTACTTTCCTCGATATGCTTTCTTTCGATTGAATAGCGAATAACCCGCGCCAGAACACCCTCTGTCAGACTTCCCTTAACGAGATAATCCTGCGCACCGGCTTTAATTGCTTTGATTGCAAGTTTTTCATCATCCCTGAAAGATAAAACTGCGATAGGTATATCGGCAGCGCTTTCACGCAATCGATTAATCGTTGTAATTCCATCGCTATCGGGTAGCGTAAGATCCGACAAGATGAGATCAAATGACTGCTGTTGAATTAATTGCAGCGCAGAATCTAATCGTTCCGTATGAACCACAGAAATCTGATCGCCCATCGCTTGTTGTAAGTCACTTTGCACAAGTATTGCGTCAGTTTCATTATCTTCAATTAATAAAATATGAATCTTGGTCAGGGTCATAACAGATTATGGCTCATATAATATTGCAGTAGAAAACCAGAAATCTTTAATTGATTTTGCTGTTTTTATACATTCATCAAAATCCACCGATTTTCTAATATAACCATTCGCATGACTATTATAGGCAGCTTTGATATCTTCCCTTGCCACAGAAGATGTATAGACAATGACAGGGATGCTAGTTAATTCAGGATCCGTTTTCAGTTCGGCCAAAACTTCGAATCCATTTTTTCTCGGCATATTTAAATCCAGCAAGATGAGATCTGGACGAGGCGCGTGAATATTTTGGCCTTGTTGCTTTAGGAACTCTAATGCATACACACCATCCTCTGCTACATGAACTCCACAATCCGCTTCACAGAATGCAAAAGCCTCTCTAATCAACAAAACATCTGTAGGATTGTCATCAATCATCAGAATTACGCTGGGATGAGTATTATTTTTATATCGCATTACAAATACTTAATTAATTTTTGGAATTGAGAAATAGAATGAGGAGCCTACATTAGGTTCTGATTTGACCCATATGCTCCCCCCGTGATGTTCGACAACTTTCTTACAAATTGCCAAACCGATACCCGTACCCGCATATTCTCTACGGCTATGCAACCGTTGAAATACCCGGAAAATCCGTTCTAAATATTGTGCTTCTATACCAATTCCGTTATCGCTCACCGAAAAAACCCATTCATCCGGATTTTCTTCTACGCCGACATGTATTCGTGGTGGCCGCTCTCGTTGAAATTTAAATGCATTATTGATTAAATTGGTAAATAATTGAATAAGCTGGAAAGGTATACCTCTAACCACGGGGAGCTTATCATGGGTGATGATCGCGTTACATTCATCACTCGTGACAGACAAATCAGCCAGAACATTATTTAATAAACATTCACAATCTATTTCTTTCAGGGCTTGGCTCGCATTGACTTGTGCATAAGTTAACAGATCATCAATCAGCATCTGCATGCGACTTGTACCGGCTATCACGTGCGAGATCAAGTCATTTGCGCGCTCATCCAATTGATTGCTAGAATATTTCTTCAGTAACTGAACAAAGCTACTAATCGTACGGAGCGGCTCCTGCAAGTCGTGCGTAACAACATACGCAAATTGCTCAAGCTCATCGTTAGAACGAGCTAATTCAGCTACTTGCTCCTCCATTTTTTGTTCCAATCGCTTGTATTCCGTCACCTCGGTACGGATTGCAACGTATTGATACGGAGAGCCACTATGATCAAGACATGGAACGATTGTGGTATCGACCCAGTAATAAGTGCCATCTCTAGCGCGATTCTTGATTTCCCCCTTCCAGGTTTCACCCTTCGCAATGGTAGTCCATAAGTTACGTATAAATTCTTTGGAATGGTAACAAGAGCTAACAATGCGATGATCTTGCCCTATTAATTCTTCAATTGAGTATTGGGAAACAGAGCAAAATTTTTGATTAACATATTTTATATTCCCCTGTTTGTTGGTTATTGCTATGATGGCATGCTCATCAAGCGCCCTTTCAATCATTCTGACTTCGTTCAACGAAGCTATTCGTTCATCAACAAGCTGCTTTTGTTCCAGCCATAAACCGAGATCATTGGCTATATTTTGTAAAAATACAGAATCCTCATCTTGCGACCACCGTATTAGATTGGTATCTTCATAAAAAATGCAGACTTGTCCGCGAACCCTTTCCCTAACAGTTACTGGGGCAGAAAACTGATGTTCTAAAGCGTGCACAATTTCATTGGATGCAAAACATTGATTATCAATTTCGATGAGAGGAAAAACATCACCCGAGTGGCGCCATGCCAATTCCATATGTTCAATGAGTTGTTGACACAGATCATCAATAGAACGAATAGTCAGCATGTCACGGGAAATTTCATATAAGCATGCCAATTTATCCAATTTCTCTTGTGTTCCAATCTCATTCATACTTGAGAGATTACCCCTATCAAGCACCGAGTTGGGAATGAGCAGCGCTTTGCGCGCTGCGATTCTTGGATTTGAATTTGGCTCTACTCCGGAATCAATTGATGGATTTTCTGCCGAATCCAAAAACTTATCGGGGGAAAATTTCTTAATCCGGATAGATTCTTTTTGCAAGCTCATATTGCTTTCAATTGGGGATCACGTTTATGTGCCTGTTTCTCTCATGGATGTCTTGCTTTATAGCTGTCTATTTCTTTTCTGATGCCTATACCAAAAGAAATTGTATGCTGAATAGTATCTGTCTGAAATATTAAAAACCATAGGAATATTCTGATTGTTCTTCTATTTGACTCCGTGAACGCTGATCATTTCGAACTGAGATTAACTGGAAATTCACACATATACGTATCCGGTGCAATCGCAACAAGATAGTTCCTACACTATATAGTCATGATTTCTTAGATTTAAATAAGAAGTTACCACCAAAGGTGGCGAAATGATGAAAGAAGTCGTCTCAACGATGTCATCAATCGGCAAAAGCGCAAGCAAAATTGCAGACATTATTAATGTCATTGACAGCATTGTGAACAGGCAGCCGCTGCCGCCGCTTCGTTGGAACAGCAAGCGCACGAGTTAGTCGGCGCCATTTCCATATTCAATGTTGCACAAAATACTGCAAAACTTCCAGCAACCGTAGTTCAGTTGACTGACAAAAGAACCGCATTAACGGACAGAAGCAATTTGCACAATAGCAACAGTCATTTAAAGAAAAGAAGTAAAATTGCTGCCGGTGATCGCAGTAATCAATGGAGTAAATTTTAGTAAGGAATCTTAACCATTCTCTGAGGTACCTTAATCTTAATTAAAATGGCCAGCAAAAATAGCTGGCCATTTTTATATTAGAATCTACGCAAGTTAAACTATTGCCCGCAATTGAATACTAAAAATAACCCGGATGTCTCAGTGAAAATAGCAAACATGTCTGAAAGCACCATTCCTTTATACACAAGGCGTTATACAGCGCCATCCTGGCTACCCGGCGGAAATATACAAACACTTTATCCTTATTTTAATAAGCCGGCGCAACTGTTCATGTACCGGCGCGAACGCTGGGAGCTGGATGATGGTGATTTTATCGATGTGGATTGGACGGACGGATCTGCCGACTCGCCTTTAGTAATATTCTTCCATGGACTCGAAGGCGATTCATCCAGTCATTATATTTTAAGTATGATTAATAGCCTGAGAGCTTATCACTGGCGCAGCGCTGTTATTCATTTCCGCGGATGTTCCGGGGTACCTAACCGATTATCTCGCGCCTACCACGCTGGTGATTCCGCTGAAATCGACTGGATGTTGCGGAGTGTCATCAATCAGATGCCGGCGGCATGTGCAACGCAACCGGTTTATGTGATGGGTGTCTCCTTGGGCGGCAATGCGCTATTGAAATGGCTGGGTGAGAAAGGGGAACAAGCAAAAGAACTCGTGGCAGGCGTTGCTGCGGTATCCGTTCCGCTCGATCTGGCTGCTGCCGGCACAGCTTTGGATACCGGATTCAATCAAGTGTATACCCGTCATTTCCTAACAACGCTCAAGACCAAAGCGTTTGAAAAACTGGAACAGTTTCCTGGCTTATTTGATGCCCAAGCGCTCAAAAAATGTGCATCAATTTATGATTTTGACAATCTGGTCACGGCGCCTCTGCATGGTTTTCGCGATACTGATGACTATTGGAGGCAATCAAGCAGCAATCAATGGCTCGGACATATCAAAGTACCCACTTTATTGATTAATGCGCGGAATGATCCGTTCATGCCAGCATCGGTACTGCCAGTTCAACAAGCGGTATCCTCCGCTGTCACTTTGGAATTTCCGGAGCAAGGCGGTCACGTCGGATTCATGCAAGGCCCCTTTCCAGGAAAATTGAATTGGCTACCACAAAAGATACTCAGTTTCTTTCACTATCAATGCCAGCAAAACGAGCGCGAACGATCCTAAATTTTAAAAAGCTCTGGTGATTTCAACATAATGTAGAATAGCGCTCGATTGTATTAATTTCAGAGTTTCCGCAAACTCGAATTGTAACTTCATGCCAACCAGCCCCGCTTTTATCCATTTGCGATTGCACAGCGAATACTCCATTCTGGATAGCACCATCCGTATTCCCGAGGTTGTTGCCAAAGCAGTGGCCGACCAAATGCCCGCATTGGCACTGACTGACCTCTCCAATTTTTTCGGTCTGGTCAAATTTTACCAAAGTGCCTATAAAAGTGGCATCAAACCGATATTCGGCTGTGATGTCTGGATCACCAATGAATCCGATCGCAACAAGGCAATCCGGCTTTTGCTGCTATGCCAATCGCACGCTGGTTACTTGCTGTTATCTCGCCTGTTATCACGCGCTTATCGGGAAAACCAGTATCATGGCAGAGCCGAAATCAAGGAATCATGGTTGCATTCAAATGAATCGGGTACGCAAGGATTAATCGCGCTATCAGGCGCCCGTTTTGGTGACATCGGATTGTCCATTTTGCAAAATAATCTGCAACAAGCGGAAATTCTGACGCAAAAATGGGCTGATTTGTTTCCTGATCGATTTTATATTGAAATCCAGCGGGATGGCCATGCCAATGAGATCATGCTAGTCCAGCAATCGCTGGTATTGGCCAAAAAATTTAATCTGCCTGTCGTTGCCACGCAATCAATACAATTTCTGAATGCAGAAGATTACCGGGCACATGAAGCGCGGGTTTGTATCGCAGAAGGCCACACCTTGGAAGACAAGCGC
Organism: Nitrosomonas ureae; assembly: GCA_945872825.1. Taxonomy (GTDB): domain Bacteria; phylum Pseudomonadota; class Gammaproteobacteria; order Burkholderiales; family Nitrosomonadaceae; genus Nitrosomonas; species Nitrosomonas ureae_D. Next base: position 20,740 of record CAMCBD010000035.1, read on the forward strand.
CGCCCGAGAAATTTCACGGAACAGCAATATTTCAAGTCACAAGCCGAGATAGCCCAACTGTTTGCCGATATTCCCAGCGCATTGGTAAATTCGATAGAAATTGCCAAGCGTTGTAATTTGGTATTGGAACTGGGTATAAACCGGCTGCCTTTGTTTCCCACACCAAATAATGAGAGTCTGGAACAATATTTACTCGACCAGGCTGCAACCGGTCTGGCACAACGTATGGTCAGCCTGTTTCCTGATGAAACCGTGCGCAATGACAAAATGCTCAAGTATCAATCGCGCCTTGAGTTTGAAGTGAATACCATTATTCAGATGGGGTTTGCCGGATACTTTTTGATCGTTGCCGATTTCATCAACTGGGCTAAGCACAACAATGTGCCGGTCGGTCCCGGACGCGGCTCTGGAGCTGGCTCTTTAGTGGCGTACTCATTGGGAATTACTGATCTCGATCCATTGCGCTACGATCTACTGTTTGAGCGCTTTCTGAATCCGGAACGCGTATCCATGCCCGATTTTGACATTGATTTCTGCCAGGACCGGCGCGAATTAGTCATTGAGTACGTCAAACAGCGCTATGGCACGGAAAAAGTTTCCCAAATCGTCACGTTTGGCACGATGGCGGCCAAAGCAGTGATTCGCGATATCGGCCGGGTGCTGGATCTGCCGTATAACTTTGTCGATCAGCTCGCCAAATTGATCCCCTTTGAGATTGGCATGACGTTAAAAAAAGCACGCCAAGTCGAGCCGCAACTCAATCAACGCGCCGAGGAGGAAGAAGATGTGCGTAATTTGCTCGAACTGGCGGAAAGCCTGGAAGGTATTACGCGCAATGTCGGCATGCATGCCGGCGGTGTCTTGATCGCTTCCGGCGAGATAACAGATTTCTGTCCGATCTATTGTACGGAATCCGGTGATTCGGTCGTCAGCCAGTTGGATAAGGATGATGTTGAAAAAGTTGGTTTGGTCAAATTCGACTTTCTTGGATTACGCACGCTGACCACACTGGATCGCGCCGTTGGCTATATCCGTCAATCGCGCAAAAAAGCCGAGCCTTCTACTGAAATTGAGTCTACAACCCGGCCTTTTTCACTGGAGACACTGCCGCTTGAGGATGAACGCACTTACGCGCTGATGCGCAAGGGCAATGCAGTCGGCATCTTCCAGTTTGAATCGCGCGGCATGATCGATTTGTTGCAAAAAGCAAAACCCGATTGTTTTGAAGACATCATAGCACTGGTCGCGTTGTACCGCCCCGGCCCGATGGATCTGATTCCGGAATTTATTGACCGTAAGCACGGCAAAAAAACGATAGATTATCTCGATCCCCGTCTGGAACCGATTCTGGGTCCAACGTATGGGATCATGATTTATCAGGAACAGGTCATGCAGATTGCGCAAGTGATCGGCGGCTACAGCCTCGGCAGCGCCGATCTATTACGCCGCGCGATGGGCAAAAAGAAAGTTGAGGAAATGGCGCAACAACGCGATATTTTCGTGAATGGCGCGGTCAACAATGGCTTAAGCAAAGATAAAGCCACTGAACTGTTCGGCTTGATGGAAAAATTCGCCGGTTACGGTTTTAACAAATCCCATGCTGCTGCTTACGCGCTGATCGCCTTCCAGACCGCCTATCTGAAAGCGCACTACCCGGCTGAATTTATGGCCGCGTGTTTGTCCGCCGATATGGATGACACCGACAAAGTGCATATTTTTGTTGAGGACACCATCGCCAACGGATTAACGATACTGCCGCCGGACATCAATCGTTCCGGCTACCGTTTTATCCCGGCCGATGACAAAACCATCCGCTTCGGTCTCGGTGCGGTGAAAGGCACCGGGGAATCCGCGATCAGCTCAATCATTGCGGTGCGCAAACAAACTGGACCATTTACTGATTTATTCGATTTCTGTAACCGTGTCGACCGGCGTGTCGCCAATCGCCGCGTGATGGAATCACTGATCCGTGTGGGCGCTTTTGACGCCATCAACCCCAACCGCGCCAGTCTGTTGGCTTCTGTCGGTCTGGCGATCGAATCTGCCGAACAAGTAAGCCGGTCTTCCAGCCAGGCCAATCTATTCGGTGAAGTTGGTGATCAAACCCAGATGCAGCCACAACTGATTCATGCGGAATCATGGTCCGACCGGGAAAAACTGCGCCATGAAAAAATCGGTCTGGGCTATTATTTTAGCGGACACCCATTTGATACCTACGCCGCAGAGCTAAAACGATTCATCCGTACCCGGCTGGATCGGCTGAATCCAAGCCGCGAACCACAACTGCTCGCCGGAATCATTCATTCCATCCGCGTGCAAATGACGCGCCGCGGCAGAATGGGCGTCATCAATCTGGACGATGGCAAAGCGCGTGTTGAACTGGTTATTTTCAGCGAATTATTCGATGCCAATCGCGCGTGGTTAAAAGAAGACCAACTGCTAATCGCCGAAGCGAAAGTCAGTAATCGTGGATACAATGGCGAAGAAGGCGACGAACTCAGAATTACCGCCGAACAGCTCTATGATTTCGCCGGAATACGCTCACGCTTTGCCAAACAAATCAGGATTCATTGCGACCCCTCGACACTCAGCCAGGTTTCCAATCTCAAAACCTTGCTGGCACCCTTCGCCAATCAAACTCAGAAATCCGGCTTATCCGGCAATAATAATCACCCAGCCTGCCCGGTCGCTGTCATCTATCACAATGACTTTGCCAGTGGCGAGCTTGAATTGGGAAATGATTGGCGGGTTAATTTGCACGATGATTTGTTGCAATCGTTAACCGCGCACTTTAAAGCAGAGAATATTGAGATTGTTTACTGATCACCCAGAATCAATCGTGCTTGATCCCTTTGGTTCCACCCCGCCCTGCACTAACTGTTCCATCCCCTATTAGAATCTTTGATAAAAACATTTATTCCCTCCATAAGCTTACCTATGCTCGATACCGCACAGACACAACCAAACAGAAGATATATATGTGGCTTTAGCGTATAGTGGATAACATGTCGCAGCATTCACTAAGTGTTAAACCACCAGCGCCGGTGCGGCAGGTCTATGTTAGGTGTCATTGACAGTAACTCAAGAAAATACACTTCTTAACGATTTTCCTGCATTCATTTTCTATTCCAATACACGAAATCTGAGCGCGTGCAGTTGTACGTTTTATCCGGAGACTGGCTTTGTTTGAAACAGGAATCGACACAACCACCCCTAATGGTGACGCTAAGGCAGACGGTGCTACCGAAATGCGGCGTCAGGAAACTTTGCTGAGAACAAGAGCGTTGCAAAACGCAATTTTCAATAGTGCCAATTTTTCGAGTATCGCGACTGACGCCAAAGGCGTGATCCAGATTTTTAACGTGGGTGCAGAGCGCATGCTGGGTTATACAGCCGCTGAAGTAATGGACAAAATCACGTTAGCAGATATTTCTGATCCCAAAGAATTAATCGCGCGCGCTAAGGCTTTAAGCATCGAACTCTCCACACCGATTACGCCAGGCCTTGAGGCGCTCGTGTTCAAAGCCTCGCGGGGTATCGAGGATATTTACGAACTTACCTTTATCCGCAAGGATGACAGCCGGTTCCCAGCAGTGGTTTCCGTCACGGCACTACGCGACGCCCAGGACGTAATCATCGGCTATCTGCTGATTGGCACTGATAATACGCTGCGTAAACAAGCCGAAGCGGAACAAAAGAAACTCGATCAGCGTTTGCGCGACCAGCAGTTCTACACACGTTCTCTCATCGAATCCAATATGGATGCGCTAATAACTACTGATCCGTCCGGCATGATTTCGGATGTCAACAAGCAAATGGAAGCGCTCACTGGCTGCACGCGGGATGAACTGATCGGTGCACCGTTCAAGAATTACTTTACCGATCCGGAACGAGCGGAAGCAGGCATCAAACGGGTGCTAGCTGAAAATCGGGTTACCAATTATGAATTAACTGCACACGCCAGGGATGGCAAGGAAACGGTTGTGTCTTATAACGCAACGACTTTCCACGATCGTGACCGAACACTGCAAGGTGTGTTCGCAGCAGCGCGCGATATCACGGAGCGCAAACTTCTTGATCAGGCACTGCATGAAACAAATATCAAGCTCGAAAGTGCCAAGTCTATCGCGGAAAAAGCCAACCTCGCAAAATCAGATTTTTTGTCCAGTATGAGCCATGAGCTGCGTTCTCCGCTTAATGCGATCCTCGGCTTCGCGCAGTTGATCGAATCAGGCTCCCCACCGCTCACCCCCCGCCAGAAGAGCAATATTGACCAGATTCTCTTGGCAGGCTGGTATTTGTTGGATTTGATCAACGAAATCCTCGATCTCGCGTTGATCGAATCCGGCAAGTTGTTGTTGTCACTAGAACCCATGTCGTTAAACGAGGTAATGAGCGATTGCCAAGCCATGATTGAGCCTCAAGCACAAAAAAGCGGCATCCAACTGACATTTCCTCAGTTCGATTGCCCCTACTTTGTCAAAGCGGATCGGACAAGAGTAAAACAAATTCTCATCAACCTGCTTTCTAATTCGATCAAATACAATAGGACAGGTGGCACGGTGGTGGTGAACTACAGCGCAAGTACTGCAAACCGTATCCGCATTAGCATTACTGATACTGGCGAAGGCTTGAGCGTGGAAAATCTCTCACAACTGTTCCAGCCATTCAACCGGCTTGGACGAGAGACCGGCACGGAGGAAGGCACGGGTATCGGTCTGATGGTCAGTAAACGGTTGGTGGAATTAATGGGCGGTGCAATTGGGGCAGAAAGTACTGTCGGGAACGGCAGTGTGTTCTGGATCGAATTAAATCTGACAGTTGCGCCACAAATAGCGCCAGATGACGATCAATCCATGACTATCGTCCCGGCAAAGATTTCAGCTGACACGCCTTTACGCACCTTACTCTATGTCGAAGACAATCCGGCCAATCTGCTGTTAGTAGAAAACCTGCTCGAACGTCGGCCTGATATCCACTTGCTGAGCGCTCAGGATGGTCTTCGTGGTATCGAAATGGCGCGCGCTTCGCTGCCGGACGTGATCCTCATGGACATCAATTTGCCTGGCATTAGCGGGATCCATGCGCTGGAAATTCTGCGCAAAGATCCGGCGACAACCCATATACCGGTTATCGCGCTCAGCGCCAACGCTATGCCGCGAGACATCGTAAGAGGCCTTGAGGTCGGATTCTTTCGTTACCTCACAAAACCCATCAAGCTAAACGAATTTCTCGACACCCTAGACGCGGCACTAAAATTTTCCGAGACGCAATCAGCCGGCAAAAATATGGAAAAAATATGATAGTTAGTACCCCCGACATTCTTAATGCCAGCATCCTTATTGTTGATGATCAAGAACCCAATGTCAGTATGCTTGAGCAGTTACTGAGCGAAGCCGGTTATATGCAAGTGGAGTCAACCATGAATCCGCAGGAGGTTTGCGCACGGCATCGTAAGATCGGCTATGACCTTATTCTGCTCGACTTGCAGATGCCCAATATGGATGGCTTTCAAGTGATGGAAGGCTTAAAGACCAACGAGTCGGATGCCTATCTGCCAGTGATCGTACTTATGGCGCAGCCTGCCCACAAGCTGCGTGCGTTGCAGGCCGGTGCCAAGGATTTCATCAGTAAACCGTTTGATCTGGTTGAAGTGAAAACGCGCATCCATAACATACTTGAAGTGCGGTTACTCTATAAGTTACTTCATCAGCACAATCTATTACTGGAGCAAACTATTCAAGAACGTACGGCCGAACTACGCGAAAGCGAAGCGCGCTATCGCAGCCTTACCGAATTAGCTTCCGATTGGTACTGGGAGCAAGACGAGAGCGGTAACTTTACCAAAGTCTCCGGCCCTGTTCTGGAAATGCTCGGCGTTCGAGTTGATTCCTTGGCTGGCGAATCAAGTAACGACAAGCTATCCGGATGGAATGCGGCGGAACATGCAGAATTACAGGCAAAGATTGCCGCACGGCAGCCTTTTCTGGATTTCGAATTTGGCCGGACCAATGATGATGGCTCGCATCAAAAGTTTCGCGTCAGCGGGGAACCCATGTTCAACCGATTTTGTGGCTACATTGGTTACCGCGGCATCGGATTAGAGATTACATCCAAAAAATAGAACGCCTGTTTCGGACACTCTGCCGTGCTCTTAACCCATAGCCCCAATCAAAATCACCTCCTCGCCGCGCTTCCTGCAAGCGACTTCGAGCCGTAGCGGCGCACCTGGAATTGGTCGCAATGCCGCTCGGGAAGTATATTTATGAACCTGACGAACAATTACGTCACGCCTATTTCCCCACCACTGCCATAGTCTCGTTGCACTATGTAACGGAGTCTGGCGCATCCGCGGAAACTGCAGGCGTCGGCAATGAAGGTGTCGTCGGTATTGCACTCTTCATGGGTGGCGATACCACACCCAGTTCAGCCATGGTGCAAACTGCCGGTCACGCTTACCGCCTTGAAAGCCGCATACTCAAACAGGAATTCAACCGGGCAGGATTGATGCAAGGCTTGTTATTGCGCTACACCCAGGCACTCATGACACAGATGAGCCTGACAGCGGCCTGCAATCGGCACCATTCGATAGAACAACGGTTGTGCCGGTGGCTATTGTTGACACTCGATCGTGCACCCTCTCAAGATCTCGTCATCACACAAGAACAAATCGCCATTATGCTTGGCGTACGCCGCGAAGGCATTACCGAGGCAGCCGGAAATTTGCAGCGCGCGGGCAATATTCACTACCGCCGCGGTCACATTACAGTACTCGATCGTTCCGGACTAGAGGCCTCCGCTTGCGAGTGCTACGGTGTAGTCAAGAAAGAATTTGGCCGCCTACTGTGCGATGTGCAATACCGCAAGGGACTGTAAATTAGCATAGAAAACTTATTGCTCTCAGCCCTGTGAAACAAGGCTGAGTAAAAAATGGGTGACCGGTCTCACTTCGGTTCCCTCCGCAATGTTGAACAAGGCGTTTAATTTGGGGGAGCTAATAATACGACTGATGTGTGAGAATCACTAGTGTTGTTTACAGATTGAAGAAAAAGTTTCTCAATTTTTCATACGGAGTCATATTACTAATTCCGGTATGAGGTTTCACAGTATTATAGAAGTTAACGAATGTGGCGAGGCTGAGTTCACGATCTTTTCGTGAC